>UQMO01000019.1 GCA_900542125.1 uncultured Collinsella sp. | reverse complement strand
TTCATGAGCGTCTCGTGGGCTCGGAGATGTGTATAAGAGACAGAGCTAAAGCTCACGCAGGGCGCGCGTCATGGTGTCGCGATCGAGCTGCAGTTGCTCGCCCACCTCGGGCAACGTCGGTGCATCGAGGCCAGCTTCGTCCAGCAAGGAAACGATGCGCTCGCAAGCCTCGTGTACCACGCGCGCCGCGGCGGCAGCGGAGTGCGGGTCGAACACTTCGGCGCCCTCGGCGGCGCAAACGCCACGAGAGCAGCCCTCGGCAATCAAAGCCGCGGCAACGTCTTCATCAGCAACAGGCCACGCAGCATGGGCAACGGCGCCAGGCGTAAAGCCCGTCTCCTTGGGAGACGCCGCATGCATGGCTGACAGGGTCGCCGCCAGTGCATCCATCGCGGCGTCGAGCACCACGGCGTCCGCCAAGAGGTCCGCATCACCCACGGCAAGCTTGCGAACGGAGCCCTGCGCCACCAGCCCGCGCAGTGCGGCATCGACCTCGCCGACACCGAGATCCAAAGCCTCGGCAACATCAACCGCCGTAACCGGCAGCGTCTGCAACGCTAGCCAAGCGCCCACACCGCCCGCGATATCGCCGGCCTCAAGCGCTGCAAGCAGCGTGCGCTCCCCCTCCGAAAGCTCGCGCGAGCGACGGCAACGCGAAAGCAGCACGCGCCCGCCGCCAATAAGCATCACGGGCGAATACGACAGCACCACGGCATGGTCGCCGGCGCGCAGCGGCAGCGGTTCCTCCAAGCGCACCTGCACCACTCGCGTCTCGCCCACCGCCATGGGGGCCTCGCCCTCCATGAACATGATGCGGCCGACGACTTCGGCCGTACCCGCCATCACGTGAACACGCGCTCCCGACTCGAGCACACGCGGCTTGGCTCCCTCGCGACCCAAATACGTAAACGCCATCATAAAGCGCAGCGTCTGGCCAAAGCGACCCTCCACGCCGAGCATCTCACCGCGATCGAGCGCAGCGACGCCATCTCCCACCAGGTTGAGCGCCACACGCTGACCGGGCAGCGCCTGCTGCGTGTCGCCATGCACTTGGATCCCGCGTACGCGGCAGGCCGTTCGCGACGGCAGTGCGACGAGCTCATCGCCCACCGCAACCGGCGCATCGTGCAGCGTTCCCGTCACCACGATGCCGGCGCCCTTGATCGTAAAGCAGCGGTCGATAGGCAGACGCGGTGCGGCATCGGTGAGCCCGGCACGGTCGCGGCAGGAATCCCAGCAAGCGGCAACCTGCTCATCGAGCGCAGCCAGCAGGTCATCGATCCCCGCGCCGGTTTTGGACGACACGGGGACAATCGACGCGCCCGCAAACACGGTACCCGACAAAAAGTCATCGACATCGAGCTCGGCAAGCTCGGTCATCTCGGCATCGGCCAGGTCACACATCGTCAGCGCCACCACCATATGCGTGACGCCCAGCAGCTCCAGCACGTGCACGTGCTCGCGCGTCTGCGGCATTACGCCCTCGACGGCAGAGACCACCAGCACGGCAACGTCGATGCCTGTGGCGCCCTGCACCATGGCCCGCAAGTAATGCGCGTGGCCCGGCACGTCGACCAGGCCAACGATCTTGCCACTCGGCAACGCCAGCTCGCCAAAGCCCAGCTCCACGGTCATACCGCGACGGCGCTCAACCTCCAGACGGTCGGGATTCTTGCCGGTCAGTGCCTCGATCAGCGCCGACTTACCGTGGTCGACGTGGCCCGCCGTGCCAACGATAACGGGACACTCCACCAGCGCTTGAACCTCACTCATCGAGCAATCGCCTTCTCAACGCACGCGACGAGCGTCGATGCCGCCGTCTCGATATCGCGGTCACCCACGAGCGTACGGACGTCAAACAGAATGCGGTCGTGCGAGGCGCGCGTGACGACCGGCGTATCGAAGTCTTGGACGAGCGAGCGCTTGAGAGCGTCGACGGAAAGGCGCCCGTCGACCGGGCGCACGGCAACGCACATCGTGGGCAACTCCACAGTAGGCAGCGAGCCACCACCGGGGGTCGACGATTCCTCGACGATCTCCACCTGAACGACGCACGGGCAACCGGCCTTATCGAGCCAGGCGACCATACGATCGCGCAGCTTGCGGGCACGTCGCTCCAAATGGGCCTGCGGCAGCGTAAGCATGCTGAGCACCGGAATATCGCGATGGGCAACATCAGCGCCGTCCATGTAGATACGCAGCGTGGCCTCGAGCGCCGACAGAGCCAGTTTGCCCGGGCGCAGGGCGCGCATAAGAGGATGTGACCCACAGGCCCGGACCAGGTCACGACGGCCCATGATAATGCCCGCCTGTGCGGCACCGAGCAGTTTATCGCCCGAGCACGACACCAGATCGAGCCCTGCCGAAACCGAAGCCGGCGTGGTTTCTTCGCCGCCGCGCACCAAGATGTCGTCGGGCAACAGCGCGCCCGAGCCCTGGTCCTCGTAGAACAGCAGGCCATGCTTGTGAGCAAGCGCCGCAAGCTCCCGAGAACCCACCTCCTCGTGAAAGCCCTCGATGCGATAGTTGGAAGGATGGACCTTGAGGATCATGGCCGTATCGGGTGTGATGGCTTGCTCATAATCTGCCAGGTGCGTGCGGTTGGTGGCGCCGACCTCGACGAGTTTGGCGCCCGAAGCCGCCATGACATCGGGGATGCGGAAGCTGCCGCCAATCTCGACAAGCTCGCCGCGGCTGACGATGACCTCTTTACCCGCGGCATGGGTGGCAAGCACCAGCAGCACCGCGGCGGCATTGTTGTTGACCACGAGCGCGTCCTCGGCACCGGTGAGTGAGCGGATCAGCTGCGCGGCGTGCTCCTTGCGCGACCCGCGCGAACAGGTGTCGACGCTGTACTCGAGCGTGCTATACCCGCGCGCGACCTCGGCCACGGCTTTGACAGCTGATTCCGCGAGCGGGGCGCGACCCAAGTTGGTATGGATAACCACACCCGTGGCGTTGACGGCGGGACGCAGGCTCGGCAGCGCGGAGCGATGCGCACGCCACTCGATGGCCGAGGCTAGGTCGCGCTTAGAGCGCGGGGCAGCACCGGCGCGAATGGCTGCGCGCTCCTCGTCGAGCTCGGCCGTCACGGCGGCATGCACCACCGCGTCGCAGGTCTCCCCCGCCGCCTTCACTACCGGCCACTCGGCAAGCAGCTCGTTGACGGAAGGAATGGCGCGCAGGCGGGCGCGTACCTCATCGGACATGTTCTGGCTATCGCTCATGTGCGGCCTTTCAAAACCAAAGGTGAATCAATCGTTCGAACGTCAAACTATCAGCCAATTCGATCGGCTGAGTCAATCAATCGCTATTATCCTCGCGCGACGCGATCTTTTCCACGCGAACGGCGTTTTCCTGGGTGAGTGCGGCGCCCGTCAACGGGTCCCAACGCAACGGTGTATGGTCGAGTGGGCCCACGCCCAAGGCTTGAGCGCCACCGGCATCGGCGCCAAACGAACGTCCGCCGGGGGCGGCCGACGTAAAGATGCACGCCGGATGCAGATACGGCGTCGTCTCCACGCGCACGCGATCGCGGCCCATGTCGCTCACAAGCTCGACGACCTCGCCATCGGCAATGCCCATGCGCGCGGCGGCATCGGCATTCATCTGCACGGCATCCAGATCCGAGCCCGCCTCGGCGGCGCCAGCCGCCGCGAGTCTGCGCGAAGTGTGCGACTCAAAGGGACGGTTGCCGCTAATGAGGCGAAACATCCCCGGGCCAGGCTCCACCATGGGAGCGATCCAGTTGGGCACACGACTCATGCCGGCTCGCTCCCACATGTCGCTAGCCAGCGCAATTTTGCCGCCATCCAAGGGAACCGCCGGCTCGCCCGTACGCGACGGCAACGCAACACCCGTGTCGGCCCAGCCGCGCTCCTTGAGCTCGTCCAGATCAATCCCAAAAGGTGCCACCTGTGCCGCCGCCAGATCGTCGGACGTAAACCGAAAGTACTCGCCCACGCCACACGCCTGCGCCAGACCGGCAAAAATCTCCCGACCAGGACGTGTGTCGTCATGCTGCACGGGCAGCACGGCATTGCGGTAGAACACGCGCGCGTCATTGCGGCCCACGACCGTGCCCACGCCACGGTCGGCCTCCAGATACGTCACGTCGGGCAGCACGAAATCAGAAGCACGCGCCGTCTCGGACCAGCGAATATCAATTGTCACGAGCAAGTCGAGCCGCTGCAAAATACCCAACCAAGCCTGTGCATTGCCATAGCCCGCACCGGGGTTACTGGCATAGACGATGAGTCCACGCAAATCGCCGGCAAGAATCGACTGGCCGATGGTCGTGCACAGGCCGCGCACCGGATCGACCAGTGGATAGCGCTCGGACCCCAGCTTGGGCCCGCGCGGTACCGGCGGCATCGCAAAGCGTGCGGGATCGAGGTCACCCAACACAAGCGGCGTGGGCGGATTGAGCGCGCCGCCCGCATGTCCGATGCAGCCCAGAAGCACATCGACCAAGCAGATAGCACGCGCGGTCTGGGTGCTATTAGCATACGCGATACCGATGCCACCATGAAAGCCCGCATCTACCACAGCGGCAGGCGCGGAGGCAGCGAGATCGCGCGCCGTAGCGACAAGCTCTGCGGCCGGCACGTCGCACATCGACTCGGCCCACTCGGGCGTCCAAGCACGGGCCGCCTGCGCCAGCTCGTCAAAACCCGTGGTATAGCGGGCAACGAACTCGTGGTCGTACAAGTCCTCGGCAATCAGCACGTGGGCGATGCCCAGCAGTAGTGCCAAATCGCAGCCCGGGCGCACGCGCAGCCAGCGGTCGGCAAGCGCAGCCGAGCCGCTGCGCCGGGGGTCGACCACGATAATCTTCGCCCCACGGCGACGGGCATCGTTGAGCGCATCGACGGCCCCCGTCGTCGACGAATCGACAATGGAACGCCCCAAGTACATGATGCAGTCGGTATGCGCAAGGTCGGAGGCGGGGCTATAGCCCAGGCTGTGCTCCCAACCAGTGAGACGGCTTACCTCGCAGGCGCCATCGGCACCGTACACGTTGGGCGAACCCAGCGCATGCATAAAACGATACGCCCAGTAGCGGTCGAACGAGGGCACACCAAGTGTCATGCCCAGCGCACGGGGCCCATGCTCGTCAACAATCCCCAAAAGGCGCTCGGCAATCTGAGCAAACGCCTCGTCCCAGGTAATCGCATCAAACCCCGAGCCATCCCGGCGGCGTCGCATGGGGTGCACAATGCGGTCGCGCTCGTCAAACGGCATTGCCAGGCGATGCCGTCCGCGGGCGCAGAGGGCACGCGCCGCGCACGGATGCCCCGGCACCGGCAACTCGGCCACCACACGCCCACCCTCAACATGGGCCGCAAAGGCGCAATCGGCATAGCATCCCCCGCATGTGGTCACCACAGCGCGACCGTCACGCTTCACAGCAGATGCCATCTCGATTACCCCTTTCATCAGCCAAACACAACAGGCCAACAGCCCGACAACGAGCCCCAGACCCAAATAGCCTCCCGCACGGCAACGCCCCGCGGGAGGCCCAACGTCAAACAGACGGTACCTTACGCCTCGGACTTCTTGGCGTAGATAAACCAGTAGCCGAGCGCGATCAGAACCGCGCCGCCCACGATGTTGCCCAGCGTGGCGGCGGATAGGTTAAACGCAATGCCCGCGACGTTGAGTGCATCGGCGCCGGCAACGTCGGCACCATAGCCGCACGCGTGCATCACGGCACCCATGGGCAAAAAGTACATGTTGGCAACGCAGTGCTCAAAACCGCAGGCCACAAAGGCGGCGATGGGCAGCAGAATGCCCACGACCTTATCGACCACGGTCTTGCCGGCGGTACCGATCCACACGGCAAGGCACACAAAGATGTTGCACAGGATGCCGCGGAAGAAGATCGTCACCCAGTCGATCGTCACCTTGCCGGCGGCGACGCTCACCATGGAATTGGCGACCGCCTCGCCGTTGAACTTGTAGATGCCGGCCATGTACACCAAAAAGACGATGAACAGAGCGCCGACAAAATTGCCGACCCACACGACGACCCAGGCCTTGAGCATCTGGGCCAGAGTGATCTTTTTGCTCTTGAGCGCGCAGACCATAAGAGAATTGCCGGTAAACAGCTCGGCGCCGCACACCAGCACCAGCACCAGGCCCAAGCAAAAGCACAGACCGCCCACGACGCGCTGAGCGCCCCAGCCCAGCGTGCTATCGCTCAAGAACACGGTAAAGAACAGGCCGCCGAAGGCGATGAACGCGCCGGCGAACATTGCCAACAGAAAGGCCTTAGCGACCGGCAGGTTGGCCTTGGTCACGCCGGCGGCCTCGGTCTTGGCCTCGATCGCGGCGGGCGCCAGGCAATCGGGAGTGGGATACTCCACCTTGGAATCTGCCATGTCAATCACTTCTTTCCTAACAAAATGGAACAAGTGCTCCTACTGCTCTTGCCCCAAGCGGACAAAGTGGGAAAAGTCGTTGGCGGCCACGGCGTCGTAAACGGCGTCGACAGCCTCAAAGACCTCCGGGGACATGGGGTTGTAGAACTCCGTATCGCCCGGCTGAATCCCTATGAAGACGATATCTTCGCACGATTGCTCAATCTCTTCGATCAGAATCGACAAGGGAAGCGAATGCGTGGTGAACATCGACTTGCGGGCCACGTCACGTTTGTCGAGCAAGCGGATGGCGCCGACGGGCAGCGCCATGTCGGCGGCATCGACCAAAACCAAACGCGGCGGACGCTCGCGCTTGACCTCGATGATGTCATCCTCGGGTGTCTGACCGCCATCGATGGTGTACCAGCCGGCAAGCGGCGCGTCCTCCATCTTCTTGGAGAGCACGGGGCCGGCGGCATCGTCGGCACGCAGCACGCTTCCCGCCGTGAGCACGATACCCGCAAACGGGGCGCCGTTCACACGACCATCCACAACGCGACCCATTACTGCAACCTCCCCGTCAGATACACGCCCGACACATCGCGCACGCGCTCCACCAGATCGCGGAACTTCATTAAGAACGCGACCTGCTGGGCATGCAGGCCAAAGTCGTCATCGAACACCGAGATGCCGGCCTTGGCAGAACCGCGAAAACCGCGCTCGTCGAGCAGCGCATCGCAGGCCTCGAGCAGCGACGGCACCGCCGCCTTATCGAGCTGGCACTCACCAAAGGAGCGGATGGCCTCGAACTTGGTTTTGGCCTCCCCCTCCGGCAGCGCGTCGACGAGCGAATAGAACACATCCACCGGCACCGACAGGCGCGGCTCAAAGCAGTCGAGCACGCCGGTGTGGTGGCCCACGGCGAGCGTGTAGTACAGCACGTCGCAGGCCTCCTGGGGAACGTCTTCCTCGGTCTCCACAAACTTACGCGTGAGCTCATAGAAGACCACCTGGTCGGGCGCATGGCCCAGGCAGGGGTCGGCGACGCCCTCGGCGGCCTCGTCGCTTGCGCGCGAGGCATCGCCAAAAGAGCCGCCGAGCATACCGGGGCCCGCAAAGTAACCAGAGCGGTCCGTGAGCTCCATCTAGCGACCTCCGGCCAGCACCAGATCCTGCAGCGCCGAGTACACCTCGACGCGGCGCGGATCGTCCTGCTTATCGATGAGCAGCGCCATGGCACCGCGGATATCGCCCTTGGGCGCGCCCTCGAGCGTATCCATAAACTCATTGGCCAAATCGCGACCGTAACGGTAGCCGCTCATGGCGCGAGCCTCACGCTCGATGGCAACGCGCAGCTTGTACGGCACGCCGGGGTGCAGGATATCGGCCTGCTCGCCGGCGGCCTCCACCGTGGTCTCGGCATGGAGCTTTTGGTCCAGCAGACCGAGCGCCATGGCAAAGCCGTAGATGGTCTGCGCGGGGCTGGGCGGGCAGCCGGGGATGTAGACATCGACCGGCAGAATCTTGTCCGTGCCGCCCCAGACGCAGTAGTTGTCGTAGAAGATGCCGCCGGTGCAGCCGCACGCGCCATAGGACACTACGATCTTGGGATCGGGTGCGGCCTCAAAAGCGCGCAGGGCCGGCATGCGCATGGCACGCGTCACGGCACCGGTGTGCAGCAGCACGTCGGCGTGACGGGGCGAAGGCACGACCTTGATGCCAAAACGCTCGACGTCAAAGACGGGCGTGATGGAACCGAAGATCTCGATCTCGCAGCCGTTGCAGCCGCCGCAGTCGACACGGTAGACGTACACCGAGCGCTTGATCTTCTTAAGAAGGGTCGCCTTGGCCTTCTCGATGCTCTCGTCGAGCTCGATCTTGGTCGGGCGGTACTGAAGCCGCTCGGGCAAAAGCGTGGGTTCGGCCATGGTTACTCCTCCTTCGTTTCAAAATCCATGATGATGCCCTCGACCGGCGCCGGACCGGCGGGAATCTCGGGCGCATCGGGGTTGAGCTCGCGGTCGATATACTCCGGGTTCACGCCGTGGCCGCCCAGATACTCCATGCCGGGGCCCTGGGGCTCGCCGGACGCAAGCGTCTCGTTGGCAGCCATGCCGGCAGCGTTGCCGGTCTTTACGGCCGATGCGGCGCGCAGGGCGTCGAGCTCGCGCTTGCACTCCTGGCACATACCGACGGTACGGGCAGCCTGCTCGGCCTCCATGCCGCCGGCCTTTTGCAGCAGGCGCTTAGCGTAGTCGATCTCCTTGTGCGGGGCAAACGGCTTGCCGCAGCGCGAGCAGTGCTCGAGCGTATAGACGCTCTTGCTGGTGAGGTCGTCCTTGCTCATGACGGCCAGCTCAAACTCCTCGGTGAGCTTGATGGCCTCCATGGGGCAGGCTTCCTCGCAGCGGCCGCAAAAGATGCAGCGACCGTAGTCGATCGACCAGGTAATGGTATCGGCCGCAAGGTCGGTGTCCATGCGAATGGCATCGGCCGGGCACGCCACGCCGCAGGCACCGCAGGCGATGCAGAGCTCGGCATTGTGCTCGGGCTTGCCGCGCATGTCCTTATTGGTGGGGAACGGCGCAAACGGGTACTTGACCGTCGCGTCGCCGGCCTTGGCGTTAACCTTCCAAAGCTTCAGCATGTTAGAGCGCCTCCTCATCGAGCGGAGCGGCCATGGTGCCCTCGCCCGCAAGCGGCGACTTGTCGCGCCAGACGTTCTCGAACTGCTCCTTGTCGAGCACGTGGTCGCGCTTGGCGGCGACATCGGTCACCGTCACGCGGTCGGTGCAGGAGTAGCATGGGTCGAGCGAGCCGACGATCAGCGCCGCGTCGCCCACGGTGTTGCCGCGGAACATGTAGCGCAGGACCGGCCAGTTGCTGTACGTGGCCGCCTTGGCGCGCCAGCGGTAGCACTTCTGGTTGTTGCCGAGCATGGCCCAGTGCACGTCCTCGCCGCGCGGAGCCTCGGTGGCGCCGATGGCGTACTTGTGCGGGGTGTACTCCCAATCCGTGGTAAGAATGGGACCCGACGGGCAGTTCTCGAGCATGGTCTCGATCATGTCGATCGAATCGTAGACCTCCTGGATGCGGACGGCGGTGCGGCCGAAGGCATCGCAGGTGTCTGCCGTGGCAGCATGCATCTTCTGAACATCCGGATCGGCGTAGCCGTCGAAGGGATGGTCAAAGCGCACGTCGCGGGCATAGCCCGAGCCACGCATGAGCGGGCCGACCGGCGAAAAGTCGCGAGCGATCTTGCGGTCCAGAATGCCGATACCACTCGTACGCTCGATAAAGTTGGGCGTAGAGAGCAGCATGTCGACGAGCTCCTGAACCTCGGAGCGCAGCTGGTGGATGGTCGTGAGCGTGGAGAGCTTCTGCTCGGCCAAAATGTCGCGACGCACGCCGCCGATCACGTTGAGGCCGTAGGTCTTGCGGTGACCGGAGAGCTTCTCGGCCAGGTCCATGGACTTCTCGCGGACGCGGAAGAACTGCTGGAAGCCGGAGTCGAAGCCGGTGTAGTGCGATGCGAGGCCAATATTGAGCAGATGCGAGTGCAGACGCTCGACCTCGAGCATGATGGCGCGGATGTACTGGGCGCGCGGCGGGACATGGATGCCCTGTGCGCGCTCGACGGCCTCGGCATAGGCCACCGAGTGGGCGCAGCCGCAGATGCCGCAGATGCGGTCGGCGAGGAACGTCACGGCGTCATAGTTCAGGCGCGTCTCGGCGACCTTCTCCATGCCGCGGTGCACGTAGAACAGACGGTAGTCGGCGTCGACGATCGTCTCGCCCTCAACGAACAGGCGGAAGTGGCCGGGCTCGTCGGAGGTGATGTGCAACGGGCCCATGGGGACAAGCGTCGTCTCCTTGCCCTTGGTATCGGCCAAGAACTCGTAGTTTTCCATGTCACTCGCGGGAGCGGGACGGAAGCGGTAGTCCATGGAGTCCTTGCGCAGCGGGTACAGGCCGCTGGGCCAATCGTCGGGCAGCACCAGGCGACGACGGTCGGGCAGACCCTCGGGGATCAGGCCAAACATGTCGCGCAGCTCGCGCTCGCCCCACACGCAGGCGGGGACGAACGGCGTCACAGACGGGAACGTCATCTTGGCGGGATCGACCTCGGTGCGGACGGTCACCCAGCCGGGGTCCTCCCCCTCCATGGAGATGACGTAGTACACGGCGTAACGGCCGCACAGGCTGCGCTCATCGTTGCCGATGATCACGGGAATCCAGCCGTAGCGCTCGTAGTACAGGTAGTGGACGGCCTCGGGCAGCTTGTCCTGCTTGACGGTAATCGTCAGCTGGTCCTCGCACTGCCACTCGACCTTTTCGATGCAGCCCGGAACGGCGCGGCGCAGGGCCTCGACGTGGCTTTCGCAACGACGAGCGTAGTCCTTCTTTTCAGGTTCTGCCATGGTGCTAATTCACCTCGCTTGTCTTGGTCTGGGAACTGAACACCATGCGGTAGAGAGGAGCCTCGTGGAGCTCTTCGACGCTCTGGTTCAAAACGACGGACGTTGCATCCTCGACGCCGCTCGTGATGGCGACCGGGGTGGCGATACCGAACCACATGACCACGATCGCGAGGGCGATCTCGGGGATGATCATGAGGGCGGGCACCTCGTGGCGCTTCATGCCCTCGGGCGCCTTGCCGAAGATGGACTTGAGCGCGATGCCGGTAAGGGCAAAGTACACGCCGGTGAGGCCAATGGCCACGAGCACGACCACCCAGATGGGACCGGACTGGACGCCGGCCACGAAGGTGAGGAACTCGGAGATGAACAGGGCGAACGGCGGGAAGGCGGCGAGCGCGAGCAGGGCGATGATGGTGAGCGCTGCCGTGACGGGAGCGATCTCGACGACGCCCTTGATCTTGTTCAGGTCGCGGGTGTGGTAGATGTGCTGGATGTTACCGGCCATGCAGAAGGCGAGCGCCTTCGTGAAACCGTGGAAGATGCAGTGCAGCAGGCAGGCGGCGATACCGAGCGGACCACCGATACCCAGGCACAGCGCGACCACGCCGACGTTGTCGACGGAGGAGTACGCGAAGCGGCGCTTGATATCGTCCTGCTTAAAGATGCACAGGGCGGCCACCAGGATGGACAGCGTGCCCAGGATGAGCAGGAGCGTACGCGGATAGGTGTCGCCCACCGTGATGATGGACAGGGAGTAGAAGCGGATGATCACCAGCATGGCGCACTTGAGCAGCACGCCCGAGAGCAGCGCGGAGACCGGGCTCGGAGCCTGGGAGTGCGCGTCGGGCAGCCAAGTGTGCATGGGGAACAGGCCCGCCTTGGTGCCGAAGCCGATGACGATGAACGCGAACGCGAGGCGCACGAGCATCGGGTCGAACTGGTCGGCGTAGGGCATGATGGAGGTGAGGAAGGCTGCCTCATGCGCGTTGGGCATGATATCGGCGGCGTTCGCGTAGATGAGCAGCGTGCCGAACAGGCCGAAGGCCACGCCGGCGGTGCAGACCATCGCGTACTTCCAAGACGCCTCGAGCGCCTGCTTGTTCTTGTAGATGCCCACGAGGAACACGGTCGACAACGTGGTGGCCTCGACCGCCGCCCAGGTGAGGATGATGTTGTTGGACAGGCAGGCGAGCAGCATCGTGAAAACGAACAGGCTAAACAGCGCGTAGTACTGCTTGGTGCGCTCGGCCGGCATGGTCTTCTCCTCGATATCGATCTTGATATAGGAGATGGAGTACACGCCGGTGATGAACCCGATGATGCCTACCAGAAGGACGAAGATCGACGAGAGCGAATCGAGATGGAGCCACAGGCCCAAAGCGTCGATATTCTGCCCGCTCGAGAGCATGGTTCCCGCGGTGACGACCGAAAGGACGAGGGTCGCCGCGACGGAGATGGTGTTGAGCCCCGCAAAGACGCTGTAGGACGTCGTCTTGGGGAGCGCAGCCATAATCAGGGAGAACACGAGGGGACAAGCGAGCAGGGCGACCGTCAGCATTGAAACATCCATGGCCTACCCCTTCAATTCGGTCAGGTCGCGCGCATCGAGCGAGTGGGAGTCGTCCCAAATGCGACGCACGACGATGGACATGATGATGACGGCAAAGATGGCGTCGGTGGCGATGCCGATCTCGATGATCTCGGGGGCCGTGGGCGCGAGCAGGGCGAGCGTCACGTGGCTACCGTTCTCCATAAGGCAGTACCCGAAGATTTGCTTGAGGATGTTGCGCTGGGAGATGATGCACGTGAGGCCGACGAAGAAGTGCGCGAAGCTGATGGCGAGGGCCGGAGTAGCCACCTCAGCGGTGGGCAGGCTCAGGCGCGTGACCACCGCGAAGCAGATGGCCACCTCCAGACCGGTGAGGATGATGGTCCAGGCCGGCTTGATGGAGGAGGTCAGCGTGCTATCGGCAGGCGAACCCATCTTTTTGTAGGCACGGTTGAGAATGAACGGAACGAGGATCACCTTGGTGACGAAGGCCGACGCGGCCCACATGAGAAGCTCGGTGGCACCGGTGGTGAGGCCCAGGGTGAGCAGCACGCCCACCAGGACAACCGACTGGATCGCGTACCACTTAATGGCGGACGGGATGGTCTTCGAGACGACCACCATGGTGGAGGTCACGATCAGAAGACCGCCCAGGATATTGACTAACGAATAACCCATGTCCTACCTCCTAACCCATCCAACTAGAGGACAGAGGACCGGCGACGACGACCATGATCATGAGGACGACGAACACGAACGCCATGGCGCGCGGAAGGGGCTGGCCGGCGGCCACGGTCTCGCTCGGCTCACCGGGCAGGACCTTACCCATCCAACGCAGGAACCATGCGAAGGTGGCGACGGTCTCGACGACCATGACGCACACGAGGACGAAGATGACCGTGTTGGAAGCACCAACCGCGAAGCCACCGGAAATAATCTGGAACTTGGAGAAGAACGTGCTCATGGGGGGCACGCCGGCGATAGCGGTCGCGGCGACCGCGAAGCCCACGCCCGTGACCGGGTACTTCTTCATGAGGCCCTGGATCTTGGGCAACATACGGGTTCCCAGCGTGAAGCTGAGGGAGCCGGCGATGAGGAAGAACAGGGTCTTGGTGAACGCGTGGTTGAAGATGTGCTCGACGGCGCCGTTGAACGCCATCTGGCTTCCGAACACGGAGAGGCCCAGGCCGAAGAACACGTAGGCGAGCTGCGCGATCGTCGAGAAGGCGAGCAGGCGCTTCATATCCTTCTGGGGCAGGTACATGAGGAAGCCGAAGAGCATGGTCACGACGGCGTCGATGATGGCGACCCAACCGACGATCTCGGGGATATCGCCGGCACTCGCAAGAGCGCGGGCGAACACGCACACGCCGACCTTCACCATGGACGCGCCATGGAGGTAGGCGGAAACGGGCGTGGGGGCCTCCATTGCGGAGGGCAGCCACATGTAGAGCGGGAACTGGGCGGACTTGGCCCAAGCGGCGAACAGGATGAGCAGCAGCACGACGGTCTTCATACCGGAATCGAGCTGGGAGATCGCGCTCAGCGCGAACGTGCCGGTTCCGGCGAACAGGAAGGCCGCGCCGATGTAGAGTCCCAGAGCGCCGATATGGGTGATGATGAGCGCCTTCATACCGGCCTTCTTGGCCGTGGGCGTCATGTAGTAGCTGATGAGGCCCCAGGAGCACACGCCGGTGATCTCGAAGAAAACGAGCTGGCCGACGATGGTGGAGCTGTAGGCGAGACCGGCCATGGCGCCGATGAACGTGGAGAAGTACACGTAGAAGCGGCGACGGGGCGCGTCGGGATGCTCCTTGTTCTTATCGCTCATGTACGGGAACGAATAGATGACGACGAGCAGGCCGATAGCGACGAACGCGGGTGCGAGCAGCGTGCTCATCCGGTCGAATATGAAGCCCATGACCAAGGTCTGGCCCATACTCGCCCAGGTTACATCGACCGCGTTCATGCCGTTTCCGGCAAACGTCGCGGCCAAGCCAACGGAAGCGACCGTGGCGATGCCGCCGGCAAAGGCGCAGATCCATTTAGCGTAGGGACGCGGCAGCATGACGATGAGCAGGGAGCCCAGCATGGGGACGGCGATCGCCACCATGGCAAAGAGGGACAAGCTCGATTCGATTGACATAGTTTCTCCCTTCTCCCTACACGCCTACGACGACGAAGACGAACGCGAGGACCGCGATGCCGACGACGGCCCAGGTCTGGTTACCGAGCACCTTGAAGCGCGAACGGGAAACGGAGTTCTCGAGCACGCCGCAGACGACGAAATCGACCAGGCACTTGACGAGGAAGACGACGGCGCCCACGAGAGCGGTGACGCCGATGGTCGCGGGCTCTCCCCAGGGGATGAAGATGGAGGTGAACCAAGCGACGACCACGACCTGCTTCATGCCCATGGCGAGCTTCATCATGGCCAGGGACGGGCCGGAGAGCTCGGCGAGCGGGCCCTCCTGGAGCTCCTGCTCGGCTTCGGCCTGATCGAACGGAAGCTTGCCGAGCTCCATGTAACAGGCGGCCGCGAAGGCGACGCCGGCGAGGATAACGGCGACGACGCTCGAGACGTTGCCCGTAACGATGTGCTGACCCATGGTCGCAATGTCCGTGGAGCCGCACACGATGGCGACGGTGAACAGCGCGATGAGCATGGACGGCTCGATGAGCACGCTCATGAGGAGCTCGCGGATACCGCCGAAGCCCGCGTAGGCGTTGGAGGAATCCACGCCGGACAGCGCGAAGAAGAAGCGGGACAGCGCGAGCGCGTACATGATGGTGATGGCGTCACCAAAGACGGGCATGGGGCTCTGGAGCGTGAACATGGGCAGGCCCATGGCGAGCATAAACGACACCGCGAGGAACAGCGGCGGCATGATGCGCAGCACGAAGCTCGAGTCGGAACTCACGGACTCGGGACGCGCCATGAGCTTCGCGAGGTCCCGGTAATCCTGAAGGATGGACGGACCGCGGCGATTGTGCATCTTCGCGCGAATCACACGGGCGAGGCCGGAGAAGAAGGGCGCGACCAGCATGACCACGAGGCCCTGCGCCATCGCAAGAACGATGTTCATAATATCCTCTCCCCTCTCTAGACCATGACCACGGCGAGCACGAGGAAGACCACGAGCGCCGCGACGATGTAGCAGATGTATACGGAGTAGTTGCCGCCCTCGATCTTGGAGGCGAGGCCGGCCAGCTTGTCGGCACCCTCGCTCGGTGCATCGACCAGGAAACGGTCGGGCAGGGGCTCAACGCCCTGGGCGACACCGGTGAGCTTCTGGAACACGTGCGCGATGGACCAGCAGATCTTGGTGCATACCTCGCGCAGGGTGTAGAGCGGGCCCATGAAGAGTTCGACGTCGGACGCGAAGCTCGTGGCGACGACGGGCATGTGCTCGTTGGGCTCGTAGCCGCACGCCCAAGGGTCGGTCTTCTTAGCGGGGGCCTTGGCGCCGAGGCAGGACCTCAACGCGAACGCGAGGCCGGTGAGGACCACGAGCGCAATGGCGATCGCGGGGGTGGAGGTGGCGGCACCGGAAATCTCGTTCACGAGAGACACGCCCGAGGTGGCTGTGACGGCGGAGCCGGCAAGCACGCTCTGGGCGACGTCGCCCAGAACCGGGGCGATGACCGGGGAGCCGATTCCCAGTACCACGCAGATGGCCGCGAGGAGCATCTGCGAGAACAACATCGGAGCCGGGGACTCCTTGGCGTTCGCGGCCTCCTGGGAACGAGGGCTGCTCGCGAACGAGACGCCGTAGGCCTTCACGAAGCACGTGACGGCCAGGGCACCGGTGATGGCGAGGGCGGCCGCGGAGGCGACGGCGAACACCATGACGACCGGGTCGGAGAGCGTCGAGATGTTGAACAGGGACTGGTAGGTGAACCACTCGGAAACGAAGCCGTTGAGCGGCGGGATGGCCGAGATGGCAAGGGCACCGATGAGGAAGCAGACGGCCGTGACCGGCATGCGGCGGAACAGACCGCCCATCTTCTCCATGTTGCGCGTACCCGTGGCATAGAGCAGGGAGCCCGCGCCGAGGAACAGCTCGCCCTTGAACATGGCGTGGTTGAGCGTGTGGTAGAGGGCGGCCATGAGCGCGATCGTCGCGATGACGTCGTTGCCCAGGGCGTGCGCCGTCATGGACGCGCCGACACCGAGCAAGATGATGCCGATGTTCTCGACGGAGTGATAGGCAAGCAGGCGCTTGATGTCGTGCTCGTGGAGGGCGTAGACGACACCCAGGACCGACGAGATGGATCCGAAGACCAGGACCATGAGGCCCCACCAGAGCTGGACGCCCGAACCCGCGAGCAGGTCGAGACCGACCTTGAGGATTCCCAGGATGCCGATCTTGATCATGCCGCCGGACATGAGGGCGGACACGTTGGACGGCGCCTCGGGGTGCGCCTGGGGCAGCCAGGAGTGCAGCGGAATGATACCGGCCTTCGCGCCAAATCCGAAGAACGCGAGGACGAAGCACGCGGAGGAGACGGCGGGTCCAAAGTCATGCGTACGGAAATCACTGAAGCTGAAGGAACCGCCCACGCCGTTGGTCATGAGCAGGAAGCTCGCCATGATGAGAACGAAGCCCACGTGCGCGATGACGAAGTAGAGCCAACCGCCCCTAATGGAGTTCTTGTTCTCCTCGATAACGACAAGGAAGTAGCTCGTAAGGGACATGAGCTCAAAGGCGACCAGGAACCAGAACACGTTGTCGGCGGTGATGACGAGCATCATCGAGGCGACGAAGGTGTTCATAAAGAAGCCGGCGCGCCCGACCTTGCCCGGGTACTCGTCGAAGTAGGACAGACCGTAGATGAAGCCCGCAAAGGCGAGAATCGAGATGAGGACCACGATCAGGCCCGCAAGGCCGTTGAGCAAGAGCTCGAGACGGGCGAACGGGAAGAAGAAGACCGTGTTGAGGGACGAAACGTCGCCAAGCACGGCCTCGAGGCCCGCGATGAACGACAGCACGGCCGCGACGGCGCCGATAAGGCAGCCGGCGGTCTTGGCGGCGTTATCGGCCTTGATCAGCAGAACCGAGGCGAGCGCACCGATGCACGAGACGGCAAGCGATGCGATAAACAGCGTCATGCTATCCATTGTTTACGCTCCCTTCTGCTTTCTCTGACAGGCCCTGGGCCACAGCGGTAACGTCGACGGCCGGACCGTTTTCGATCGAGCGCAGGCGCTTGGCCTCGTCGAGCTCGCGATCGGCCGCGCCGCCCATGACGGTCAGCGCCTTGGTGGGGCACGCCGCCACACAATGCGGGCCGTCTGGATCGAAGGCGCACAGGTCGCACTTGACAGCGCAGGTGTACTGGCCAGGAGCCCACGTAAGCAGGCTGCTCAGGGACTTAGGATACGAAGGCGTCGGATCGCACATGCCTGCGACACCGGCGATAGACGTGCCATCGGGATGGATGGCTCCGAAGGGGCACGCGATGGCGCACAGCCTGCACCCGATGCACTCCTGCTCCTTGACGTGGATGCGGTCGCCATCGTGCTCGATGGCATTCACCGGGCAAACCTCGGCGCAGGGGGCACCCTCGCAATGGTGGCAGGCAAGGGCGGCCGAAATACCGCCGGTCTTCACGAGCGCCAGGCGCGGCGTATCCTGAAGACCCTGCATCCGGTGGGCGTCGGCACAGGCGGACTGGCATGTTCCGCAGCCGATGCACCTCTCCGGGTTGATGTCGATGAAGCGGTTCATCCCCACTTCCTTTCAAAATAACGGGCCGGGCTCCCGAACGTACGGGACGCCCGGCCCAAAAAGCCAACGAGAACGGGACTACACGATTTGGTTCACGTGCGCCTCGTCGTCGAACTTGGCGGCGCCGGGCTCAACGTCTTGGGGAGCGGCGGCATCCACCAGAGCCTGCTTGAGCTCGGTGTACTGACGCTCGACCTCGCCCTCGGCCCAGACCTGGTCGGCAATGGCGTCGACCTGGCAGGCGGAGAACTTGTCCTCGGGCGTATGCGAGACCGGGTCGACCTTGTGCATGGTCAGCTCGTTGCACTTGCCGATCCACCACTGGTAGGTCATATAGACCGTGCCCTTGTTGATACGGTCGCTCACGTCGGCGCGGCTGTATACCTGGCCGCGGCGGCTGTGAATCGAGACGATGTCGCCGTTCTTGATGCCGCGCGCCTGGGCGTCCGCGGGATTCATGCGGACAAAACCGGGCTCATCGGCAAGCAGCGCCAGCGTCTTGCAGTTGCCGGTCATCGAACGGCAGCTGTAGTGGCCGACCTCGCGGACGGTGCACAGGATGAGCGGGTACTCATCGTCGGGAAGCTCGGAGGGCGCCTCCCAGTCGTGCGCCATCAGGTTGGCGCGGCCGTCCTTGGTGGTGAACTTGCCACCAGCGAACATGTCAGGCGTACCGTGGTCGTTCACATCGGTGCTCTTGACGGGCCACTGGGCGTAGCCGCCCTCGGGAGCCATCTTCTCGTAGGTCGCGCCCACAAAGTTGGGGCACAGACTAATGCACTCGTTCCAGATCTGCTCGGTGTTGTCGTAGTGCATGGGATAGCCCATGCGCGTGGACAGGTCCGCGAAGATCTCCCAGTCGTGACGGCACTCGCCCTTGGGCGGAACAGCCGCGTCAAAGTGCTGGAAGCTACGGTCGGATGCAGTAAAGACACCCTCGTGCTCGCCCCAAGAGGTAGCGGGCAGGATGACGTCGGCGAGCATGGTCGTCTGCGTCATAAAGATGTCCTGGCAAATGAACAGATCCAGCTCGGAGAGCGTCTTGCGCATACCGGCCGAATCGGGCTCGGTCTGCACCGGGTCCTCGCCGTAGTTGTAGAAGCAGTGCACCTTGCCCTCGTCGACCAGGTGGCCCAGGTCGGTGAGCTTGTAGCCCTCCTCGAGCGGGAGCTTTTCCTCGGGCACGCCCCAAGCCTTGGCAAACTTGGCACGCACTGCGGGGTCGGTGACTTTCTGGTAGCCAGGGTACAGGTTGGGCAGCATGCCCATATCGCAGGAGCCCTGGACGTTATTCTGGCCACGCACGGGCGCGAGGCCGGAATTGGGTTTGCCGATCTGGCCGGCAACGCAGGCGATGGAGGCGATGGTGTGCACCGTCTTCAGGTTCTGCTTCTGCTGGCATACGCCCATACCCCAGCCAATGATGGCAGAGGGCTTCGCCGTGGCGTACATCTCGGCAGCTTGGTGGATCAACGCGGGCTCGACACCCGTGATGTCCTGTACGGATTCGGGAGTGTAGTTCTTGATGGTCTCCCACCATTCGTCAAAGCCGTTCGTGTGCTCGGCGACGAATTCCTTGTCGTAGAGGCCATCGTTGACCAAGCAGTTGGCAAAGGCGTTGAGGAACGCAACGTTGCAACCGTTCTTGATCGGAAGGTAGATATCGGCGATACGCGCGGTTTCGATATGGCGCGGGTCGGCGACGATGATCTTGCAACCCTTTTCTTTGGCTCGCACGATACGCCTTGCGACGATGGGGTGCGAATCGGCAGGGTTATAGCCGAAGAGGAAAATGCAGCCCGCATCCTCCATACCGGGGATGGAGCATGACATGCAACCTGAACCAACCGTGTCCATCAGACCGAGGACAGTAGGGCCGTGTCAAGTACGGGCGCAGTTGTCCACGCTGTGGGTGCCGATGCACGCACGCGTAAACTTCTGCATGACGTAGTTCGCCTCATTGCCGCCGCCTCGCGAAGAGCCGGTGGTCATGACAGCGTTAGGACCATATTCGTCAATTATGGCCTGCATCTTAGATGCGGTGAAATCCAGTGCCTCGTCCCAGCTTACGCGCTCAAGATCCGCGCCCTTAGTGCGGCGGATCATCGGGTGCAGTACGCGAGGAGTCAAGATCTTGGTGTCGTTGATGAAGTCGTAGCCGCTCATGCCCTTAAGGCACAGCTCGCCCTGATTGGTGATGCCGTTGAGCGGTTCGGTACCCACGACCTGGCCGTTTTGGACCAAGAGGTTAAACTGGCAACCGGCACCGCAGTACGGGCAGATCACTTTATGCTTCTCCATGACACCCTCCTTCCTTTCTCTGCTACCGATTAATCGGTACGTATTTGACAATCGTTGGGCCTGTATGGCCGACCGCCTACGCCTCGTTTTCGATGGTGGCGCGGGCACGCTCGGCGGTCAGCTCCGCCAGGCGCTCCTCGTCTACCAGGGTGAGGCCCTTGGTCGGGCATGCCTCGGCACACGCCGGACCGCCGGGACGGTCCACGCACAGGTCGCACTTGAGCACGAAGCTCTTAGTCTGCGAACCCACGCGCACGTCGCCCATCAAGACGGGGACCTGCGTGGTCGCCACGCTCACGGCGCCAAAGGGGCAGGCCATGACGCAGCTCTTGCAGCCGATGCAGTTGTCCTCGTTGACGCCGATACGATGGTTCTTTGGATCAAAGAACAAGGCGCCCGTAGGACAGGCCTTCGCGCACGGAGCGTCCTCGCAGTGGTGACATGCCACCGGTGCGGAGATCTCGTACGTACGCGTCACGCGCAGGCGCGGCGCGGCGATGTTGCCGGGGATGTCGTGCGCCTCGATGCACGCCGCCATGCAGGTTTGACACCCAATGCAGCGCGAGGAATCGGCTACGACTCGTTTATTGCCCATGTTGTTCACTCCCTCCTGAATCCCATGCCGGAGAGACCCTGTCGACGTTGCCCCGGACCGCCCGTGGTCCGGCATCGGCGTATCGAGTGCATGCGGCGAAACAGACACTTCGATAGAATTCCTCCAACGATATACAGGTTAAATATACGCAGTTTCAGGGGGTAAACTTGAGCATAGGCCCTGCAATACGGGTGTATTGCAGGGGTTTTGGCAGGTTGGAACTATTCTCTAGAAGCTATAAAGGTGAGTGTATTACATGCGTACGTTCGAGAGAGATTTCACGCTCATTTCTGAAGGATGTAGTACGTTTGTAATATCGTTTACACTCAATTACTCTAGTGCAATAAAGTAATGGTTGTAAGATTGGCTATTATTAGCCGATGCTGTATTTGACCATTCATATTGCACGCTCATTAAGGGAGGCCAGTGATGTCATCGACTCAAAAACGAGCCATCCTGCAGGTGCGCATTCGCGAGGAAGACAAGCAGCATGCCGAGCATCTCTACGACGCCATGGGCACATCGCTCGCCGAGGCCGTCCGTCTTTTTGTCGCGCAGAGCATTTTGATGCGCAAGCTTCCCTTTCAGCCGGTCGCCGTGCGCTCAAAGGACGGCACCGCCGCCTATGGATCGCTCAAAGCATATGGGGACCCCAATCGCCGCTCCGAGGAGCGCAATGCCTGGATTGAATACCTTGCCACAGAAAGCGACGATTCGGTTTTGGGTCCCGAGGAAGTAGATATCCATGAGTAGCACCATCATCGACGAGACCGTCATACTACGTTACCTGCTGGACGACGACGAAGTTCTGTCACCGCGCGCCGCCAAGGTCATCGCCACGCGTACCGCTCGTGTCTACCCCGAAATCATCACGCGCGTCGTGGTCACGCTGCGCGACGTCTATAAGGTTCCGCGCGTTGAGATTGCTGCGGCCATGAAAAGGCTGCTCGATGACGTCATGGTCGACGAGCCCACCGTTGTCGCCCTTGCCGTCAAACTCTTTGGCAAGACCCATATGGACTTTACCGACTGCCTCCTCGCAGCCCGAACCGCCATCTACAACGATGATGTCGTGAGCTTTGGCAAGCCCATCATCCAAGGCATGATCGATTACCGCCACAAGCGCCAAACCGCAGCCGAAGCCCGCAGCCGCAGCACCGACTCCACCATCGACAAGCTCCGCCACCACGGTCGCCACTAACCGGCAGGCAACGGCATCGCCCGCCCCTCAGCCCCATCCCCTCCTAAGTTGCGGTGAAATACGGACTGTTTCATGCCTTTAAAGGCCTCGATAGTCCGTATTTCACCGCAACTTATTGAAGGTTGGCTGCGAACGATTTCTCTATCGGGAGTCGGCGTAGGGTTTTGTTGTCGGAATACCGTAACCGCGCATCATGGCACCGAACGATTCTACTTCGTAGGTGTCCGAGAGTTTGAAATGAATGACGTTGTGGCCCATGGCGCGAAGGTTCGCATCGCGCATGAGGGCCGCTCGATAGGTTTTTGCCGCCGCTTGCTCCGGATCATTTTGAGCTTCGTCTTCAAACTTACCCAGCCCATGCAGCTCTGCCAGCGTCCATGAGCCGTCTGGCATCTGCCAGCCATAATCTGCTAGATAATAACCAGCGTTTCCCGGTCGCGTTATCTCAACTTGAAGCTCAGGCGCGGCAACCCCAGCAAGAATCATTGCTGCTCTCGCCTCGGACTCGCCGCCATTGTCTGACCTGCCGTCCATATGCTCAAAAACGTCAAAAGCACGCGCGATGCCATGCAACCCTCGGCAATTTGCCTGTGCATATACTCGCAGCTCTTCACGTTCGACATCGTACTCGCGGGCCAAGCCATCGACATAGCCCAGCGCATAGCGAAAGGCGCTCGTTCGGGCGATATCAACAACCGTTCGATACGGATCCGTCAGCGTAAACAGACCGAGCCGCCACACTTCGCCCGCCCGCCAGCGCTTATATTCAACGAACCCATACGTATCACGCCTTGTAGACCGCGGCAGCAGCACTTGCACTTTATCCAGAAGCGTGTACGCCGAGCCGATGCCGTAGAGCAGCGCTGCCGTCGATCCGCAAAACACAGCATCAGGTTCAACGACCGCAATAGCGGATGCCAGCTGAAAGATGCGATCTTCAACCCCAAGATTATTCCAATAGACCGGATCCGCATACACGTGGTTGTAAAGACGAAGCATAAGCTCTTCCTGCATAAGCTCGCGCGCACGGCGTTCTTCCCAAGGATCAATTGTTATAAGCAGCTGTCCATCTTGATGAATTCCAAGGGCCGAGAATAGCATCCTTGCATATGACTGCGGAAAATGTTTGCCTTTATCGAGCATGGCCAACCCCATAACCATCACGGCGGAGAAAATACCATTACGCTATCGCATGCTTCCGTCCGCAGGCCTTGCCAAAAGCTGACCAAAAGCTTGACGTCGCAGGTCAGAGCTTCAAAAAATATTTCCATTCTCGGTAGACGGTCGCTACGACCCTCCCAACGGCATCAAAATCCAACCTTACAAATAGTTGCGGTGAAATACGGACTACATGGGCCATAAAAGCCGGAAAACAGTCCATATTTCACCGCAACTTAGGAGGGGATGGAGGTCCCCGGCATGTATATGAAAACGGCTCTGATTCCCAGAAGGAAACAGAGCCGTTAAAACTATCCTATGGAGCGGGCGACGGGAATCGAACCCGCGTCATCAGCTTGGAAGGCTGGGGTTCTACCATTGAACTACGCCCGCAAGATATGGTCGGGACGACAGGATTTGAACCTGCGACATCCTGCTCCCAAAGCAGGCGCGCTACCAAACTGCGCCACGTCCCGAAGGTGTTGAGCAGCTAAGGTCTAAACCTTGCGTGTCCCAAAGCGTAGGAAATTATAGGGGAGACTTCCCGCCTGTGCAAGCGACGATACCCTAGCTCCTCGAATGTGCGACAAACCGGCTATGAAGCAGACCGATCACAAACGCCACCACGGCAACCGGTGCCCACGCAGCACCGATATCTGCCAGCGGCAACGCATCGAACGGCAGCCACGCACCAGTAAAGAACGCGTCGCGGACCGAGGTGATCACGCTCTGCACCGCGACCACGCCGCCGACCCAAACCCAAACCTGCGAATGCGCGTCGCAAAAGCCGTGCATCAGGCCCATAAGTACCAGCACGATGGCAACGGGATACAGGGCATTGAGCATAGGCACCGAGAACATAAGGATCACGTCGAGGCCCACGTTGGAGAGCACGCACGAAAACGCCGCGAACACAAAGGCGAGAATCGCGAAGGGACGGCGCATGGCCTCCTCGGAAGCCTCCGCTCCCCCTTCGACCACATACGTCTCGCAGAAGTAACGCGAGCAGCAGCTGATAAGGCCAATACACACATTCATGCAGGCGAGGAAGAAAATCGCAAAGACCACGACCGTGCCGGCTAGGCCAAAGTGCATAGAGGCCGAACGCGCAAGGATCGCGGCGCCGTTGGTGGCATCGGGCATAACCGTGCCGAGCTGCATACCGGCAAGCGCCAGGCCGCAGTAGATGATGGCCATGAGCACACCGGCGATCACACCGGAACGCGAAATCTCGAAGGCCACGCGCTTGTCATCGGTAACGCCCAACTCGTGGATGGTCTCAGCGATGATGATGCCAAAGGCGAGCGACGCGAGCAGGTCCATGGTCTGATAGCCAGTCAAAAAGCCCTGCACGGCGGCGCCGGCATTGTAGGGGGCCTGTGGCGCGGCAGCAGGACCCAGCGGCGACACCACGGCGGCACCCACGACCAGCACGATGAGCGCAATGAGCGCGGGGCCCGTAATGCGGCCGAGCACGCGTGTGATAACACCCGGGCGCAGCGTGAGCACAAACGCGACGACGAAGAACCCGATGGCAAACACCAGACGTGCCGTGCCGAGCGAAACACCCTCGGGCAGCAGCGGCACCAGCATTTCGAACGCCGTAGAGCTTGTGCGAGGAATGGCCAGGCACGGGCCGATGGCCAGATAGACCGCCGCAACGAAGAATTCGCCAAACTTGGGATGCACGCGGCCGGCAAGCTCGCGCGCCGTTCCAGCAAGCGCCACGGCGATAAAGCCCATGACGGGCAGGCCGATGGCGGCGATGAGAAAGCCGAGCATGGCGACCGACGTGGCAGAACCTGCCTGCAGCGCCAGCAGTGGCGGAATAATGAGGTTGCCGGCGCCAAAGAGCATCGAGAATAGGGCGATGCCGACGGTGACGACATGGTCGGAGCGCAGACCGCGCGGCGCGGATGAGGCCATGGACACACCTTTCGGGTCGAAACAAAAACGGGACGGGCAAAAACACCCGTCCCGCAAGTATATACGCTCTAGCAGCTTTAGCAGGCTAAATCGCACAGAGCATCGATAGCCGTGTCAACTTCTTCGGTCGTGTTGAAATACCCAAATGAGAAGCGGACGACGCCCTGGCGCTCGGTTCCCAGCGCACGGTGCATGAGCGGGGCGCAATGGGCGCCGGGGCGCGTCGCGATCCCCCACCCTTGCATGAGCGCATCCGAGATCTCGGCAGAGTCGATATTGCCCACGTTGAGCGACGCAATCGCAGAGCGCGTCGGCTGGTCAAAGGCACCGTAGAGCTTAATCCCCGGAATCTCGCGCACACCGGCAAGGAAGCGATCAGCGAGCGCACGCTCGTGGGCAGCAATCGCCTCGACCCCACCCTGGGCCTCGATAAAGTCGAGACCAGCGGAAAGGCCCGCGATGCCGTGACCGTTGAGCGTGCCCGCCTCAAGGCGCGTGGGCCACTCAAGCGGCTGCAGTGCATCGAAGCTGTGCACACCGGTGCCGCCCATGGCCCAGGGCGCCACGTCGACGCCCTCCGCCACGGCCAGACCGCCGGTGCCCTGCGGGCCCATGAGCCCCTTGTGGCCGGTAAAGCACACGATGTCGAGGCCCATGGCCTGCATGTCGATCTTCGCCGTGCCGGCAGACTGAGAGGCATCGACGATCACCAGCGCACCGGCCGCATGGGCCATGGCCGCCACGCGTGCAATGTCGACCGCGTTGCCGGTCACATTGGAGGCGTGCGTCACCACCACGGCACGCGTGCCCGGCGTGACCAGCTGCTCGAGCTCGTCGTAGTCGAGCACGCCGTTCGCGTCGCAGCCCGCACGCTCAACGGTCACGCCCCGCTCTGCCGTCAGGCGGTTGAGCGGGCGCAGCACGGAGTTGTGCTCAAGCACCGTTGTGACCACGCGGTCGCCGGGACGCACCACGCCGTTAATCGCCGTGTTGAGCGCCGCCGTAGAGTTGGGCGTAAAACAAACATGGTCCGCCCTCGGGCAGCCCAGCAAGCGCGCAAGCTTGGCACGGCAAGCATGAATCGTACGAGCGGCATCGAGGGCACCCGACGTGGCCCCGCGCCCGGCATTACCGAGCGAACACATCGCCTGCGTCACGGCATCGATCACCGTCTGCGGCTTATGCATGGTCGTCGCCGCGTTATCCAGGTAGATCATCGCACGACCTCCCACATGTCGATTACCGTAAAGCCCTCGGTGGGGACGCCCGCCGCGGCAAGCTCGCCGCGCAGCAGGTCCTCATCCGAAGGCAGCGCCTTCCACGCCAAGCCGCAGCCGGCAGCGACCTCCCCGGGCACGGGAATCGTGCGCCCGGGAAGGCCGCGCTCGACGCATAGGGTCTCGCACCCCATGGCGGCCGCCGTGGTAGGAAACGTGATGACAAGCGCCGGGCGCTTTTCTCTCATGGCAATCCCGTCCAAACGCTACGGGCGCACGACGCGCACGGCCTGCTCCATCTTCTCCACGATCACGTACATGTTGGTGACCTCGCCCACCGCAAGCTGGTCTTTAATGCCATAGTGGTCGAGGCAGGTACCGCAGGTGAGAATCTCGACACCCTGCTCGGCCAGGCCCTTCAGGTCATCGAGCACCGGCGAGCCCTCGACGGTGAGCTTGGCGCCGCCGTTGTAGAACAACATGGTCGCGGGCAGCTCCTCCTGCTGCGTCACGGCAAAGATGAAGGCCTTCATGAGCTTGTGGCCCAGCTCGTCGTCGCCACGGCCCATGCAATCGGTGTAGACGGAAATGACGAGTTTGCCCTTGCCGGCGCTGGCATCACAGAAGGCAGCGCCATCCTGCTCGGGATCGGCCACGGCCACGGCGCCAGAGGTCGCCACGGTCACGTGCCACTCGGCGTCAGAAACCTTCTCGACCGAGGCCGTGCAGCCTTTCTCCTGCGCCATCTTGGAAATGTTCTTGACGGCGGTCTCGTTGTCGACCGAGGTCACGACGGCA
The DNA here is from genome assembly GCA_900542125.1 of uncultured Collinsella sp. Taxonomy (GTDB): domain Bacteria; phylum Actinomycetota; class Coriobacteriia; order Coriobacteriales; family Coriobacteriaceae; genus Collinsella. The sequence goes on along the minus strand of UQMO01000019.1, from coordinate 11,209 downwards.
CCCTCGCCATCAAGCTGTTTGAGCGCCTTAAGCGTCTTGACGACGGGCAGCGGGCAGGCATCGCCCATGGCATTGACATCAATCTTGGTAGACATAGTAAATTCCTTTCGAATAAATCGTTTTAGAACGGTGCATAGTTCAATAAACGTGTCGTTAACGGACAACGTGGACAGCGGGACCACCTGGCACCGGCTCGCACACGCGACCGACGACGGCGGCGATGCACCCCTCGGCATGCAGACGGCGCGCAAGCTCATCCACATCGGCAGCAGGTGCCGCGATAAGCAGGCCACCTGACGTCTGCGGATCGTACAGCGCGTCGAGCATGCCCGGCTCCAGGTCCTCGTCGGCGGCCACGCGCGGGCCAAAGAAGTCCTGGTTGCGGTAGGAGCCCGCGGGGATAATGCCCAGACGCGCCATATCGAGCACCTGGTCAAAGAGCGGCACCGCTCCCGACGCAAGCTCAAGCTGCACGCCCGAACCCTCGGCCATCTCGCACGCATGCCCAATCAGGCCAAAGCCCGTAATGTCGGTGCAGCCGTGAAGTTCGAGCCCCTCGGCCAGACGAATCGGCGCCTCGTTGAGGGTGCGCATCGAGTCAAACATCGGGCTGGCCTCGTCCTGCTCGATGAGCTCGCCCTTGATGGCTGTGGTGATGATGCCCGATCCGATCGCCTTGGTCAGCAGCAGAACATCGCCCACGCGCGCGCCGCTGTTGGTGAGCATGCGGTCGAGCGCGACAAAACCGCTCACGGACAGACCGTACTTGGGCTCGTCGTCGTTGATGGTGTGACCGCCCGCGATGGAGCAACCCGCCTCGACGCACTTGTCGGCGCCGCCCGCCAGAATCTGACCGGCAACTTCAACGCCCAGACAACTCGGGATGCACAGCAAGTTCATGGCATGGCTCGGCCGCCCGCCCATGGCGTAGATGTCCGACAGCGAGTTGGCCGCGGCAATCTGGCCAAACAGGAACGGGTCGTCGACCATCGGCGGGAAGAAGTCGATTGACTGCACGAGGCCTAAGTTATCACCAACGCGAAAGACGCTCGCATCGTCGGAGGTATCGAACCCCACGAGCAGATTGTCGTTATACACATTGGGCAAGTCGCCCAGGACCTGGGCGAGGGCTCCGGGGGCCAACTTAGCGGCTCAACCGCTCGCGGCAGTCATAGACGTGAGCTTAATCTGATCGTCAGCCATCGATACCTCCTCTCATCGGTCAATCATTTTCTCCCAGTATACGCATGAATGCGAGCCTGCGACGGATGCATTAATTGAGCGCCTGTGCGCGAATCGCCGCGCCGATGGCACCTGCAAAGCGGGCCTGGGGCGAGGTGGTGACCGGCGACCCCAGCAGCGCGGCCAGCCGCTCCACAACGTAGGCGTTCTCGCACAGGCCACCGGTCAGGTAGTATGGAGCGCCCGCGGCCTGCCCGGCCATGGTCGCCACGCGCGAGACCACGCTGTCGATCACGCCACGCGCAATGTTCTCGCGCGGCTCGCCGCGACCGATCAGGCTGATGACCTCGCTTTCGGCAAACACCGTGCACATGCTGGAAATCTTGGTAGGCTCGCCGGTGCGGGCGAGGTCTGCCATCTGCTGCTGGGTAATGCCCAGGCGGTCGGCCATGATCTCCAAAAAGCGCCCCGTGCCGGCGGCGCACTTGTCGTTCATGGCAAATTTGGCCACGCGGCCGCCTTTAAGCTGGATGACCTTGGTGTCCTGACCGCCCACATCGATCACGGTGCCATGGTCACCAAACAGACGCACGGCACCGGTGCCGTGGCAGGTGATCTCGGTCACGACCTTGTGCGCATAGGGCACGGCAACACGGCCGTAGCCAGTCGCGACCACGCGAGCATCTTCGGCCGTCACGTCATAGCCGGCCGCTGCCAGTGCCTCGCGCAGCCGCTCGGAAGCATCGACCGAGGAGAACCCGGTTGGCTGCACGCGCATCCACGCCACCGAACCCTCCCCGTCGACCACAGCAGCCTTAGCCGCCGTAGACCCGATATCGATCCCGATCCCTATCATGGCTCTCTCCCAATCTAAACATCAAAGGTAGCGGCGCGTTCTGGCGCCTTAGCTCTAGGTTTCTCAGGTGCCGGAGGTTGCCCCGAAAGAGGAGCGCAGCGTACTTTGGGTACGCAAGCGACGGTTTGAGGGGCAAGATCCGGTGCCTGAGGAAGCTAGAGGGTTTCGATGAAGGCGGCGATGCGGGTCTCGATCTGGCCCATGTCGCCGTTGCTGTAGTCGGTCTCGATCTTCATATACGGAATACCCGCACCCTCGACAGCCTCCTGCATGCGCGCACTCTCAACGTTAAAGGTATGGCACGCCTGGAGCACGCTCTCCACTACTCCATCGACGTGGTACTTCTCGCACATGGCCAGCGTGTTTTCCATACGACCGTCGTTGGGCGTCATGACCGAGCAGTTAATGTCCAGGTAGCGGTCGGCGATGGCGCGCAGAATGTCGGGAGCGTCCGGGTCGATCATCATGGCCGCCGTGCGCTCGCCCGAGCAGTCGTCCATGCACACGACCACGCCGCCGTTGGACTCGATAGTACGGCCGATCTTGTTGATCACGCCGCCCACCGGGCAGCCGGTGATCAGAATGCGCTTGGCATCCGCCGCGACCGGGCGCTCGCCTGCATCATAGGCCTCGCGCAGCTTGGCGACCTTTTGCTCCAGCTGCTGCGTATAGGCCTCGATATCAAAGCTGAACGTACCGGCAAACATGGTGCTCATCAGGTCGACGCCGCTCATGGCCGCCGGCTGGTTGGCCTGCAGCGCAAACATCTCGAGCTGGGCCGCACGCAAGCGGTTGCGACGACGGACGGCAGCGCGCAGGTCATCGTCGGTAATCGTGATGCCGTAGAAGCCCTCGAGCTCCTCCTTGAGCAGGCAGCACTCCTCGTACCAGCCCTCGCGCTCGTAGGCACGGTCGCGACCCTGCGGAAGATGCAGAATGTGCGTGCGCTTGAGCTCGTTGAGCAGCTCGTACATCTTCTTTTTGCCGTCGCAGGTGGTCTCGCCGATGATCATGTCGCTAAAGTACGTAAACGGGCACTTTTGCGAGTAGGCAAAGCCATAGGTCGACTTGATGAGCGGGCAGAGATTTGCCGGCAGCACCTTCTCGGCCTCGGGAATCACCTCATCGGACGTACCGCACAGAGCCACGCTCGAGGCGCCCGCGGCATCGATAATCTCGAGCGGCGTGTAGCTGCACAGAAAACCGATCAGGCGATTACCGGCCTGCTTGTAATCCTTGACGCGAATAAACGCCGCCTTGCGCTGCTCGTTGAACTCCTCAAACGTGGACGGCAACGGCTGCTCAATATATTCCGGCATATAGCTCCTTAACAAACCTTTTAACAAACCAAGGAAACGGCTTTCCCAGGTGCCCGAGGTTGCCGTGAAAGATGAGCGCCGCATACTTTGGTAGCAAGCGACGGTTTGAACGGCAAGATCGGGTGCCTGGGGAAACCGCCGAGACGGATAGCCCTAAATGGTTTCCAAGAAAGCCTCAATCCTGGTTTGCAGCTGGCCTGCGTCCTCGCCGGCGTAGTCGGTGGTGATATGCATAAACGGAATGCCCGCCTCCTCGGCGGCCTTCTCCACGGCAAACGACTCCATCTCGTAGAGCGTGCAGAACTGCAAGGCCACGTCGACGATACCGTCGGCATGCAGGTCCTTGGCCATCTGGACAATGTCCTTCATACGCTGGTCGTTGGGCGTAAAGACAGCGCAGTTGATCTTAAAGTAGCGCTCGGCGATGGCATCAAGCATCTCGTCGACCGTCTCACCGGACTCATCGACCAGGTCCTTGTAATAGCGCGAACCCGTGCAGGACTCCTCGCCCACCACGACGCCGCCGGCCTTCTCGATAAGGTTGAACAGCTTCCAGTTGGGCACGGCCATGGGCGTACCGGTGTACAGGATGCGCTTGGTCCCCTTGGGCGCCACGCCCTCGCCGGCCTCGACACGCTGCTCGCACTCAGCCGCCATATCGTTGATGGCTCCGGTCAGACGCGGCGTGTCGTCCATAAAGGCGGCCTGGACGGTCAGCAGGCTGTCGAGACCGCTGATGGGCGCCGGGTCGGCAGCGCGCGTGGCAGCGAGGCGCTGCAGGGCGCGGCGCTTTTCGTTGACGGCGTGGATGGCGGCCTTCAGACGCTCGGGCGTAATCGTGACGCCGCACTCTTCCTCGATCTTGGCGGCGAGCTTCTTGACCTCGGCCTTCCAGGTCACGAGCGTCGACTCGTCGTGTACGTTGGGAATATCCATGACGTACATGTTCTTTTGCGTGGCAAAAAACTCGTAGGCCTTCTTCTTGCCATCGCAGGTGTTCTCGCCCACCACCAGGTCACTCGACTCAATGTAGGGGCAGACCTCGCCCAGCTTAAAGCCGGCAAAGCTCTTGATGAGCGGACAGGTGTTGCGCGGCAAGTGCTCCTCGACCTTGTCGGTTGCCCAGTCGGCACCCGAGCACAGGCCCACGGGAATGCCGTCACAGGCAAGTACGATCTCCTCGGGCACGTACACGCAAAAGCTGCCAACAATCTTGGTGGCCTCGCCGGCCTCCTTCTTGTCGAGCATCTCCTTAATACGGCCGCTGTGGATGTTGGTGGCGACAAAATCCAGGTAGGACGTGGACTTGGGGCGATTGTTCTGCGTCAGGAACATATCGCCGTACATCTGACCCACGGCGCCCAGCAGCATGTCGTGGTCGGCAAGATTCATGCCGAGGCTCTCCCACATCGGATGGAAATCAATTTCTTCAGCCATGACGGTTCCCCTCTCGAACCAAAAATGAATAGCTACGGTATTGCTGCACGGTGGGTGGCGAAAACCCAGCCGCGCCTAAACCCGGAATTTTGGGGAACCTGCTTTGCGGTCGATTATTTAGTTGTGCGTCGTCTCTCCCGGAGCCGTGAACATACCTGCTCATATGCGACTCCGAGCCATATACAGGGCGCGCGCGGCAACGCGGCGAATGTATGTCGTCTGCGGCATGTGCGCACCCTCCTTTACAAGTTGAGGTCAACTATATCAACGGTCATCGACTATGCGAACACCGTTGACATTCGTACGACAGCATCGTGTGCCGTGGTTTAATAAATAATTATCTTGATTGATAAGAGCTTGTCATTCCTCATTCGGCGAACGGCAAAAACAAAGCCGCCGAGGCTTATATCCCCCGACGGCATTACCCGGCGCTATCGACAAACCAAATGGATCTTACTCGCATCGAAGTGCATGCGCAGCGTCTCGCCTGCTTGCGGCAGCTCGTCGACAGGCGCGCCCACCTTGTTGACCTTCCACTGCAGGCGCGTGGGCGCATCGGCACGCGGCACATCCAGCAGCACCAGGCGCTCAAAACGTGAATCGCTCACTCGGGCCACGTGCAAATCATAGCTGTTGCGGCCGCGCTCGGCACGGTTGTCAACATGGAAGTAGCTTGCGCGAATGCCCAGGTACGCCAGATTATCGGGAACCTCGCGACCCACGTTAAAGGTCATGCCCCAGTCGAGGGCCTCAACTTCTTCGTCGCCGATCTTGCGCGCCCGGCTTGTGTTCTTGCAGCCCGTCAGACGCAGTGCTGCCAGCGTCTGTGGGCGACGGACCACGTCCTCAATGGAGCCGATCTCCTCAACATGCCCGTCGTGCATCACGCAGATACGCTGGCACAAGCAGCACGCTTCGTCGATGTCATGGCTCACGTAGAGCACGGTACGGTTGCACACATCGAACAGGTCGAGCATGTTCTGCTCGAGGGCGCTCTTAAGATAGGAATCGAGCGCGCTCATGGGCTCGTCGAACATAAAAATGCCCGGATGCGCCGCCACCATGCGAGCAAGCGCCACACGTTGCTGCTGGCCGCCCGAGAGTCGCGCGGGATAGCGGTCGGCAAAATCGGCCAGACCGAAAATGCTCAGATAGCGCTCGGCGAGCTTTTTGCGCGCGGCGGCGTCGCCCGCATCCTTTACACCGGCGCATACGTTATCGGCCACCGTCATGTTGGGAAACAGCTGATAGTTTTGGAACAGCAGGGCGCATTTGCGCTCCTGGGGCGACAGGTTGATGCCCGCCGCCGAGTCAAAAAAGGTCACGCCGTTGACGACGATCTTGCCCTCGTCGGGTGTCTCCACGCCGGCAATGCAGCGCAGTGTGCAGCTCTTGCCGCAACCCGAGGCGCCCAGCAGCGCCACGCGCTCCTCGCCGGCCTCAAGCTGCATGTCGAGCATAAACCCGGGATAACGTTTCTTAATATCCAAAACGAGCGACATAGTCTATCGACCTCCCTGCGGGGCCGCACCATCGCGCATGAGCTCGACCAGCGCCTCGCGATCGATACGCAAGGCATCACCGCCCGCCGGGTCGAGCGAATCGCCCTGTCCGGCGAGATCTTTGGCTTGTTTGTACTCCGCATGGGAAAGGCCCCGCTCGCGATACTTCTGCGAATGAGCGGTGTACATGTTGATGAACAGGATGACCAGGAAGCTGAACACGATCACGACGGCGACCCAAAAGAGGGCCACCGAGGTGTTGCCGCCCATCCACTCAAAGTAAATCGCAGTGGGGATGGTCTGCGTAATGCCGGCGTAGTTGCCCGCAAAGAACAGCGTGCAGCCAAACTCTCCCATCGCGCGGGCAAAGGCGAGGACCGTACCAGCGGCAATAGAAGGCCACCCAAGCGGCATCATAAGCTTGGCAAAGATGCGACGCTCGGACCATCCCAGGGTTCGCGCGGCGTCAAGCATCTGCGTGTCGAGGCTCTCAAAGGCGCCGAGCGCCGTACGGTAGACCAGGGGGAACGATACCACCACGGCAGAGATCACCGCCGCCGGCCACGTAAAGACAATCGAGACGCCGTGCGCAATCAGCCACTGGCCCACCCCGGTCGAGCGACCAAACAGCATAAGCAGCAAAAAGCCGCAGACCGTGGGCGGCAACACCATGGGGATGGTAAAGACCGAGTCGAGCAGGCCCTTGATGAGACTCGAGGTACCCATAGTCTTCCACGCGGCGAACAGGCCCAGCGCAAGGGAGATCACCAGGGCAAGGCCGCTCGTTTTAATGGACACCCAAAACGGGCGATAGTCGATGTCGCCCAAAAAGGAGACCAGAGAGGTCAAGGGCCCCTGCTCATCCCGCAATATGACAGACGACGCCTCTACCATTTGAGCGCTATCAAGCCAACGCGCGCCGCCCTTGGCATCACCCGAGGCTGATGCAATCACCACATAGCGGTCCCCATCCGCACCACGCTCATCAAAGCCATAGGTATACCCGCCGGCATCAAACGTTGTTTCCGCCGTGACATACCAAGGAAGATCCACGTCCCCCAGCCGCGCACCTCCCATGCAGTTTGCGCTGTCGAGGTCACAGACGAGGGCCTTGAGACCCGATACGCACTCGTTGTCCTGCGGATCCAATCCATACTTCTCGACCGCCTTGGGCGATATCCACGCCACAACGCGATCGGCAGCAGGCGCCACTACAAGGTCCACATCCTCGTCAACGGGAAACCGGTAGCCCTCAGGCTGGCCCTCCATGGCACGAGCGGTCCCCTTCGCCAACCGCTCAAAACCCTCGATTCCATAGGAAAGCCCATGAGCGGTCGCAGCAACCTGGGCCCCGTCCTCAGTGTCCCCACCAAACGCAAACCCCGGCACCCAGCAAAGCGCGAAGATCAAAGCACAGGCGACAAGCATGCGGAATCTATTAAGCACGAAAAGCTCCAAGCGAATACGAGGACGGAGTGAAACACAAAACGATGGAATTATCGCGCCAAGCCGCACTACGCGGAAAGCTCAAAGCCGTACTTAGCCCAAATCTTCTGAGCCTTCTTGTTGGACAGGCAAAAGTCGATGAACGCCTTGGCTTCGTCGGCATGCTCGGAGCTCTCGGCAACGGCACCCGGGTACACGATGGGCTTGTGCGAATCCTCGGGGCACACGAAGGCCTCCTCGATGCCGTCGTATCGGAAGATATCGGAGCTGTAGACAAAACCGGCTACGCAGTCGCCCGTAGAGACATAGGCGGCGGCGGTGCCCACCTTATCGGCCAGTGCGACCTTGTCGGCGATCTCGGGAGCATACTCGCCGTCGTCGCCCTCGGTACCGGTATAAAGCCCCACGGAAGCCAGCGCCTGGTTGGCGTACTTGCCGGCGGGGACGGTCTTGGCGTCGCCAATGGCGATCTTGCCGTCCAGATTCGCGACGTCGGCAATGGCCTCGATCTTGGTGTCGGAGCCCTCGGCGCGAATGATCACGAGGTCGTTGACGAACATGTCCTCGCGCGTATCGGCGTCGACGAGCTCGGCGGCTTCGGCGTCGTCCATGGTGCCCTTGGAGGCTGTGATGAGCACGTCGGCAGCGGCACCGGCGCGCATCTGCTCGACAAGGTCGCCAGACGCCTTAAACTGCGTGTCTGCAAACGTGGTGCCGGTCTGCTCGGTATAGAGTTCCTGGACCTCGGGGAGCGCCTTCTCGAGCGAGTTGGCGGCAAAGACCTGCAGCTCGACAGCTTTCTTGGAAGATGCCTTAGCAGAACCGGCATCGGATCCGGCCGGCTCGGACGTCTTGCCGCCCGAGCAGCCGGCAAGACCAAGGCCGGCAGCGGCGACAGCAGAAAGCGAGACGAATCCGCGGCGAGAAACCATATCGAACATGTTCAACCCTTTCGAACGCTATGCCCGGGCACCCCGCCGCAGGCTTTAATCTGCAATCAGATTATACTTCCGTGCGAATAATGATAGTGAGAAATTATTCTCGTCAGAGAATATAGTTTCGAGTTAGCGTGCACCTCGGCGTCGCTTCGGTGGAAAACAAAGGCGGAGCAGCCGTTCAGGTCGCCCCGTCGCAGGTAAACCGCTTAGTTGGTATGTCCGCCGCCCGCTGTCATCTGAGCCGCATGCTCCAGCTGGTCTGCTATGGCCTCCCAGCTTTCGCGGGCGGCCTTCGTAGAACCGGGAAAGTTTACGACAAGTGTATGACCTCGCTGCATGCAAATAGCGCGCGAGAGCATGGCGCGGCGCGTCTTGGTCATGGAGTACGCGCGAATCGCCTCTGCAATACCCGGCACATCGCGGTCGCAGACGGCACGCGTCGCCTCGGGCGTCACATCGCGCATCGAAAGCCCCGTGCCGCCGCAGGTGAGCACGACATTGGCGTGGCACTCATCGGCGGCTTCCACAATGGCATCACCAATCTCGCTGACGTCATCGCGCACGACCACATGTGAGGCGACCGTCCAGCCCTGTGCCTCGATAAGTTCCTCGAGTGCGGCTCCAGCCTCGTCCTGGGCAAGATCACGCGTATCCGAGCACGTCACAATCGATATCTTCAGCTCCATAGTGTTCCTCCTACAACACGGTGCCCTCGGGCAGGTCGACGCGAACAACGTCCACGACATCTCCCGCCTTGAGCTCACACGGTCCTTCGTCAATACGCAGCAGGCAGTTGGCCCGCTGCATCGTGCCGAGCAGCGCCGAATTCTGCGTCTTGGCCTCGGTCACCATCAGCTCACCGGTCTTGGGGTCGCGCAAAACCGTGGCGCGATCGAAGAAGCGTCGGTCCTGGCGCTTTTTCACACCGTGTGTGAGCGTCGCCTGCTGCACGGGACGCGGACCCTCGGCAAAGCCGCGCATCTTGCGAATCGCCGGACGGGCGAGCATCTCAAAGCCCACATACGCCGCGGCCGGATTGCCTGAAAGCCCCAGGTAGGGCTTACCCCCGAGCAAGCCAAACGTGATGGCCTTGCCCGGACGCATCGAGATGCGATCGAAGAGCACCTCGCCCTCGCGCCGGACGAGTGCCGTCACATAGTCGTAATCGCCCGCCGAGGCGCCTCCGCTCGTAATGACAAAATCGCACTCTTGCACCGCGCGATGCACGAGCTCGGCAATCGCCTGCTCATCATCAGACGCAATGCCGTAGAACACGGGCTCGGCTCCTGCATCGAGTGCTTCGGCCATCAACGCCGAGGAGTTGGAATCGCGAATCTGACCGCGTGCCGGTACTTTACTCGGTGCGACCAATTCCGTGCCCAGCGAGATGATGCCCACACGTGGGGCAGCGTGCACCTTCACGCTCGCGTAACCGGCGCTTGCCAGCAGACCCGCGCCCGCCGGAGCCACGACCTCGCCAGCGTGCATCACAACATCGCCGGCATGGGCCTCCTCGGCGGCAGAGCGAACGTTCTCCCCTACCTTGGCCGGCGCCGAGAACCTCACATGCGAGCCCTCGTTGCCATCGCCGTCAAGCACCTCGACGATCTCGTATTTCACTACGGCGTCGGCACCCTCGGGCACCGGCGCGCCCGTCATGATGCGGACCGTCTCGCCCACGCCGACCACGCCCTCAAAGACATGGCCCGCTGCCTCGTGCCCTACGACGGAGAGCGACACCGGAGTGTCAGCGGTGGCCGCAGCAAGATCGGCTGCGCGCACGGCATACCCGTCCATAGCGCTGTTGGCAAACGGCGAGATGTCGATATCCGCCGCTGCGTCCTCGGCCAAGGGAAAACCAGCCGCCTGCCACACGGGAATCTCGACGAGATCGGTCGGAGCAACGTGCGACAGGACAATCGACTGTGCGTCATCCAGCGGAATGAGTTTCTCTGCCATATGCACCTCTTAATGCCACGGCGCACAACAGAGGCGCCAATTCTTTATGCTTGTCTCAGTATAATCCCCGACGCCCGACCGCGACTCGGCCTGTACCCGCAAATACACCTGTCGGTTGCAGGCCGCGAAACAGAATGGAAACCAACCCACCGGCTCGTCGCGTTTACCGCGTTTTATAATGCTTGCGATGCAACCTAAAAGAGGAACGTATGGCTCATAACGACAAACCCGAAAGCGCAAACGAGGCGCAGGATCATCCCCAGTCGCTCGACGATGGCGGCTTTTTCTCCCTGAACGACGTCATCATGGCAGGCAGGCATCAGCTCACCCGCTCCGAGCATCTCTTGGCTGCCGACACGCGCCGCAACGTCCGCAACCTACTCGCGAGCGCCAAGTTGCTCGTGCTCGTCGTCATCGTCTCGCTCGCCATGGGCGTTGCCGCTTGGGCGTTTTTGGCCTCGTTGAATATCGCGACCGACTATCGCGAGCACCATGCGTGGATTTACGCGCTGCTTCCCGTCTGTCTCTTATACACATCTGACGCTGCCGACGAAGGCTTAGGTGTAGATC
>UQMO01000018.1 GCA_900542125.1 uncultured Collinsella sp. | reverse complement strand
CTGCGGAAACGCGGGGTCCGTTCAGGCTGTTGCGTTGAGATTGAAAATCAACCTAGAACTTTTTAGGAGTCCATATATTTCCTAAATGATTCGGTAAACGGGGGTGTTATTTCACTTTAGCGGGGTGCAGCGGCTACCCGCGGCATTCGTTATCAACCTAGCTAGGCTAGTCCACCCACATCGTCTTCAGTTCGCCGCAGAGCCGCGGCCCCATATGGGTATACTCTCGAGGATTCGACTCGATTCGCCCCCGCTGGGGCGTCAAAGGAGACTGCATATGCCCACCACCTCAACCGACCCGCGCGCCGCTGCCTCCGCACTGCTGGTGCCTGGCACCACCTGCCACGGCTTTGCCGTCGAGCGCCGCGAGACCGTGCCCGAGCTCGACTCGGACGCCTACGTGATGCGCCACACTGCCTCGGGCGCTCGCCTGCTGTACCTGGCGTGCGACGACGAAAACAAGGCCTTTGCCATTGGCTTTAAGACGCCGCCGGCCGATTCCACCGGCGTGTTCCATATTCTTGAGCATTCGGTGCTGTGCGGATCGGCCAAGTTTCCCGTCAAGGAGCCGTTTGTCGACCTGATCAAGAGCTCCATGCAGACGTTTCTCAACGCCATGACCTACCCCGACAAGACCATCTACCCCGTTGCCACCACCAACGAGCAGGATCTGTACAACCTGATGGACGTGTACCTGGACGCGGTGTTCAACCCGGCCATCTATACCAAGCCGACCATTTTTGAGCAGGAGGGCTGGCACTACGAGCTGGACCTGCCGCAGGGCGCCGAAGGCGAGGGCGACGGCAGCGCCGCCAGACTGCGCGAGGGCACGCTGCGCTATAACGGCGTGGTGTTCAACGAGATGAAGGGTGCGCTGTCCGACCCCATGAGTGTGCTGGACGACGCCGTCAACGCCGCGCTCTACCCCGACACCGCCTATGCACACGAGAGCGGTGGCGACCCGCGCGCGATTCCCGCGCTCACCTACGAGCAGTTCCTGGACACGCACGCGCGCCACTACAATCCTTCCAACTCTTATATAACGCTCTACGGCGACTTGGACGTGGACCGCGCCCTGGCCTTTTTGGACGAGCGCTATCTGTCGCAGCCGAGTGCCGCGAGCCGCCGCATGGACGCTGCCGTCGCCGCCGGCGAGGACCCGTCCACGATGGCGCCCAATCCGCTGGGCGTGCAGGCGCCCGTGACCTGCGAGTACAAGCGCGTCGAGATGGCCACCACACCCGAGAACGCCCTGGTGGGCCTGGGCCTGGTGCTGGGCAACGCGCTCGACCGCAAACGCACGATCGCGGCGGATATCCTGTTCGAGGCACTGCTGGGTTCTAACGAGGCACCAGTTAAGAAGGCCATTCTGGCCGCCGGCCTGGGCGGCAACGTGGTGAGCTACACCGCGGCCGAGAGCCTGCAGCCCTACGAGCTCATCATGCTGCAAAACGCGCAGCCCGGCGTGGCGCGCGAGCTGCGCCGCGTGTTCCAGGACGCCTGCCGCGACCTATGCGAGCATGGCGTTCCGCGCGAGCGCCTGGAAGCCATCATCAGCAGCAACGAATACGACCTGCGCCAGCGCGACTACGGTATCGCCGACGGTGTGGCCATTGCGTGCGACGCGCTGAGCACGTGGCTCTACGATGACGACGCTGCGACGCTGGCGCTCAAGTACGGACCGGTGTACGAGGAGCTGCGCGGCGAGCTGGACGGCAGTTACTTTGAGGACCTGCTGCGCGAGCTCGTGCTGGAAAACGACCACATGGCGCTGGTCGAGCTGGTTCCGGTAGACGCTGCCGAGGGTGCGGAGGGCGCCGAAGCTGCCGAGCTAGCTGCCAAGCGCGACGCCATGACCGATGCCAAGCTGGCGGACGTAGTCGAGCGCACGGCCGCGCTGCGTGCCGCGCAGGAGGCCGAGGACACGCCCGAGGCCAAGGCCACGCTGCCGCGTCTGCGCGTGTCCGACATTGGCGAGGCGCGCCCCGAGCCGCCGCTCGTTGTGGACACGACTGCGCCCATCCCCTGTCTGCGCCACGGCATCCCCACCAACCGCCTGGCCTACGCCATGCAGTACTTCGACCTGAGCTGCATCGCATTTGAGGACCTGCCCTACGTGACGCTGCTCTGCCGCCTACTCAAGCAGCTGCCCACGCGCGAGCATTCGGCCGAGGAACTCGACAACCTGCTTGCCGGCAAGCTGGGCTTTTTGAGCTTTACGACCGAGGTCATGACGCAACCCGACGTGGACGGCGTGCGCCCCTACCTGCTGGTGAGCGCCGGCGCCTTGTCCGAGAAGATCGATGCGCTGGCGAGCCTGCCGCGCGAGGTGTGGTCGAGCACGCTGTTGCTCGATGCTGACGCCGACCGCGTTCGCGACGTGCTCACGCAGATTCGCATTGGGCTTGAGCAGGGCTTTATCAACAACGGTCACTCGGCGGCGCTCGGTCGCGCGATGAGCTACAGCTCACCTTCGGCCGTGGTGCGCGAGCAGCTTTCGGGCGTGGACTTCTACCTGTTCCTGCGCGATCTGCTCGAGCACTTTGACGAGCGACTGGACGACCTGCGCGCTAAGCTTGCCGAGCTGGCAGGCCGCATCTTTGTGGCCGACGGCTGCCTGGCGAGCTTTACCGGCAGCGATGAGGACTTTGACGCGTACTGGGACGCCGCGGGCGACCTGGGGCTTGGCGCGGGCGACGGCGCCGATGCCGGCCGCAACGCGCTCGTGGTGCCGACGCCGTGCGACCGTCACGAGGCTTTCGTCATCCCCAGCGACATCTGCTTTGCGGCGCGCGCATGCGACCCGCGTCGCCTGGGCATTGACGTGACGGGCGCCTGGGCCGTGGCTGCCAACGCGCTCTCCTACGACTACCTGTGGAACGAGATCCGCGTGAAGGGCGGTGCGTACGGCTGCGGATTCCGCGCAGCCGGCGAGCGCCAGACGGCGTTCTACACCTACCGCGACCCGGCGGTCGATCCTTCGATTGAGCGCGTGGAACGCGCGGGCGAATGGCTCGGCAGCTTTGAGCCCGACGAGGCCGCCTTCGAGGGCTTTATCGTGAGCTGCGTGAGCGGCATGGACGCGCCCGTGAAGCCGTACGCGCTCACCAAGCGCCGCAATACGACCTACCTGGCTGGGCTCGATCCGCACGCGCGCGAGGAGCGTCGCGCCCAGATGCTCGCGGCCACACCCGCTGAGCTGCGCTCGCTCGGCGCCGACGTGACGCGCATCGCAGCCGCGTCGCCCACCTGCGTCTTTGGCGGCCGCGACGTCATCGCCAAGAGCAACGCCGGCTTTAACGTCATCGACCTGCTGGCCTAACGCACAAAGGTAGATTTTTGGGACATGCCTGAAAATCTGCCTTTTCTTTTCCCGCAGTCTGCCGGTTTGTCTCGATCTGTAACATCTAGGCGGCAATATCGGCTCCAGATGTTACAGATCGAGATAATTCTGAATGTCGCCGGCTCTTTGTCTCGATCTGTAACAGCTAGGCCCATTTATGCCGAGTTACTGTTACAGATCGAGATAAACCGCCACGGACGCCCGCCCTTCAGCAAAAACCACCCAAAGGTGTCTGCCCCCTTTGGGTGGTTTGTGAGTGGGCTGCTACTTGATAAACGGGTTCAGCCTGGCCGCCAGCGGATCGAGCTTGTACATGGTTGCAAAGCATTCGCGACCATAGTCGGAATCGTTGTTCCAGCTACCCTGGTCGACGTCGTACTCTGCATCCAGACGAATCCACTCCTCCGGCTTGTTCTTCTCGTGCTTGTTGCAGAAGTAGCGCTGGTACTCGACCTCGTGCTCAAACTCAAACTCGGCATCCGAACCGCGGCCGGCATACTCGTCGACCGACGTCAGGTTGCCGTGGTCGTCGTAATAGAACTCCGCATAGCCGCCGCGCTCGGAATCGATCCTGTCGAGCCTTCCGTCGCTGTACGAATAATCCACCGCGGCATACGAGTTCAGCGAGCCGTAATCGTTGCCGTGCGAGTCATAGGCCACAGGCGAGATACGCGAAATGTTGCCGTCCTTGTCATACTCGTAGCCCGCGGTGATCGTCCACCTGGTGCCCACAGTGTCGCCCTGACAGTCCAGCGTAAAGGACGTCACGCGATCCTTGTCGTATCCGTACGAATACACGACCGTCCGAGGATTGGCCGGGCTGGTATCGGTGTTGGTCACCATGTTGCCGTCCTGGTAGACATACGTACTCGCGCTCTCACCGTAACCCGCATGGGTCGTCTTGTTGATCAGGTTTCCGTCCGCGTCGTAGGTAAACGTCGTGGTGCTCGACGAATCGCTAATGTCGGCATCGCAGTCGATGCGCGTGACGTTACCGTCGGCGTCGTACGTAAACGTGTTGACGTTCACGTAACCGCCCGCCAGATCTTCCTCAATCTCCGAGATACGATGCGACTCATCGTGCTCGACGCTGTAGCTTACGCCGCCACCTTGCTTGACGGCAGACGTGAAGCCCGTGACGTAACCGTTCTCGTCACGCTCAATCTCGTAGATATCGCCGTACTGGTCCGATTTATCGGTGCCTTCATAGGACACCGGCAGCCACAGCTCGTCGAGCTGCGTGTCCTTAATGCCGCTAACCTTCGTATCCTGCGGCAGTGCCAACGTGGCGAGCTTCTTTTTACCCGAAAGATCGACGCTTTTGAGCTCCCCGGCATTTGAAAGGTCGAGCTTCTCGATGTTGTCGCAACCGTCCAGGTTAACGACGGTGACGTTGCTCGCCGAGTTAAGCTCGACAGTCTTAAGGTCGCCGCAGCCCGAGAGGTCCAGGTTGACGAGCTTGTCGTCGCTGGACTCCACTGTAACGATATTGGGGAATGTCTTGCCCAGGCCCTGCGTCGACGCGACGCCGTCCAGCTCGACCGACGTCACCGCCTTGGCCTCGTCGCGTGAAATGCGGCCGTCACCGTTAGTGTCGTACTTGGTCGAGACAAGCGCACGCATGCCGCTGTCCGGGAAGGTTTTCTCGTCGATTGGGGTGGTCGCGACCTGGGTGAAATAGAACAGCGCACCGCCGCCGATGCCCGCCGCCACGACAAGCACCGCGGCAAGGGCGATGAGGGGCTTCTTGGAACGCTTGCGCCGCGCGGGCTGCTGCACGGGCACGTATTGTTGAGGAGCGGGCGCGGCAGGCTGGGGTTGCTGCGTGGCCGCGACCTGGTCGGGTGCTACGGGCGCGCCGCATACGGGGCAAAAGAGGGCGTCGTCGACAAGCGGCGTGCCACACGAGCGGCAAAACATGGCGGGCTCCTTTCGGTGCATTCTTTTTACGATGAAGGTACACCCAAAGCCGCAGCCCTTGTTGCGCAACATTCAGCCCAAACCACCACAAAGGGGACAGGCACCTTTGTGGTGGTTCGAACACTTGTTCTATACGTACACATGTTCTATAGTAGGGGTGCTTGCATCGGACTTAAATTGCAACTAGGATATAGTTGCAGAATGTGAGGCGGGATGACGCGGACCGATAAACTCATCGCCCAACTACTTAGCTGCCCTTCGACGTATCGGTATACCGATTTTTTAAAAGTCATGGCTTCATATGGCTTTGAAATGGACAACAAAGGCAAGACATCCGGATCGCGCGTTCGCTTCTACAGACCATCAGATGGCAGGATGTTCGTAATGCACGCGCCACATCCATCTGACGAATTGACAGCGGGGACCATTCGAAACATCGTTCGATTTCTGCAAGATGTCGGAGGTAGTCATGAGTAACGTTTTGGCATACAAGGGCTATTTCGCCCCAGTCGAGTTCGATGCCGAGCAGCATGTGCTAACAGGTATGGTCACCGGCATTAGGGACGCAATCGTATTTGAAGGCTCCACGGCTGAAGAAGTGGAGCAATGCTTCCACGACGCCGTCGACGATTACCTTGAGTTTTGCACCGAGAAGGGCAAGGAGCCCGAGCGGGCTTTTAAGGGCTCGTTCAACGTAAGAACGGGCTCCGAGCTCCACAAGCAAGCGGCGCTGGCAGCGGCAAAGAAGGGTGAGTCACTCAATAAGTTTGTGACTGAAGCAATCGCTGCGGCGTTATAGCATTAACGCATAAGCCCAAACCACCACAAAGGGGACAGGCACCTTTGTGGTGGTTTGGGGTGAATCCGTCGCGTTTGCCCAGATAAAACCTGCCAAAATAAACCTGTCCCTTTTTGGTAGGTTTGGGAGATGAGGCTGGGATGGATAAGGCCGAGTTGCGGCGGGCGGTGATTGCCCGGCGCGATGCTCTTGATTTGGATGTTCGGGCGGCGAAGTCTGCTGCTATCTGTGCGCGGCTGGTTGAGCTGCTGGGCCGCTTAGATGCCGCGGCGCCGCGCATCGTTGCCGTCTATGCCGCGATGGGTTCCGAGGCAGACCCTGCCGCGTTTGCCGCTGCGGCCGCCGCGCGCGGCTGGCGCGTGGCCTATCCGTGCATGCTCTCGGCAACAGACACCGTGGCTTGTGGCCAGCGCATGTGTATGCGGGCAGTTGCCGCCGACGATGCGTCCGCGGCTCCGTTTATCGCCCACCCTACGCGGGCCTTTGCGGCCACGGACATCGACAGCAACCACTTCCCTATCGTGCCTGCCGAAGCTCTCGACATGATCGTCGTGCCGCTCGTGGCCTTCGACCAAACCGGCGCGCGCCTGGGCTACGGCGGCGGTTGCTACGACCGCTACCTGCCCATGCTCTCGCCCGCATGCCAAATCATCGGCATCGCCTTTGACGAGCAGCGTGTCAACCGCGTTCCCACCGACGCTCACGACCTGCCGCTACCCCACATCATCAGCGCCTAATCGCCGCCATATCAGCCACGGCTACAGCAGTACCATCGCAGCCTAGTGCTCCTCGCCGGCGCGGGCCAGGTCGTAGGGCGTGGTCTGGTAGACGTAGTAGTTGAGCCAGTTGGTGTAGAACAGCTGAGCTTGGCTGCGCCAGACGTTGCGCGGCTCGGCGGAGGGGTCGTCGCCCGGGAAGTAATGCGCCGGCACCTCCGGGTTGAGTCCGCGCTTCACGTCACGCTCGTACTCCAGACGCAGCGTGTCGGTATCGTACTCGGGATGGCCAAAGACAAAGAAGCGGCGGCTGTCGGTCGACTTGACGATGTACAGGCCCACCTCGTCGGACACGGCCACGACCTCGAGCTGCGGCTCGGCCTCCACGTCCTCGCGGCGCACATCGGTGTTGCGCGAATGCACGGCATAGAAACGGTCGTCGAAGCCGCGGACCAGCGGGCTTTGCGGCTTCACCAGATAATGCTCGAACACGCCGCTCGCCTTTGCCGGCAGGTCGTGCTTCTGGATACCGTAATGATGGTACAGGCCGGCCTGTGCGCCCCAACAAATGTGCAGCGTAGAGTGCACATGCGTGGTGGACCAATCCATGATCTGGCAGAGCTCGGGCCAGTAGTCGACCTCTTCGAACGGCATCTGCTCCACCGGCGCGCCCGTGATGATCAGGCCGTCATAGTGGATGTCGCGGATGTCGTCGAACGTGCGGTAGAACGTCTCCAGGTGGCCGGCGCTTACGTGCGTGGCCTCGTGCGTCTTGGTGCGCAGCAGGTCCACCTCCACCTGCAGCGGCGTGTTGGAGAGCTTGCGCATGATCTGCGTCTCGGTGGCGATCTTGGTGGGCATGAGGTTGAGGATGAGCACGCGCAGCGGACGGATGTCCTGGTGCAGCGCGCGGTACTCGGTCATGACAAAAATGTTCTCGCTCTCGAGCTGCGCAGCGGCAGGGAGGGCGTCGGGAATACGAATGGGCATGGATGCTCCTTACGAGTCAGTTGCAGCTATGGTACAACGAGCGGCCCCATCCGCGCGAGCACATCGCCCAGCGATGCCGTCAGCGGCCAAATCACTCCAAAAGTAGAGATTAAGGCATGTCCCAAAAATCTGCGACGCTTTAGCCTAGCAAAGTGGTAGCAGGACGCTACAATGGTTCGACGCGAAAAACTCGGCCGGAAGGATACATATATGTACCAGACGCGTAAGATCGGTGTGGTCGGCCAGGGCCACGTAGGAGCACATGTCGCCAACAGCCTGCTCATGCAGGGCATTGCCGATGAGCTGTACCTGTGCGATATCAACGAGGCCAAGGTGACTTCCGAGGTCCAGGACCTGCGCGACTCCCTTTCGTTTGTCCCGTACAACACCAAGATCGTCAACTGCTACGACCACTACGAGGAGCTGGCCTGTTGCGACGTCATCGTCAACGCCGCCGGCAAGGTCGCGCTGGCCGCCGGCAACCGCGACGGCGAGCTGTTCTTTACCACCGACGCCGCCCGCTCCTTTGCCAAGCGCATCGTCGACGCCGGCTTCGACGGCATCTTTGTGAGCATCTCCAACCCCTGCGACGTCGTGTGCACCGAGCTGTGGCACCTGACCGGCTACGATCCCAAGAAGATCATCGGCTCGGGCTGCGGCCTGGACTCCGCCCGCCTGCGCACCGAGATCTCCAAGAAGGTCGGCGTGAGCCCCAAGTCCATCGACGCCTACATGATCGGCGAGCACGGCTTTAGCCAACTGGCTGCCTTTAAGGCCGCGACCATCGCCGGCAAGAGCCTCAACGAGCTTCAGGCCGAGAACCCCGACAAGTACGCCTTTGACCACATGGAGCTCGAGGAGCTCGCGCGCAAGGGCGGCTATGTGACCTACCAGGGCAAGCAGTGCACCGAGTACGCCGTCGCCAACTCCGCCGCGCGCGTCTGCGCCGCCGTGCTGCACAACGAGCACGCCGTGCTTTCCGCTTCTACGCTTATGACCGGCCAGTATGGCGAGGAGGGCATCTTTACCTCCCTGCCGTGCGTGATCGGCGCCGAGGGCGTCGAGGAAGTCTACACGCTCGACCTGTCCGAGCACGAGCTCGAGGGCTTCCACAAGAGCTGTCAGCACATCCGCGACAACATCGCCCAGCTCGACTGGTGGGACGCCGAGGCCTACGACGCAAAGTAGGCCGCTGGCTGCCGCAACCTTGCGAATCGAAGCGCGATACCAAGCGGGCCGTGCCGGAAATCCCCGGCGCGGCCCGCTTTTTTGACTCACGCAGTGCCCTCGCGAATCGAAGGTGAATACTTTTCCGCGAAGTGAACGAGCAAAAACGAGCCCCCGAAGCATCGACACTTTTCAGACGCCGTTTCCTGCGGTTTCGCTGAGTTTTTCCTGCAGTTTTGGCGTCAAAAAGTGTGGATGCTTCGGGGGTCCAAAATAGGTCGTTCACTTCGCGGAAAAGTATTCACCTTCGTTTTTCGCGCAGACACGGATCCGGCCGCCGCAACGCAAAACGGGGCCCGCGCGCAGCGCAGACCCCGTCGTGAGAGGTTATTCCCGGAATATTAGTACTGCTCGATGCCCATGTAGCGACGAACCTCGGGGCTGTGGTCAAACACCTTGCCGCGGGCGGCGCGCAGCTCGCAGCTCATGTTGTAGAAGAAGATCGGCTCCAGGAACGAACGCACGCTGGCAGGCACTTCGCCCACGCCGTACTCAAGCGCATCGAGCACCATGACTGTATCGGTGTGCGCGTTGAGGAACGCAAGAGCGCGCTCCTCCATGGGACGGCACTCGCCCGCGCCAAGCTGCACAAAGTAGAACACGCCGGGCTCGGTGGCTTCGAACGGGCCGTGGAAGTACTCGCCGGAGTGGATGTAGCAGCAGTGCTGCCACTGCATCTCCATGAGCGAGCAGATGGCCATGGCGTAGGTCTGGCTAAAGTTGGGTCCGGAGCCCAGGATATAGAAGAACTTGTGCTGCTGGCAGAGCTCGGCAAAGCGGGCGCCCAGCTCGGCGTTGACCTTCTCGCGGGCGGCGGGCAGCAGCGCATCCATCTGCTTGAGGCCCTCGTACATGTCGGCGAGTGCCTCGTAGCCTTCCTGCTGGTCGAGCAGCTCGGCGGCGATCAGAGCGCCGATGCCCTGCGGCACCTCGGCCTGCGGCACGCCCTCGCCCCACGGGTAGACCCAGGTGATCCACTTGCCGTTGTCAATCTTGGAGCCCTCGCAGTCGGTCATGGCGACGACCTCGGCGCCGGCAGCCAACGCCATCTCGCAGCCATCGACGACCTCTTGCGTGTTGCCGCTGTGGCTGCAGGCAATAACGAGCGACTTCTCGCCAAGGCTCTTGGGGGCCATCAGGCAAAACTCGCGTGCCGTGTAGACCGTCGAGGTGAACGTGGTGGCCTCGCGCTTGAGCAGCTCGTTGGCCGGCATCAGGTCGATCATCGAACCGCCACAGGCGATCCAAAAGACGTTCTCAATCTTGCCCTTGCGCTCGATGATTTCCTGAATCAGATCGTGTGCGTTCATCCTGATGCTCCTCCTTGTGCGGCGGTTTTGAGCGACGGCAGCTCGTACCTGCTGTCGTTCTATGTTGTCCTATTTATAACACGCACGGCAACGCCCGTGAAGTCATTTCACCAAGGTTGTTCTATGTTGTTCTATCTGTGGACGTTAGATGTCGAACACGTAGCGCGAGCCCACGATCTTTTGGCGGCCGAGCAGCAAGGGGCGCTCGTCCTCATCGGTAAAGTACGCCTCCATATAGAAGAGCGGCTCACCGACCGGCACCTCCAACAGCGGGGCCGCCTGAGCATCGGCAAGCGCAATCTCCACGGTGCAGGGGTCGGACTTGAGCGGCGCGCGACCCGAATGCTTGGCAACGAGCGCAAAGATGGAATTGTCCGTGAGGTCCTTGTCGGCAAGCGTCTGCAGATAGGGATGGTCGGCGAGCACAAAGGCGTTGTTCTCAAGCATGACAGGGATGCCGTCGGCTGTGCGCACGCGTTCGACCACGATAAGCTCGCAGCCGGGCTCCGCGCCAAAGAACGCCGCATCCTCGTGCGTCGCCGCGACCACCGTGCGCGACACCAGACGCGCACCCGGCACCATGTCGTTGGCAGCACAACCCTCAGTAAAGCTCTGGACGTCACCCTTCTGGCGAATCTTGCGCTTGAGCTTGGGAGCGCACACAAAGGTACCCCTCCCCTGCTGGCGGTTGAGATACCCCGCGCGCGACAGCTCCTCGATGGCACGGCGCACGGTGACGCGCCCCACGCCGTAGGACTTCGCGAGCTCCATCTCGGAAGGAATGCGCGAGCCGGCAGCGTACACGCCGCGCGCGATCTCGCCCTTTAGGTCGTCCATGACCTGCTGGTACAGCGGCACGGCGGACACCTCGGCGCGCTCGGAACGTTCGGTCTTGCTATCGGCTGCCATCGTTACGCTCCCTCCCGCGCATGCTCGGACTCAAACTCTTCAATCGCCGCCATAAACTGCTCGCCAAAGGCGTCGGCTTTTTTCTCGCCAATGCCGTTGACTTGGATCAGCTCGTCGCGCGTCTGTGGACGCAGGCGGCACAGGCCGCGCAGGGCCTTGTCGGAAAAGACCATATACGGCGCCATCTCCAGCTCCGTCGAGATCTCCTTGCGGAGGGCACGCAGGCGCTCGAACAGCTCAGCATCGTCGCCAACGCGCGGGCGCTGGTCCAGCTCGGCTTCCTCGCGCAGCAGATCGACGGCGCGGCGGGCGCGGGCCGAGGCCTTGCGCTTGGACGCGCGACGCTTAACGGTAAAGGCGAACGCCTCGTCCTCGACCTCGCCGGCACGCGGACCCAACCCCACGACCGGGTACTGCCCCTGCGAGGCGGCCAGATAACCGCGGCCGCACAGCTGGCCGATGATGTCCTTGATGCGCCCGACCGATTCGCTCGACAGCTCACCGTAGCCGCGGTCCTCGTCCAGATGCATCTGGCGAATGCGCTCGGTGTTGCCGCCGTGGAGCACGTCGGCGATCAGCGACTTGCCAAAGCGCATGGGTCGCGTGGCCACATAGCGCACAGCGGCGCGGGCCATATCGGTGACGTCCTCGACCTCGAACTGCGTGAGACAGTTGCTGCAGTTGCCGCAGCCCTCGGCGTCGTCTGCCGTGCCGC
This sequence comes from uncultured Collinsella sp., assembly GCA_900542125.1. GTDB lineage: Bacteria > Actinomycetota > Coriobacteriia > Coriobacteriales > Coriobacteriaceae > Collinsella. Next base: position 27,027 of record UQMO01000018.1, on the reverse strand, counting down.
CCGCGGCGGCTGCCGCATGCTCGGCCGCGGCCTCGTCGCCAAAGTAGCGCAGCATGTATTCGCGCAGACAGCCAGTGGTATTGCAGTAGCCCTCCATCTGGCTGAGCAGGCGATAACGGTTCTGGAGCGCCCACGCGCGCTGCTCGTCATCGAGCGCCTCGTCGGCCGCATCGCCGCGGTCGATCAAAAAGCGGCGCATGCGAAAATCGTTGCCGTTCCACAGCAGGTGGCAGCTGGCCGGATCGCCATCGCGGCCAGCGCGGCCCGCCTCTTGGTAGTATGCCTCGATGCTCTCGGGCACGTTGTTGTGAATCACGTAGCGCACGTTGGGCTTGTCGATGCCCATGCCAAAGGCGTTGGTGGCAACCATCACCTGAATGTCGTCGTCGATAAAGGCACGCTGGCTTTGACGGCGGGCGTCATTGCCCATGCCGGCATGATAGCGGCCAACGCGAATGCCGCTGGGGCCCAGCGCCTCGGCAAGCTCGCCTGCCAGCGCATCGACCGTCTTGCGAGTCGAGCAATACACGATGCCGCTCTCGCTCGAATGCGCGATCACGTAGTCGCGCACCCACGTGGTCTTGGCCTTGTCGCCCATCTCCTCGCAACCAAAGTAGAGGTTCTTGCGATCGAAGCCCGTCACCACCGTCGCCGGGTTTTGCAGGCCGAGCATCTGCTGAATGTCCGCGCGCACGCGCTCGGTCGCCGTAGCGGTAAAGGCCGCCACGATGGGGCGCTGCGGCAGGGAATCGATGAACTCGCGAATCTGAAGGTAGGCGGGGCGGAAATCCTGGCCCCATTGGCTTACGCAGTGGGCCTCGTCAATGGCCACGAGCGGCACGCCGATGCCGCCGTCCGCCGCGGCCTCCTGCGCAAAGGCTAAAAAGCGCGGCTCGAGCAGGCGCTCGGGCGCCACGTACATAAGCTGGTAGCGGCCCTCGCGTGCCCGCTTGAGCACGGTGTTTTGCTGGGCCGGAGTAAGACTAGAGTTGAGATAGCTGGGTCGCGCACCCGCCGCGAGCAACGCGCGGGTCTGGTCCTCCATAAGCGACAGCAGCGGACTCACCACAAAGGTAATGCCGGGCAGCATGAGCGCGGGCACCTGGTAGCAAATGGACTTGCCGGCGCCCGTGGGCATAACACCCAGCGCATCGCGACCGGCAAGGATCGCATCGACCATGCGGTCCTGCCCCGGGCGAAACGAGGTGTAGCCAAAATAGGCGCCGAGCGTGTCAAGCGCCATCTGCTGCATGCTATCGGTCATGGTTTCCTAACGTCCAAGTCATCTGCCGCCGATTATACGCCGCCACGCGGACCGGCGTCGCCCGGCTGCCAGCCACGCTCATTCTGCGGGTAGTCATTGGGAACGTTCTTGAATGACTAGTCGTTTAAGAACGTCCCCAATGACTAACAAGTACCGCATCCGGGCCATGGCAACGCCGATGTTCTGGCGCGGACAGCGAAAACCCGCCAGAGCGAGCAAGGTGCCTTGAAACGAGGCGGCATTGACCTTCTGGTCATGCCGCCGAAGTTGAAAGGCAGATTGCCGCTCTGGCGGGCTTGCAGCGTCGGCCGGTCCGCCGTTCGTCAGAACGGCGGAACCAACCCTACATGACCATAACGTAGCGCGATCCCACGTAGTACTGTTTGCCGAGCAAAACCGGCTCATCGTTGGGACCGGTAAAACCGGCACGCAGGTTGAGCAGCGGATCGTGCGGAGCAATGCCCAGCTCGGCCGCCTGCTCGGCATTGGCGCGAACGGCCTCGACCGTACGGTAGCCAACCGAGACAATCGGGGTTCCGCCAACACGCTCGACCTCGGCAAAAATCGACTTGTCCTCAAGATCGGCCGTCAACAGCTCACGGTAGGCGTCAAACGGCACAAAGATGTTCTCCTCAAATATGGGCTCGCCGTCGGCCGTACGCACGCGCTTGATATGCAGCAGCAGCGCGTCCTTCTGCAAACCAAAGAACTCCATCTCGTTTTGGCGCGCCGGAACAATCTGGCGATCGACCACATGCGCACCGGCCTTCATGCCGTTGTTGGCACACAGCGCGGTAAACGTCTGCAGCGTCGAAGCGTGAAACTGGCGGTTGATGTGCGGCGTGGAAACAAAGGTGCCGCGGCCCTGCTGCTTAACCAGGTAGCCATCGGAGCACAACTCCTCGACGGCGCGACGCACCGTAATTCGGCTCACGTCGTACTGCTCGGCTAGCTCAAGCTCGGACGGAATACGCTCCTTGGGTGCATAAACACCTTTCTCGATCGCATCCTTGATTTCGTCGTAAATCTGCTGGTAAAGCGGTGCATTTTTGGGCGTAGGCATATCTAATCACTCTTATCGAAATATCGAAATAACTAATACGTATATAACGTCTAGTTTCATGTTACCTCATAATGATAAAACGATACACCCTCCCTACCAAAAAGCGACAGCTTCATTTTGGTAGGTTTTATCTGGGCAAACGAGAGCCCCTCGAAAGCAACGGGGCTTTCGAGGGGCTCGTTCGGATGGGTTGCGCAGGACCGGCAAAATGCCAATACCCTACTTGCCGTCGTCCTGCTGTAGGCTGTCCTGCTCGCTGAGGCGCGCCTGCCTGCTGGCCATGCGTGCGGGCTTGTCGGGATCGGGAACGGCCGTGGGCATGGGCTCGTCGACATGACCGCCCCACCAGCCGCCCACAAAGTTGAGCGTGTGGAACACATTGATCACGGCGCCGGGATCAATGTCGCACACCAGCTTGATAATGTCCTGGCTCTCGTAGGTCGATACAACGGCGTGCAGCAGGTACATCTTCTCGCGGCTGTATCCGCCAATGACCTCGGCGCAGCTAATGCCGTGCTGAAAATGGTCAACATAGGCGGTCATGACCTCGTCCGCCTTGCGCGTCGTGATCTGCAGCGTCACGCGGTCGTAGCGACGATAGAAGCTGTCGATGGTCTTGGTCGAAATAAACTGGAACACGATGGAGTACGCCGCCTTGTCCCAGCCAAACATAAAGCCAAAGATCGCCAGGATAAAGCAGTTGAAACCAAAGATGACGCCCCAGATGGTCTTGCCCGTGTGGTTGGAAACCCACAGCGCGATAAAGTCGGTACCGCCGGTGGATGCGCCGGACTTAAGCGCGATGGCAGCGCCCAGACCCGAGACCACGCCGCCAAAGATGATGAGCATGATCTTGTCGCCCAAAAACGGCGCGAAGTGAAAGACGTTGAGGAACAGCGATGAGAGCACGACCTGCATCATCGAGAAGATGACGAAGCGCTTGCTAATGCCGCTCCAACATAGGAGCGCCACGGGGATGTTGAGCGCGAGCATACCGAGCGAGATGTCGATGTGAACGCCGCCGAGCGAGGTAACGCGATCGAGCAGGACCGCGACGCCGGTGAGGCCGCTCGGAAGCAGGTCGGCGGGTTGAATGAACGCCTGGATCAGGAATGTCTGGAGAACGGCAGAAATCGTGACCGCCACGGCAGTAATGGCGCGGCGGACGATGGTAAGGCGGCCGAGCACGAGCACGCGGTCCGTGAGCTGATCGATGGCGTTCGCCACGCGGGCTCCTTTCGAAGGCAAATCTAGTTGTGAGGCATGTCGGCGATTGTAGCATGGAGCGTGCGGGGGCGCTTCAATTCACCCTCTCTCGACAACCAAAGCGGGACCAGCAACCCCCACGACCAAAGGCCCAAATTACAAGTGAGTAGACTTTACGCGACCTGCAGAGCACACCCAAAACCGCCACCCCTGTGACCTGCGGTTTTACTAGAGCAGATGCACTTTGTGCTCGGCCTACGCCAAAAAGTCTACTCACTTAGCCCGAATCGAAGCCAAACGGATCAAAATCGAAACCAAATTGAGCCAATCCACCGCAAAAAACGTTTGAACCCGTGCTTCTCGCGGCGGATTGACACTACAAAGCGGCCAAAATGTCGGTCAGATTATCAATAACGGCATCGGCTCGCGATTGATCGAGGTTGACGCCCTCGTGCGGACGCAGCGCCAGGACGTGGGCACCGGAGCGCTTGCCGGCCTCGATGCCCATGGGCGAGTCCTCGATCACCAGACACTCAGCGGGCTCCACGCCCAGCGCCTCCACGGCGCGCTGGTAGATCTCGGGGTCGGGCTTAAACGCGCTGCACTCGTGACCGCTGATGGTGTAGTCCAGCACGTCGGCGATACCGGCAATCTCCACCAGCTCGTCGATAAGCTCACGATAGGACGAGCTCGCGATGGCGCACTTCACGCCACGCTCGTGCAGCGCACGCATGACCGGCGCCGTCTGCTCGTTAAGCAGTTCGGCATACGGAACGGGATGGACCGGGCTGTAGACATGCTTGTACTCTACGCGCAGGCGCTCGCGCAGCTCGACATCGTCGGGAACCAGTGCCTCCCAAATGGCCGGTTCGTTAGACCCCGAAAGATCGGGGATCTCGTCAAAGTGAAACCCCTTCTCTTCCATAAACGCCACGCGGCGGCGGTTGTAGAACCACTCGGTATCGACCAGCACGCCGTCCATATCAAACAGCACTGCCTTGATCATACGCATCTCCTCCCACCTGCCAAAAAGGGACAGGTTTATTTTGGTAGGTTTTATCTGGGGTTTTGCAGCGCAACGGGCACGCCCTCCCCAAAGCAGAAAAGGGGACAGGGCACAAACCCCATCCCCTCTCAATCAACCCGTAAGGTCTACTTACTTGTGATTAGTAGGAAAGCTTCCACATGTAGCGACGCATGGTCAGCGGGTGCTGGCGGGCCTCGGCGATCTGGTTGCCGTACTCACGCATAACGGCGAGGTGCAGCAGCGGGTTGAAGTAGGTGACAACGCTCGCGGGCACGGCGTCAGCCAGGCCGTAGTCCTTGGAGTCGATCAGAGCGACCTTGGCGCCCATGCGCTTAAGGAAGGTGAGGGCGCGGGCGTCCATCGGACGGGTAGCGCCATCGGACATGAAGAAGACGTAGGGCTTACCCTCGGTGGAAACCTCGAACGGGCCGTGGAAGTACTCGCCGGTGTTGTAGGCAGCGGCGTCGATCCACTGCATCTCGGTGAACAGGAAGGCGGCGTGAGAGTAAGCCATCTTCTCGGAGGCACCGGAAGCCATGAAGTAGATCATCTTGTCGTCCTTGAAGTCCTCGGCGAACTTCTTGGCGAGCTTCTTGCAGGACTGAGCGGCGTTCTCGCAGAGCTCGAAGACGTTGGTGAGGCCGGTGATCATGTCCTCGTAGTGGTCATAACCCTCGGTCTGCTGAAGGATCTCGACAGCAAGAGCGATGGCGTAGCCGGGCTTCTCGCACTTGGCAGCGAAGTTGGCGTGGAAGCCGTGAACGATGACGTAGTCAGCGTCGACGGTCAGAGCGGAGCCAGCCTTGTTGGTGAGGGAGACGACCGGGCAGTTGTGCTTCTTGGCGGTCTTGTTGGCCTCGACGGTCTCGGGCGTGGAGCCACCGAGGGAGCAGGTGATCACGAAGGTGTGCTCGTTGACCCAGGAAGGCGTGTCGTAGTTGAACTCGTTAGCAGTGAAGATCTGAACGTTCAGCTTGTCCGTGTTGTTGGCCAGGAAGTACTTGGCGGGGTAAAGGTCGGACATGGAAGCACCGCAGCCGACGAAAGCGACGCTGTGGATCTCGTGGTTGGACAGGACGTCAGCGACGATCTGCTTAGGGAGGTTAAGGTCGATCTCGTACATCTGACACATTCCTTTCGATTTTTGCGGCGCCACATTGCCGGGCGCTCGCAGGGTTACCGTGGTTTGGACCGAGTCGCCGGCCCGTTGAGGATGCGACAAGGGGACTGTCCCATTGTCGCATTTTGGGAATGGAAGCCTGCCTGGGGTATGGGATGCCAGGCAGGCCCCCCGGGGGAAAGCGGTTAGACGCTTGGTCGCGACTAGGCCAGGATGCCGGCCGCGGAGAGGGCGATGCCGCCCACGATGGCGATCACGAGAAGCCAACCGGTGTTGACGTTCTTCTTGATGAGCCAGTACATAAGGCCGGTGAGGCCAAGGGAGATCATCTGGGGCATCATGCCATCCAGGATGTCCTGGATAACGACGGTGCCCTCAGCGAACTGCAGCGGGGTGGTGGCGCCGATCAGCGTAGCGATCATGCCGCCCACGGACATAAGACCCACGATGCCGCAGACATACATGAGCTTCTCCATGAGGTCGCCGCCCTGAAGCTTGCTCAGGTACTCGTGGCCGCCCTGATAGCCCATCTTGGCTGCGAACCAAGTGATCAGCACAGAGGGGACGATGGAGATGAGCATGGCCAGGATCGGGCCCATGATGGAGCCCTGCTGAGCCAACTGAACGCCAAGGCCAAAGGCGATAACGCGGATGGTGCCCTGGAAGAAGGAGTCACCGATGCCGGAAAGCGGACCCATGAGGGAGGTCTTGACCGCGTTGATCGAATCGGGATCGAAGTTCTCGGGATCCTTGGCGTACTCCTCCTCCATGGAGGCGGAGAGGCCCAGGATGAAAGCGCTCGTCTGCGGGGTGCAGTTGTAGAACGCCATGTGACGGTGGTAAGCCTCTTTCTTAGCAGCGAGCTGCTTGGGGTCGGACTCATCCGGATAGAGGCGATCGAGCGTGGGAACCATGCCGTAGAGGAAGCCCATGTTCATCTGACGCTCGTAGTTCCAAGAGGCCTGGATGGCCCAGGAGCGCCAGAAGAACTGGCTGACCTTCTTGTTCAGGGACACGTCCTTGGTTGCGGTTGCCATAGTGTGTTCCTCCTTAGTCTTCGTCGTCTTCGAGCGGATCGTAGTCGGAATCGACACCGGCGGCTGCATGGGAACCGTTGAACTTGAAGCCCATGAAGACGACAGCCAGGCACACACCGATCAGAGCGACCGCGATGACGGACAGGTTGAGGTAAGCGGCGAGCAGGAAACCGATGAACAGGAACGGAGTCATACCCTTCTTGATCATCATAGTGAGCAGCAGGGCCAAGCCGTAGGCGGTCATAATCTTGGTCGAAACGTTAAGACCGGTGGACAGCCACTCGGGAACCATGTTGACGATGGCCTGAACCAGGTCGGTGCCAACAAAGACGGCGAGGAAGATCGGCAGGAAGTACATGACGGCGTACAGACCGGAGCCGGCGCAGATGTGCATACGGTAGGCGGTCTTGAACTTTCCGTTATCGATCGCGCTATCTGCCACATGGGTGAGGGCGGCGATGATGGAACGGAACACGATGCCGAGAAGCTGACCCAGGACGGCGACCGGGATGGCGATCGTCATGGCGGTCTCGGCGGAAGCATCGGTCAGGCACGCAAAGGCAGCGGCCACGATGCCGCCCAGGACCATATCGGGCGGAACGGCGGCGCCGACCTGCACCAGGCCCATGGACACGAGCTCGACGGCGGCACCGACGGCAAGGCCGGTGGGCACATCGCCCAGCAGCAGACCGACGAGTGTAGCGCCAACGAGGGGCTGCTCGAAGTTAAGACGACCGAGCAGGCGGGAGTCCCACATGCAGAACACGCCGACGAGGCCGACGAGCACCGCACTGATGAACGTATTCATACCCTTCTCCTTTCAGTCAGGCAAAAGCCTGGTTGATTACAGCTTGGCGTCGATGTCGACGCTCTGATACGTAGGGGTCTGCTGGACGTAGAGCTTGATGCCCATGTCGAGCAGCTGGTTGACGTCGGCCTTCTGGGTGGCGTCGAGGAAGACGGAGCTGTCCTTGCCGCCGACCTGATCGGCACCGTCGTGGTTGGCGGTGGCGCCCAGGTTGATGGCGTCGAGCTTGTAGCCCTGGCAGAACTGCAGCATCTCGGCGGTGTTGCCAAAGACGAACATGACGCGCTCGCCGAGGGTGTTGAGCTTGTCCATCTTAGCGAGGGCACGCTCGACGGTGAAGACGTTCAGGCGCACGCCCTGGGGCTTGGCCAGCTTAAGAGCGCCCTTCTTGATGTCATCGTTGGCGGCAGCGTTGTCGACGACGATGATGCGCTCGGCCTGAACCTTGGTGGTCCAGGTAAAGACGACCTGGCCGTGCAGCAGACGGTAGTCAAGACGTGCGAGGACGATCTTGGCGGGACCGGAGCTGTGACGGGACGCCTTAGCCTTCTTGGCGGGAGCCGCGGCGGCCTCGACCGGTGCGTTGGGGTTGGTCAGGCCGGTGCGGGCCTCGTTGATGAGGGCCGCGAGCTCGGCGCCCTTGACGGGGGCGGGGCTCATAGCGAGCGTCAGTGCCAGCGGGATGTTGAAACCGCTGACAACCGTGAACTTCGTGCCGTTCTTGGAAAGCTCGACCATGCTGTTGTTGACCGAGCTGCCGAGCATATCGGTCAGCACATAGACGGTGTCGTCCGCGTTGAACGTGGCGATCATGGCGTCCACCTTGTTGGTGATGGGCTCCTTGTCGTCACGAGCAAGCGACACGACGTGGACGTTCGACACGTCGCCGAGAACCATCTCGAGCGTGTCTTTGGCGCCTGCGGCCAGGCCGCCATGAGATGCGAGAATGATCTGATTCATCTTGCCTCCTCCTTTTCGTTATGGTCATTATAACGTCTTATACGTTGCTTATATTGCTAATTAGTATAAAGACCGTTCACGGGTGAAAATCGACCGTTGACGGGTTTAACGTACTTGAAACGTTGGGGCTGGGTAGGTCGGCGCTGGCTTGGCGGTGCCCGATCAAGCGCCCCACTCATCCCCTATCGCACGAAGTACCAGGGGCTTTCCTGCACGGTGGGTTCCAGCGCAATGCCGGTGCGCTCCTTAAACAGATCCATGTCCTGAGATTTTTCGGTCCACCATGCGTTGGGCTTAAAGGTCATGCTCTCAACGACATGACCGACAAACACACTGTTGCGCAGCTTGGAGAAGTCGGTGTTCATAATCAGGATGGACGCGAGCACCAGCACGATGCCCAGAACCTTGATCGCGCCGGCGGGCTCGGCATAGACACCAATGCCCACCAGTACGGTGACGACCGTCTCGAATGACATTACGACGGGAACTTTCGACGTCTCGAGCCCCATGGACAGGCCCTGCATATATAAAATGTAGGCCACGGCTGTGGGGATGAGTCCAAAGCCAAGGAACAGCAGCAGCAGCTGTGGCGACATTGCCGCGGCGACATCCGGCCACGGAGCCGCGATAGCTGCCATAACCGCACCGCCAAAAACAAAACCCCAAAACGTGACAGCCAGCGGGTGGACCGTCTTGGTTGCTATTCGGCTAAACACCGCGAGCGACGCGCCACAAAGGCCTGCAATCACGCCCGACGTGACGCCCCAAACCGAAAAATGAAAACCGGAAAGGTCGCCATTGGTCACTGCAAGCACGCAGCCAACGATGTTAAAGACAATGGCAACGAGCTTGTTGGGGGTCACGTCCTCGCGATAAAGCACGCGGCCGAGCATGACGCCAAACACCGGCGAGGTGTAGAGCAGCACCGAGGCCGTGGACATGCCCACCTCGCCCATGCACTCGTAATAGCAGGTGTTGGCGGCGGCCAAACCGACGATACCGACAAGCGCGCAGGGAACAAGCTCTTTAGGGCTCGCCTTGAACAGGACCAGCGGACCCTGAGCCACAGTAGACCCCTCACCCGGACGGCAGCCCATAAACATCAGGACCGGCGCCAAGATAAGCGCTCCGACCAACAAGCGAAAGGCCGCCATGCTCTGGGACGAAACGCCCATGGCCGAGATGCCGTTTACAAAGATTCCGATGCTGCCCCACATAAGCGCGGCGACCAGCACCAGCACATAGCCCAGATTGCTTTTCTTCAACGCAGCCTCCTCGGTATTGTTTCCAATATGTTTCACACTACGTTATAGTCGTTATATACATTTTTCAAGACACAAATCGGCGAACGAGGAAATGATTCCCAGGAGTGTCCCCAAGTGCCGGCACAAAAGGAACGTCCCCAAGTGCCAATCACGGCAACGCCGACGTTTTGGCAATGTCAGCGAGCGCCCGTCATTTGAGCCAAGGTGCCGTGAAATGAAAAGGCGCTGACCTTCTGGTCGCGCCTTTGAAATTGAACGGCAGATTGGCCAAATGCCGGGTGCGCAGCGTCGGCCGGTCCGCCGTTCGGTAGAACGGCGGAACCAATATCCCCTAGTAGTCCAGCTTCCACATGTAGCGGCGCGTCATGTAGTCCTTGTGGGTGACTGCAGAGAGTGCACGCATGTACACGTTGTTGAGGATCGGGGCAAAGATCAGGTGGTTGAAGTACTCGCTCACGCTGTCCTTGATGTCGTTGAGGCCGAGCTCCTTGGCGTCGAGCTGATAGACGCGCTCGCCACCGTACTGGTTGACGAAGCGGATGCCGCGCTCGTCGTTGCAGCGGCTGCGACCGACGCTGATGAGCTGGAACAGCGAGGTGCGCTTGTCCAGGATCTCGAAAGGACCGTGGAAGAAGTCGCAGGTGTTGATGGTGCAGGAGTCGATCTGCAGCATCTCCTGCACGTTGCAGATGCTAAAGACGTAGGCGGCACCAAAGAGCGGACCCTGAGCCATGACGTTGATGCAGGGCTTGTCGGCGTTCTGCTCGGCCCACTTAGCAGCGAGCGGACGGGTGTACTCGACGGCCTTGCGATAGATGGGGTCGACCAAGTCGAACGCGGCCATAGCGGTCTCGTACTCGGCATAGCCCTCGGTCTGCTGCGTAAGCTCCATGGCGATCATGGTCACGACGGCGGAGTTGGTACGGCCCATGCAGGACTCGTCGACGGCCAGGCTGTCATACTGGATCTTGTAGTCGCAGACCTCGGTGAGGCCGGACTCGTCGACATAGATTGCGATGGTGCTGGCGCCGTGGTCCTTGGCGACCTGGGCGGCGACGATGGTCTCCTTGGTGCCGCGCATGGACACGACGACGGCCAGGGTGTTCTCGTTGACGTAGGCCGGGGTGGCGTGCACGAACTCGTTGCTGGTGTAGCTGGAGCTCACGACCTGCGTGGCCTCGTGCTCCATAAAGTACTGGGCAGGATAGTTGCCGCCGTTGGATCCGCCGGCGCCAATCCACACGACGCGCTTGATGCCGCCCTTGTCTGCCTTGTCAGCCAAAACCTGGGAGACGACGTCCTTGACCTGTTCCTGAGTAGTCATCGTGCATCAGCCTTTCTTCTCGTTTGATGCTCTCGATGGCATACAAGTTACATACATGTTTTGGTTATGTCGACTAGTTGTATGCTATATTTGTCCTAGAAATTTTGCTGATGCGGTTTTCGATAACTAGCTACCAGCGGTTTTATTGTTGTATTGAATACATGCTTGATTAGACTCGCATACAAGTTAGATACAGGTTGATTGCATGAACGCTTCGTCTAATAAGAAACTGGCCCAATACGAGCGCTTGGCGAGCATGCTGCGTGACCGCATCGCCGCCGGCATCTACGCACGCGGAGACAAGCTGCCGTCCGAGATGGAACTCATGGACGAATCGGGGCTGTCGCGCAGCACCGTGCGCCATGCCCTTAAGGTGCTCGTTGATGAGGGTCTGGTTCGCACCGAGCGCGGGCGCGGTGCCTTTGTGGCCGACACGCCGGCACTCCACGAGAACAACCTTGTGTTTTCGAGCTATACGGCGCAGGTACAGGGTCAGGGTATGAAGCCCACCACGCGCACGGTGGACTCGGGCTTTACCAAGGCGGCCGGCAGCATAGCTAAGTTCTTTGACGCCGCCGTGGGCAGCAAGCTCGTCAAACTTGTCCGCCTGCGTTATCTGGACGATGCGCCACTGTGCCTGGAAACCACCTATCTGCCGCCAAGCTTCGAGACGCTCATCGATCGCGATATCAACGGTTCGCTCTACGCCACGCTGCGACAGGAGTTCCATCGCGCACCGGCACAGGGGCATAAGACCTTTGAGGTGTGCTATGCCTCGCAAAACGAGGCATTTTTGCTCAATGTCGAGCGCGGACAGGCACTGATCCTGATCACCGACTACGTCTACGACACCGACGGCCGCCCGCTCCATGTCTCCAAGCGCATCCAGCGCACCGACCGCGCCAAATACACCGAGCCCATCGGCTAACCTGCCAAAATAAACCTGTCCCTAAATGGTAGGTTTGGGGAGGTCGGGGAACCAGGTTGGCTTGGGTTGGTTGGGCGTGCGCTCGGCTAGGACCAGCTCCATCCAGCACATGTCGTACCAGCGGCCGAACTTCTGGGCACAGCGGTCAAAGGCACCCACCAGGCGGTAGCCCATATGGGCATGGAAATCCTGACTGTTGTGCGTCAGATACTCGTCGTCCTTGTCGTGCGGCACGGCGATGAGGGCGCACATGTTGGTGATGCCCATCGCGATCAGGCATTGCCTGAGCGCATCATGCAGCTTGCGGCCCAGCCCGCCGTGGCGTACGTCGCGCGCCAGGTAGATTGACGTCTCGACCGACCAGTCGTATGCCTCGCGGCTGTTGAGCGGGCTCACATAGGCATAGCCTACCGGACGCCCGTCCAGTTCCATCACCAGATACGGATAGCGCTCGAGCGTGCGCTCGATGCGCCCGGCGAATTCCTCAACGCTCGGCACCTCATATTCGCAGGTAATCGCCGTCTGGCGCACATACGGCTCATAGATGGCAAGCAACGCCGGCGCGTCTTCGGGCGTCGCCAGGCGAATCGTCGGCTCGGACATCTCGGTCATACAACCCTTCTCCCCCAAAAGCAAAGGCCACCCTGCGCCAAACCCAGCGCAAGGCGGCCCCTCGTCATTACATCAGGCTACAGGACAGCCGCCAACGCGTCGATGTCCTCCTGCGTCGTTGCCCAGCTGGTGCAAAAACGCACCACCGTGTGGGTCTCGTCGTACTTTTCCCAGTACTCGATCGAGGCATGCTCGCGAATGCGAGCCATGTCCTCGTTGGGCAGAATCACGAACTGCTGGTTCGTGGGCGTCTCCAAAAAGAACTGGTAACCGCGCTCGTGCAGCACACGGCGTAGCGCCTGGGCCGTCTCAATCGCCTGTCGACCAATCTCAAAATACAGGCCATCGGTAAAGAGCGCCTCAAACTGGACGCCCGTCAGGCGGCCCTTGGCCAACAGCGCGCCGTGCTGCTTAATGCGCGGAATGGGATGCGCCGGAGCGTGCATGCCGCAAAACACCACGGCCTCGCCGCAGAGCGCGCCGCACTTGGTGCCGCCGATGTAGAACACGTCGCACAGCTGCGCCAGCTCGGGCAGGGTAATGTCGCACTCATCTGCCGCCAGCGCATAGGCCAGGCGGGCGCCGTCCACAAACAGCGGAATCTCACGCTTCTGGCACACCGCATGAATCGCCGCGAGCTCGGCCTTGGAATACAGCGTGCCGTACTCGGTCGACAGGCTCACGTACACGGCGCCCGGGAACACCGTGTGCTCGTAGCTCTCGTTTTCGTAGAACACCTGGATATAGTTCTCGAGGTCCTCGGCGTGCATCTTGCCCTCGTAGCCGGGGATGGTGAGCACCTTGTGGCCGCCAAACTCGATGGCGCCCGCCTCGTGACAGGCGACGTGGCCAGTCTCGGCGGCAACGACGCCCTCGTAGGGCGCAAGCAGCATGTCGATCACCGTCGCGTTGGCCTGCGTACCGCCCACCAGAAAAAACACGTCGGCATCGGGGGCCTGACAGGCCTCGCGGATAAGCTGCTTGGCACGCTCGGTGTGCGCATCGGTACCGTAGCCGGGCTGCGGCTCCATGTTGGTGTCGACGAGTGCCTGCAGCACTGCCGGATGTGCGCCGTGGGAATAGTCGTTGTTAAACGCGAGCATGGCAATCCTCTCTTACCGGGTATCGGTCAGATGATTCAAACGGAGTTATTGTACGCCGTTGGGATAGGCAATGCGCGCGGCAAGACACTCAAGTGCCAGTACCAGAGCAAAACCGCAGCTCACGTCACTCAAAAAGTGCGCTCCGATCACGATGCGGCCAAACGCGACGAGCGCCGCGACCACAGCCGCCGTCCAAAAGACCACCCGGCGGCGCGACGGCTTTTCCTTAAAGGCCGTCGCGGGAAGCCCGGCGAGCATAAGACCGATCGCCGCGTGCGCCGTGTGTCCGCTCGCAAACGACTTGAAGCCGTCCTTAATCACGCCGGCGGCAATAAAGGACCACTTGTCGGGGTTGCCGATCACCCACCACGGCTGAAAATCGAGCCCCTGCGTCACCTCGATCACGCGCATGCGCGGACGCGACCACAGCGGCTTGACGATCACGTTGAGGATAATGGCCTGAGCGACCCACACGGCAAGCACCATCAACGCCCAGCGCGTGAGCTCGTCGGACTCGGTCGTGCGCGTGAGGCGATAGACGATAAGGTTGGCGGCGATAACCAGCACAAATGTCAGCACCAACTGAACAGCGATGAGTTTGCCGCCAACCTTCAGGGACGAGACGATCTCGTAGCCGGTCAGGCCAACATTGACGAGGATGCCGAGCACGGCGAGCCATTTGCTCCCCCTGGAATCAGGACGCACCGCGCGCACGAGCATAACGCCCGCGATGCTCGCCGTCAGCTCGAACGGCAGCTCGCCGGCGGCCTCGATAAAGCGACCGTACATGCTGCCGATATTGAACAGCGCGCTCGAGATCTGATAATCGAAGAAACTGCCCACGCCCAGACAAAGACACAGGACAACCGCGATCATGGCGACATCTTTCTTGTAGATGTATCCGAACATGCTTTCCTTTCGATGGGGCTGGAATCAACCTGCAACGTGGCGGGACAAAGATGACTTCGTCCCGCCACGCCTCCTACTTGTTAGTCGTCGTCGCTGGCACCCAGCTGTTGCAGCAGCATGAGCGCCGCAGCCACGGGGCCGGTGCCGTCGCTGGCGTCGAGACCGCGACCCAGGCCGCTGCCCGCGCCGGCACCCGCCTTGTAGGGCACCGACAGTTTGCGGCTCTTGGGAAAGTTCACCGCGCCATAGCGGGTCTTAAGCTCAAAGGCCACCTTCTTGGGAACGTCAACCCCCAGGAAGGTAATGCGACCACCGCTGAGCGTGACGCTCTCGAGCCCCAGGCGCTCACCGCGAATACGGATGCGTGCGCGGTTGAACAGGTTGAGTCCCGCCAACGGCAGCTCGCCGTGCGCGGCCTCGGTCTCCTCCTGCACCTCATCGATGCTCTCCAGGTCCTCGGCTGCCGCGAGCTTACGGTACACGAGCACGCGCTGGTCCACCGCCGGCATATACTCCTCGGACAAGAAGTAGTCGGCCGGCAGGTTGATGCCCACGCTCGCCGCCTCCACGCCGGCATCGTCGTCGCCGCGCGCCTCAGCCACGGCCTGTCCCAGCATCTGCGTAAACAGGTCAAAGCCCACGCTCGACAGGTTGCCGTGCTGCTCGGCGCCCATGAGCGAACCGGCACCGCGGATCTCCAGGTCGCGCATGGCGATGCGCATGCCGCTGCCCAGGTCTTGGAACTCGGAAAGTGCGGTCAGGCGCGCCGTTGCCTCCTCGGTAAGCGGCAGCTCGCCGGGGAACATAAAGTACGCGTATGCCTGCGTGGCAGAGCGACCCACGCGGCCCTTGAGCTGGTAGAGCTGTGCCAGACCCAGACGCTGCGAGTCCTCGATGATGAGCGTGTTGGCCGTTGCGTTGTCGATGCCGCTCTCCACGATGGTCGTGGCGATAAGCACGTCGATCTTTTTGGTCGCGAACTCGATCATCACGTCCTCGACCTCGCGCGGGCTCATCTTGCCGTGTGCCACACCCACGCGCGCCTCGGGCGCGGCCTCGTGCACGCGCGCCACAGCATCATCGATGGTCTTGACGCGGTTGGACAC
This sequence comes from uncultured Collinsella sp., assembly GCA_900542125.1. Classification (GTDB taxonomy): domain Bacteria; phylum Actinomycetota; class Coriobacteriia; order Coriobacteriales; family Coriobacteriaceae; genus Collinsella. The sequence continues at coordinate 11,295 of UQMO01000018.1, read as the reverse complement.
GTAATACACCTGACCGCCGCGCCCCACCTCCAGGCGAATCGCCGCACTCACCACGTCGGGGTCGTACTCCCCCACGTGCACGATCACGGGACGACGCCCGGTCGGCGGTGTGGTGATCAGGCTCATGTCGCGCACGCCACTCGTGGCCATTTGCATGGTTCGCGGAATCGGCGTTGCCGAGAGCGTGAGCACGTCGATTTGCTCGCGCAGGTTTTTGAGCTGCTCCTTGTGCTGCACACCAAAGCGCTGCTCCTCGTCGATGATCACCATGCCCAGGTTCTTGGGGTTCACATCGGCAGAAAGCAAGCGGTGCGTGCCGATGAGCACATCAATCGTGCCCTCGGCAAACGCCTTGAGCGCGCGCTTTTGCTGCGCCGGGGTACGGAAGCGGCTGAGCACCTCGACCCCCAGGCCAAACGGGGCAAAGCGCTCAAAGAATGTCTCGTAGTGCTGTTGGGCCAGAATGGTCGTGGGGCAGAGCACCATGACCTGGCGGCCGGAGTCAACGCACTTAAACGCCGCGCGCAGGGCGACCTCGGTCTTGCCGAAACCCACGTCGCCGCACAGCAGGCGGTCCATGGGCTTGGGCGCCTCCATGTCGGCCTTGATGTCGGCGATGGCCTCCAGCTGGTCGCGCGTCTCGTCGTAGGGGAAGCTCTGCTCCATCTCGATCTGCTCGGGCGTATCGGGCGGACAGGCGATACCGGTAATCGACGAGCGGCGCGTATACAGGTCGACTAGGTCAAACGCCAGCTTTTTGGCATTCTTGCGCGCCTTGTTGGTAGCCCGCGTCCAGTCGGCGGTGTTGAGCCTGGTCAAGCGCGGTTTATCGCCGTCGGGACCAACGTAGCGCGTAATGCGGTCAACCTGCTCCAGCGGCACATAGAGTTTGTCGCCATCGGCGTATTCCAGCAAAAAGTAGTCGCGTTCCTTGCCGCCCACTTCCTGGCGCGCGATCTCGCTAAAGAGCGCGATGCCGTGGGTAGCGTGCACCACGTAGTCTCCCGGCTTAAACGGGAAGGTGACCTGCGTAATGTCAACCTTGCGGCGGCTGCGCGCGCGGTTGGCATCCATGCGGGCGTTGAGGTCGGCGATCGAGAACACGGCCAAATTGGCGTCGGGCACCACCACGCCCTGCGGCAGGGCAGCGTCCACAAAGGTCACGCGCCCGCGCGAGATGGTGGGCACGGCGGCGCCGGCGGCAGCCTGCGCGGCGCCCGCCTCGAGCGAGCGGGCGTTGAGCGCATCGGCGCGACGCTCGCGAATGGAAGCATGGGCCTCCTGGCGTGCGGCACGGTCGGCGGAATCCGCCGCTGCCACGCGCACGCGGTCGCCGATGGCGCCGGCATTTTCGGGCGCCGCGGTCAGCGATTCCTCAAAGGTAATGCCCTCGTCGCCAAAGGTGAGCTCCATCGACTCACGCGCGCCGCGGTCGGGAATGGCAAACACGCAGGCATAGCGCTTGCCCACAACCTCCTGGATGCGCGTCATAAAACGGTTGTCCGAGCCTGCGATGGCAGGCTGCTCAATCTTGAGCTCGGCCGTCACCGCACCGCCGGCACGGATGAGGCTCACATAGTTCAGGCGTTGCTGGGAGCCAAAGTCGAGTTGCTGGGCACGCACGTACAGGCCATCCAGTCGGTCAATCCCCGCCTCGCCGGCACGTGCCTCGATATCCTCGTAGGCGTGCAGGCAATCGTCGAACAGCGAGCGCGGCTCGGACAGCACCACGAGCGCCTTGCCGCTCACGTGCGACAGCGGGCTCACGGTCTGGCCGTACATCACCGGCAAAAAGCGGTCGAGCTCAGGCGTGACGATGCGCGCATCCACCATCTCGAGCAGCGCCGCCAACTTGCTGTCGTCCTGGCTGGCGCGGTAGAGCGCCACATGCATGTTGTGGACGGCCTCATCGGTAAGCGCCAGCTCACGGCAGGGGAAGATCTCGATGCTGTCCTCGTTGCCGATGGTCTGGCCCGTTGAACTCACCATGCGGCGGATGCGGTCGATCTCGTCGCCAAAGAACTCAATGCGCACGGGCGCCTTTTCCTGCGCGGGAAACACCTCGACGGTGTCGCCGTGCACACGGAACAGGCCGGGCGCGTCGGCGGCGCCGGCATTGGTGTAGCCCATGCCCACCAGGCGCTGCGGCACCTCGTCAAAAGGAATCTCCTCGCCCACCGCAAAAGTAGTGGACTCCCAGTAGTGGCTCTCGACCGGCGGCACGCAGCGCAGCAGCGCGCGGGCCGAGGCGACCATGATGCAGTTGTCCCCGCGCACGATGCGCCCGAGCGCCTCGCAGCGCTGAGCAACCACGGCGTCGTCGGGCGCCTGCTCGCGCCAAGGGTAGTCCTTGCGCTCGGGAAAGCGGCACACGTGCGCCAGGCCCACATAGGCGGCCAGGCTGCGCGCAGCGCGATCGGCCGCGTCCTCGCCGCTCACGATGTAGACCGTGGGGCGCGGACGGCGCGCAAACTGCGCAGCCGCCATAAGCGTGCGACCCGACTGCGACACGGCCAGCGTTACGTCCTCGCCGGCATCGAGTCCGGCCTCGACGGTCTGCAGGGCCTCGGCAGTGTAGAGCTGCGCGGCTATACGGTGAATGAGCATGCTGTTCCTCCGGCATCGCAACGCCAAAAGCCCGCCGGGGCAAGCTCGGCGGGTCGTTCGTCAAAATTCATTGATTGCCATGGTAGCGCATAGGGCGCGCATGCCGATGCACGCCGCGGCGCTACCCCAAAACGCGCACGCTGGGGCAAAGGTCTGCCAGCGGGCATTCGTCGCATTTGGGCTTGCGGGCATCGCAGATCTCGCGGCCGAAGGTAATCCACTGGTGGTTGACCGACTCCCAATACTCGTGCGGCAAGATCTTGAGCAGGTCCTGCTCGGTCTTGAGCGGTTCCTTGGCGTGCGTCTTGGGGCTCAGCATCAGGCGGTGCGCAATGCGGTTGACGTGCGTATCCACCGCAATGCCCTCCACAATGCCGTACCCCACGTTGAGCACAATGTTCGCCGTCTTGCGCCCCACGCCTGGCAGTTTGACGAGCTCCTTCATGTCCGCCGGCACCACACCGTCGTAATCGGCGACAATCATCTGGGCGGCCTCCACGGCATGCTTGGCTTTACTCTTATAGAAGCCGAGCGACTTGATCGTGTCCGCCACGTCGGCAACACTCGCGCCGGCCATGGCCTCGGGCGTGGGCCACTGGGCAAACAGCCGCGGCGTCACCTTGTTAACCTGTGCATCGGTCGTCTGCGCCGAGAGCAGCACTGCGATCAGCAGGCGAAAGGGGTTCTCGTGGTCCAAAAAGCACTCAACCGGGCCATAGCGACGGTTGAGGCGCTCGCACACCTCGATGGCGCGCTCGCGTTTGGCGGCATTGGTCTCGCGTGGCATAACGACTCCTCGGCTCGGCAAAAACATTACTTCACGGGAACGATTGTCCCACGCCCGGGGACCTTAAGCCTCCAAGAATGCGCCGGTTTGGCGGCTCCACAGGCTCGCGTACTCGCCGCCCGCCTCGACGAGCTGTGCATGCGTACCATCCTCGACGATCTCGCCGTCCGCCAGCACCACGATGCGGTCGAGCGCCGCCACGGTGGACAGGCGATGCGCCACCACAATGGAGGTGCGCCCGCGCATCAGGTTTTCGAGCGCCTCCTGCACCAGCGCCTCGGACTCGCTGTCCAGGGCAGAGGTCGCTTCGTCGAGCACCAGAATCGGAGCGTCCGTTAGAATCGCGCGCGCAATGGCCACGCGCTGACGCTGGCCGCCCGAAAGCTTCACGCCGCGCTCACCCACCATGGTGTCAAAGCCACGGGGCAAGCGGTCGATAAACTCAAGGGCATTGGCCAGACGAGCGGCCTCGCGAATCTGCTCGTCGGTGGCGTCGGGGCGGCCGTAGGCGATGTTCTCGCGAATGGAACGATGGAACAGCAGCGCCTCCTGCGGCACGTAGGCAACCTGGCGACGCAGGCTCTGCTGCGTGCAGCGCGAGACATCCTGACCATCGACGAGCACGCGGCCGCCCTGCACGTCGTCCAGGCGTAGCAGCAACTTGGTGAGCGTCGTCTTGCCCGAACCAGATTTGCCCACCAAGCCCACGCGCTGGCCTGCCGCCACATGGAGCGTCAGGTCGTCGAACACGCTCTCACCCGCCGCAGCGTCACGGTACGCAAAGCTCAGGTGCTCAAAATCGATCGCTCCCTCGCGCACTTTGAGCTCGGGTGCGTCCTCGTCGTCTGCCACCAGACGCGGCTCGTCCAGCACGCGCGTCATCTCGGCGGCATCGCCCAGCGCGCGGTTGATGCGCTGCATCATGGAGCTCACGTAGTTCAGGCGCATGGTGAGGTTGTACGTGTAGGTAAAGATCATGACGAGCGCGCCGGCCGAGATGCCAAACCACGCGTTGCCGCTCGCCACGAACACGCTCACCACGGCCATGGTGATGACGATAAGGCCCGAGGTCGTAAAGTTGCGCTGCATCATGGCGTGCATCGAGACGGTCTCGGCGTCGCGCGCGGCGCGGTCGGCGGCATCGAACAGGTCGCGCTCAAAGTCCTCGCGCCCGCAGGTCTTAACGGCCAAGATGTTCGTGACCGCGTCGGAGAGCACACCCGACAGCTTGTTCTGCGCGGCGGACGTCGCGGCAGAAAGCGGCATGATGCGCTTGTACATGAGCCAGACAAACGCGATGTAGACGACCATGATGCCCACCAAGATCACGGTGAACGTGGGCACGACCGGGGCGAGTGCGGCCACGGTGCAGATGACCGAGGTGATGGTAGGGATGAGCGAATACACCGTTACGTCCACCAGGCCCGTATAGCCGCTCATAAAACGGCTCGTCTGGCTCACAAGCGATCCGCCAAAGCGGCTGGTATGGAATGTCATGGATTGGTTGGAGAGCGTGTCGAAGCACAGGCGCGCCAGGTGATAGTTGCCCGCGATCTCGAGCTTGTAGACGGTGTAGTCCTGCAGCTTGGAAAGAATCTGGCCCACCAGATTAACGAGTACGAGCGCCAGGATGTAGGGGCCGAAGACCTCAAACACCTGGTCGCCCGCCACGGGACCGGCCTGGACGCGGTCGACGATAAGCGCCATCACATAGGTGTTGGCAAAGGTAAGCAAAAAGATGTAACCCGCCGACGAGAACACCGAGAGAAAGACGATCAGCGGCTGCGTGCGTGTGACATCCCAAAAACGCCGGAGTGTACGGCGCACGGTCGAGCGCTTAAGCGGACTGGTGCTTCTCTGAGACATGGACTTCCTTTCGCATCCGGCAGGTCGAACAGCCATTGTTGCACATTGGAGCATGCTCCAGGCAAGTGCGATACGAAAAGCGGCGGGGCGCCCGCGTTTGCGCTGGCGCCCCGCCGCCCGTTGCAGCTAGTCCTCGTCCTCTTGATCTGCGAGCAGGCCGGCGGACATGAGCCCCAAGATCTCGTCGGCTTGGCCGGCATCTTCCAACGCGTCGATGTCCTTGAGCTTGCGCTCCATAACGTTGGTGCGCGTGGTGATGATGCCCTCGACCGTTTTGCCCGCGGTCTCGATCTGCTGCTGGGCGCGGCGCAGCGCCTTTTGATAGCGCGGCAGCTCGGCCTTGACAGCGGAGAGCACGCGCAGCACGTCATCGGTGCGTTTTTGCAGCTTAAACGTTTGGTAACTCATCTGCAGGCTGTTGAGAATGGCCGCCATGGTGCTAGGGCCGGCAACGTTGACGTGATAGTCGCGGCCCAGGGTCTCGATAAGCCCGGAGCGGCTGACGACCTCGGCGTACAGTCCTTCAAACGGCACGAACATGATGCCAAAGTTGGTCGTTGCCGGCACACTCAGGTACTTTTCGCAGATGTCCTTGGCCTCGCGCTTGACCATGGTGTCGAGCGTCTTACGCGCAGCCGCCACGGTCTCCGCATCGCCCGACTCCTGCGCGTCGAGCAGGTGCTCGTACGCGTCGCCCGGAAACTTGGAGTCAATCGGCAGCAGCACGGGGTCGCCCTCGTCCACCGGCAGCTTGACGGCAAACTCAACGCGCTCCGAGGCGCCGGGCTTGGTGGCGACGTTTTCCAGATACTGGTCGGGTGTAAGGATGTCCGCCAGAATTGCACCCAGCTGCACCTCGCCCAAAATGCCACGCGCCTTCACATTGCCCAGTACGCGCTTAAGATCGCCCACGCCGGTGGCGATGGATTGCATATCGCCCAGGCCCTTGTAGACGGCTTCGAGCTGGTCGCTCACCTGCTTAAACGATGACGACAGGCGATCGTTGAGCGTGCGGGAGAGCTTCTCGTCCACCGTTGCGCGCATCTGATCGAGTTGCACGTTGTTGTCTTTGCGGATAGCACCCAGCTGGGCATCGACCGTCTCGCGCACCTTGTCCAGGCGGTGCTCGATGCCCTCGCGGTTGGCACCGAGCTGTTGGGCCGTCTCGCGGCGCAGGTCATCCATCCGGTCACCAGCTTGCGAAAACTCACGCGCGATGGTCAGGTAACGTTGCTGCTCCACGGCCGCATCTGTCGTCTGCTGCTGCGCGATGGCATTGGCCGTGCGGCGAGTTTCGGCCAGCGCGACGTTCAGGGCATCGAGCGCGTTGTTGGCCTGCTCGAGTGCTGCCAGCGTTTCCGCGCTACTGTCGCCACGCTCCCGCAACTCGGCACGCAGGCTCTTGAGCTGGAGGGCGCAAGCCACAGCAACCCCCACCGCCACCAAGGCGATCACAACAAGCACAATATCAATAGCAGACATAAACTCCGCCCAACAAACCCAATCGAGCACCAATCAAAACCGCGATCAATCTTACCCCGCCACACACACGGATCACTCACTGCCTTGCAGACAAATTTCTCTTAGAGCCGCGGACGCTAAAACGCTAACTCTCCCAGCCGGCGCGGATTGTTGTTATGACATCGCCTAGGCGATGGCCGAGGGCTGACAGATGTTGGAGCACTTCGCCGGGCGAAGCACCGTTGAGGATGCAGGTGAGCGCATACGAGACCAAGAAAATCGCCGCAAGTCCTAGCGGAATGAGCACGATCATCGCCAATGTGCGCAGGCGTTGGCCCACGCGGCGGTGACGCGTGCGGCGTTTGTCGAACGCAAGCTCCTGCGCATATGAATCTTGTTGTACGGAATAGTTCTCTGGCGCCGATCCGCCCGCAGGCGAAACCGCGGGTGTAACGTTTTGCGCAGGGGGCTGGGCGGCTACCCCTTGCATTTGCATCTCCATGAGTCGTTGCTGCTGACGCAGCATGCGCTCAGCTTGTTGCTGCGGAGTCTCAAGAAACAGATCCATGCTGGCCTCCAAAATCGGAGCATTCGACGCTTACGACCAGCATCCCGCACCGCCCTGACCGCGACAACGCAATCGCCGGCAATAGCCACAAAGTTTCTTTTGCTCAAAAGCTGTCGAAAAGCTCAATAACTCCCCTACCAGCACTTTCTCTGAGCTTTTTTCGCCAGCAATCTTTTGGCCTTCCACCCTTACGCCAACTGACCAAAATCTAACCAAAAGCTTGACGAAAATTGTGGAGACCGGGACCCCACACAAAAAGTGCCGCCCCAAAGGGGCGGCACACAAACTTATTATCAGCTTTTCTGTAACGAGCATGCGACGACTCAACGCCGGGGCGCAGAGCGGGGAAACCTTTGCCTCGCGCGACCCTGCGAAGCCGTGAGCGAGAGGGGAAGGTTTCCCCGCCCTGCGCCCCGTGGTCGGTGAGAACAGACTACATGCCCGCGAGACCGCGGGCGGCGGTGGCGCACATAAATGCCAAGACGAGAATCACGAGCGACCCGGCGATGTCTGCCAGCACGCCCATTGCACGACGCTCAAACAACCAGCTCTCAAAGTGCGGGGCGACGTTGCGCCAAACACGCCACAGCAAGATGCCCATACCGATGACGCCCGGGATATTGAGCAGTAGGATCTCGGAGCACAAAAGACCGATCAGGTTGCCGGCGGCAAAGCCCACATCACCCTCGCAGTATTTGCGGTAGACCATATACAGCATGTACGCCACAAACGGCTGCAAGCACGCAGAAATAAACGTGACCACCATCGAGGGGTCCTGCGAAAAGACCTCGGTGAGTTTATCGACACTCGTAGCGTCCTTCGAAGCCAAGAATAAACCGATAACCACAAGGGGCACCACGCCCAAAATTACCTCGACCAGAGTAAACAACTTGGCAGTCAAATCCTCACTAGCCGAATTCAAATGAGGCGCCCACTCAGGATGAGCATGCGCCCGACCTTCTTGTCCTTCTCAGCACGATCGGCCTTTTTACCCTCGGCAACCCGACGATCAGGATCCTTGCGAGTTCCCGCCGCAGCAACCCGAGCCCGAGACTTCTTACCCATAACCAACACCTCACAAGAGGAAACGAATAGCCAACGCTACCCAGTGTACCCTCTAAGCAACGTCACCGCCCCAACCGGCCCCCACAAAAACGTGCCGCCCCATAAGGGGCGGCACACAAACTTTTTTATCAGCTTTTCTGTAGCGAGCACGCGACGACCCAAAGCGGGCCGGGAGGGCCGGACTACCTTCCCTCAACGCGACCCTGCGAAGCCGTGAGCGAGAGGGAAAGGTATTTCCCCGCCCTGCGCTCCGCAGCAGCCAGCGCCAAGCGCTAGTAGTTCACCACCTGCTCCTCAAAGTACGCCTTGGGGTGGTTACACACCGGGCACACCTCAGGCGCCTCGGCACCCACATGCAGGTGCCCGCAGTTCAGGCACTTCCACACCTTCACGCCCTCACGCTCAAACACCTCGCCCGACTCGATGCGCTCGACGAGCTTGTTGTAGCGCTCCTCATGGGCCTTCTCGACTGCGGCGACACCACGGAACTTTGCGGCAATCTCGGCAAAGCCCTCTTCCTCGGCGGTCTTGGCAAACTCGTCGTACATCGTGGTCCACTCGTAGTTCTCGCCCGCAGCGGCATCACGCAAGTTGTCCAGGGTATCGGGGACGGCGCCATCGTGCAGATACTTAAACCACAGTTTGGCGTGCTCGGACTCGTTGCCGGCCGTCTCGGCAAAGATGTTCGAGATCTGAACGTAGCCGTCCTTCTTGGCCTTGGAGGCATAGTAGCGATACTTGGTGTGTGCCTGGGACTCACCGGCAAAAGCGGTCTCGAGGTTCTTCTTGGTTTGGGAGCTCTCAAAATCCATAGGTGTACTTCCCTTCAACGCATGCCGCCCGTAGGCTTCGAGCGGCCTTGTCTTTAGGATGCCCTCATGCCGGAAATCTAAACCTTACAATCCTGTTCTTCAGATTTGCACAGGCTAGATGCTCAGCCAGCGATCGCCCTCGGCTCGGCAAAAGCCCTCACGCTCCAGATCGGCAAGAATACTTGCGACCAGCTCGCGCTCGACCGAATCTCGGCCGGCTGCCGTCTCCATCTCGTTAACGCCTGCAACAGCTTCATCAACCGTAATCCCCGCCGGCTGGCCATCGCGCGCTGCCAGCAACATACGCACGATATGCGCGCGCTTTTGGCGACGCGAGCCCTCAAACTTGGACTGACGACTATAGCCCGCCGAGCGCCTGGACGGATTGGGCAACGTCTTTTTTAGATATGCACCGTAATCTAGCAACGCGTAATACCACGCGCGTGGCGTGTCGGCATCGTCTTGAGGCGCGGCAAAGGGCGCAATCTCGTCCGCCGACGCACCGGGAGCCGCCGGACAAGCAGCCTGGATCAGCGGCACCAGCTCGCGATCGGGAACAGCCGGTACATCGGGAAAGAAATGATGCAAAAAGACCGTGCGCACGTTGGTCTCCAGATACACACCTGGAAGATCAAACGCAAACGACCGGATACCCTGCGCCGTTGCCGGGCCAATACCAGACAGGGCGACCAGGTCACGCGTCTCGCGCGGAAACTCCCCGCCCCAATCCTCTACGACCCGTTGAGCGGCCCCATGAAGCGCCAGAGCGCGTCGGTTGTAGCCCATGCCCTGCCAAGCGTCCAAAACATCGGAAGGCGCGGCCTGGGCAAGCGCCTGCACAGTCGGAAAACGATCGAGCCACACCGGCATGCGCGCCTCCACACGCGGCACCTGCGTTTGCTGCAGCATGACCTCAGAAAGCCAAATGATGTACGGATCGCGTGTGCGGCGCCACGGAAGGTCGCGATAACGCAGGACCCCTTCCGAACGAATCATCGAACGAAAGGGGTCCTGGATCATGGCTATGCTCCTTATGCGGCGCTATTCCTCCCGGTAAGCGCACGCGCAGATGGCGTACTCGGGAAACGCTTCGCGGTCGGCGAACTTGGGATCGACGGCCGGGAACTGGCGGTGAGCGACGATGTCGCCGAGCGAAACGGAATCGAGGTAGTCGCGCATCAACGCCTGAGCTCCGGCCCACAGGGGATGATAGCAGCACGCGCCCATGCGCGCACAGTCACCATCGGGCGCGGTGCAATCGTTCATAACCATAGGACCCTGAACGGCCTCGACGACCTGGCGGATAGTGACGTCGTCCGGACTGACCTTGAGACGCATGCCACCGTGGACGCCACGCAGGCTCTCCACAATACCGGCCTGGACCAAACCGTGCTGAATCGAGCGGGCAAACGAATACGGGACATTGACCTCTTCGGCAGCGGTGCGAACAGAAAGCAAACGCTCCGGATCCTCGGCAAGCATCGCCAGCATGCGAAGGGCGTAATCAGTCTTCCTCGATATGTCCATTTTTCCCCTTTCAAGGAATACGAACAGCTCGAACGAGCTCCGGGGCCGAGCTTGCGTCGAGACGCTAAATGACTGCCAGGACATCCAAATGGTAAATCGGATATCCACTGAGTGCCGCGCTTGGAGCGAAATGCATCAAATGCGGCGCACAGTGCAATTTAGTATAACCTAACCCCCTGTCTCGTTGAACAGGTGTTGCGCAACAAAGCTGTTGTTCAGACAGATATACTTATTAGATTTTACTTGCGTTCCCGAAGGCGCGGGGATTCTGGGCGAAGATGCACCAGGGCGATCGTTCTATCGAAACAAAGTGCATCAAACGCAAAAAGCCACGTCCTAAGACGTGGCTTTAATTGCGTTGGCGGGAAGTACGGGGCTCGAACCCGCGACCTCCGACGTGACAGGCCGGCGCTCTAACCAAACTGAGCTAACTCCCCAGGCAGTCGTTCGCGTTTGTTTCCGCTCGCGTGCGCTGCGGAGATTAGTATACACAGAAGTCTGTCTGGCGCGCAACAACTTTTTTGAAAAAATTTTTTGGGTCCCTCCGCCTTGATTCTCATTTTCATTGCAACAGCCTCAGGACTCAGCGCAACGCGTTGCGC
>UQMO01000017.1 GCA_900542125.1 uncultured Collinsella sp. | reverse complement strand
ACGAGATTCATGAGCGTCTCGTGGGCTCGGAGATGTGTATAAGAGACAGTGCCTATCGGACCTGCGCGTATGCCGCTCTTCGATCACCTGGGAGAGCTCCGTCGCCGCCTGACCATCGTGGTCGTATCGGTCTTTGCCGCCGCTATCGTGCTGTACTTCGCCACGCCCGTGGTGCTCGACATCCTGGAAGACCCCATCCGCTCCTTTGTACCGGACGGCAAGTTCTACATCACCACCACGCTCGGTGGCTTTGGTCTGCGCTTCTCGCTGGCCATCAAGATGGCCGTGGTCATGTGCACGCCCATGATCATCTGGCAGATTCTGGCGTTTTTCCTGCCGGCGCTTCGCCCCAACGAGCGCAAGTGGGTCGTGCCCACGGTGCTCGCCTCGACGGTGCTGTTCTTCCTGGGCGCAATCTTTTGCTACTTCATCATCATCCCTGCGGGTTTTGAGTGGCTCATCGGCGAGACTTCGGCAGTCGCTACGGCGCTGCCCGACCTGGAGAACTACGTCAACATGGAGCTGCTCTTTATGATCGGCTTTGGCGTGGCGTTTGAGCTGCCGCTCATCATCTTTTACCTGTCCGTCTTCCATATCGTGTCCTACGCGGCCTTCCGCAGTGCCTGGCGTTACGTATACGTTGGCCTGCTTGTGGGCTCGGCTGTGATTACGCCCGACGGCTCGCCCGTTACGCTGGGCCTCATGTACGGCGCCCTGCTCTCGCTCTACGAGATTTCGCTTGCCATCGCCCGCGTGGTCATTACCGCGCGCGAGGGCAAGGAGGGCTTGTTCGTGAGTCGTCTGGACCTGTTCTCGGACGATGAGGACGACGAGGAGTAAATCGGTATGCACGAGGTTGGCATTGTCAACGGCATACTCGATACAGTGATTCGTGCGGCGCGTGGGGCGGGGGCCTCGCGCGCCGTTTTGGTAACGCTGCGTATCGGGGATATGACCGAAGTCGTGCGCGAGGCGCTCGACTTTGCGTGGGAGACGTTTCGCGACGAGGATCCGCTCACGCAAGGCTGCGAGCTTGCCGTGAAGGAAGTCCATCCGCAAAGCGAGTGCCTGGATTGCGGCGAGGTTTTCGAGCATGATCGCTTTCATTGTCGTTGTCCCCAGTGTGGCGGCGCCAACGTGCGCCTGCTGCACGGTCGCGAGCTCGACATCGCAAGTATCGAAATCGAAACCCCCGACGATTAGCCCGCTAGCCATCTGGTGATGGGGTATAAAGGGGCCAAAGTAAGGAGTGCCGAGTATGGCCGAGAAAACGATTGATATCGCGTCGCCGATTCTGTCGCGCAATGAGCGTCTGGCAGATCAGCTGCGTCAGCGATTTAAAGAGACAAACACCTATGTGATCAATGTGCTGTCGAGCCCCGGCTCGGGTAAGACCACCACGATTTTGGGCACCAACGAGCGCCTACGCGACAAGGCCGGCCTGCGTTGCGCCGTCATCGAGGGCGATATCGCCTCGGACGTCGACGCCATCACCATGAAGGAAGCCGGCATGCCCGCCATCCAGATCAATACGGGCGGCCTGTGCCATCTCGAGGGCAACATGATCATGGAGGCCGTCGACGCGTTCGACCAGGCGGTGGGCCTTCAAAACATCGACGTCATCTTTATCGAAAACGTGGGTAACCTGGTCTGCCCAGTCGACTTTGACCTGGGCGAGAACCTGTCCATCATGATTCTTTCGGTGCCCGAGGGCGACGACAAGCCTATCAAGTACCCGGGCATCTTCCAACACGCCGGCGCGCAGCTGCTCAACAAGGTCGACGTGGCTCCGGCTTTCGATTTTGACATGGATAGGTATACTAAGACACTCGATGACCTCAATCCGCAGGCGCCGCGGTTTGCCGTGAGCGCGCGCAAGGGCGAGGGCATGGATGCCTGGTGTGATTGGCTCATCGGGCAGATTGAGCAAGCAAGGGCGTAAGTCGGCCGCCATACGGGCGGGCGTAGCCGCAGAGATACGAGATAGGAGCCTCTTTTGAAGCTCATCATCGCCGAGAAAAACGACGCCGCGCGTCAGATCGCCGAGCGGCTGTCCACGGGCAAGCCCAAAAAGGACAAGGTGTACAACACCGCCATCTACCGTTTTGAGTGGAAGGGCGAGGAGTGCGTGACGATCGGTCTTGCCGGTCACATCCTTGCGCCCGATTTTTGCGACAGCGTGCTGTTCGATAAAAAGCTGGGCTGGTATTCGGTCACCGAGGACGGCGAGATGCTGCCGGCCGACATACCCGATGGCCTGGCGCGTCCGCCCTACGACACCAAGCGCAAGCCGTTTCTTGCCGATGGCATCTCAATCAAGGGCTGGAAACTCGAGAGCCTGCCTTACCTCACCTGGGCGCCCGTCATTAAGCTACCGGCCGAGAAGGAGCTCATTCGCTCGCTCAAGAACCTTGCCAAGAAGTCTGACAGCGTCATCATCGCCACGGACTTCGACCGCGAGGGCGAGCTGATTGGCTCGGATGCTCTCAACAAGGTGCGCGAGGTTGCGCCGGACTTGCCGGTCGCCCGCGCCCAGTACTCTTCGTTTACCAAGGCCGAGATCACGCAGGCCTTCGATAACCTCGTCACGCTCGACCAGAATCTGGCCGACGCCGGCGAGAGCCGTCAGCACATCGACCTCATCTGGGGCGCGGTGCTCACGCGCTATCTGACGCTCGCCAAGTTCGGTGGCTTTGGTAACGTGCGCTCTGCCGGCCGCGTGCAGACGCCGACGCTCGCCCTGGTGGTTGAGCGCGAGCGCGAGCGCATGGCGTTTGTGCCCGAGGACTATTGGCAGATTCGCGGCATGGGTGCCGCGCAGGGCGCTGCCGAGGACGACCGCTTTAAGATCGCGCACAAGACGGCGCGTTTTACCGACAAGGATGCTGCCGAGACGGCGTACGGCCATGTCGACGGCGTCGCGACGGCGACCGTTGCCGCGGTGACCAAGCGCTCGCGCAAGCAACAGCCGCCCACGCCGTTTGCGACCACCTCGCTGCAGGCTGCCGCCGCGGCCGAGGGTATCTCGCCTGCGCGTACGATGCGCATCGCCGAGTCCCTCTACATGGCCGGTCTCATCAGCTACCCGCGTGTCGACAATACCGTGTACCCTGCGACGCTCGATCTGGGCGCCGTGGTGAGCGACCTGGCAAAGATCAACCCGGCGCTGGCGCCCGTGTGCAAAAAGGTGCTCGCCGGTCCCATGAAGCCCACGCGCGGCAAGGTCGAGACCACCGACCACCCGCCTATCTATCCCACGGGCGAGGGCGATCCGTCCACGCTCGATGGCGGTCAGCGCAAGCTCTACGATCTCATCGCCCGTCGCTTCCTGGCAACGCTTATGGGTCCCGCGACCATCGAGAACACCAAGCTCGAGCTCGACGTCAACGGCGAGCCGTTCGTGGCCTCGGGCGACGTGCTCGTGACCCCTGGCTTCCGCGAGGCCTATCCGTACGGCCTTAAGCGCGACGAGCAGATGCCGCCGTTGGAGCAGGGCGATACGGTCGACGTGTTCGACATTAAGCTCGAGGCCAAGCAGACCGAGCCGCCCGCGCGCTATAGCCAGGGCAAGCTCGTTCAGGAGATGGAAAAGCGCGGCCTGGGTACCAAGTCCACGCGCGCGAGCATCATCGAGCGTCTGTACGCCGTGCGCTATCTCAAAAATGATCCCGTTGAGCCGAGCCAGCTAGGCATCGCCATCATCGACGCGCTGACGCAGTTTGCCCCGCGCATCACGAGCCCCGATATGACCAGCGAGCTCGATGGCGATATGACCCGTGTGGAGCGCGGCGAGGATACCGAAGAGCATGTCGTGACGCACTCGCGCGCGCTGCTGGCTGGCGTGCTCGACGAGCTGCTCAAGCACACACAGGAGCTGGGCGACGCCATCAGCGACGCCGTCACGGCCGATGCGCGCGTGGGCGCCTGCCCCAAGTGCGGCAAGGACCTGGTTATGAAGACGAGCGCCAAGACCCGCGGCAGCTTTATCGGCTGCATGGGCTGGCCCGACTGCGACGTGACCTATCCGGTGCCGAGCGGCGTCAAGGTCAGCCCGCTCGAGGGTGAGGCGGCCGTGTGCCCCGAGTGCGGCGCGCCGCGCATTAAGTGCCAGCCGTTCCGCCAGAAGGCCTTCGAGATTTGCGTGAACCCCACGTGCCCCACCAACTACGAGCCCGACCTTAAGGTGGGCGAGTGCAAGGTGTGCGCCGAGGCGGGACGCCATGGCGACCTAATCGCGCACAAGAGCGAAAAGAGCGGCAAGCGCTTTATCCGCTGCACCAACTACGACGACTGCGGCGTGAGCTATCCACTGCCGGCGCGCGGTAAGCTCGAGGCGACGGGCGAGACCTGTCCCGAGTGCGGCGCCCCCATCGTGGTGGTCAACACGGCGCGCGGTCCGTGGCGTATCTGCGTCAACATGGACTGCCCGACCAAGGAGAAGAAGCCCGCCCGCGGCCGCAAGACCACAACCAAGGCGAGCACGGCAAAGAAGACGACCGCTGCGAAGAAGACTTCGACGGCGAAAAAGTCGACTGCCAAGAAGTCGACCACCAAGAAGACGACGGCCAAGAAGGCCGCCGACAAGTAACGGCGCAGTCGAAACATTGCCCAAAAAAACGAGCGAGGACCCCGCGATCCTCGCTCGTTTTTTATCCGGCAGTTAGGGACGTTTCTTTTCTGCCGGCAGTTTAGGAACGTCCCTAACTGCCGGCTCGGGAACGACAAAGCGCTAGTTCACTTCGACGGGTTTGGCGCCGGGATAGCGCTCCTCAAAGTCTAGACGGTACTTGTTGTCGTTGGTGCCCGCCACGTTGTCGCGTGCCAGCGGCGCCACGATCTCATTCTTGTGGTCCGCAGGCTTGGCGTATTTCAGGCTGATCTCCCAGGCATCGCAGATTGCGTCAATGCGGTGATCCAGGTCGTCGTACAGGGCGATGATGTCCTTCCAGGAGCTGTAGTTCTTGGAGCTCGTCGGGACCTCCAGGTCCTCGACGATGTCGTAATACTGCTCGATGGTGTCCTCCGTGCGCTCGGCGACGTCGGCGAGATTTTGACGGGTGGTTCGATCCTCTTCCAGATAGTTGCCGTTGAAGTTCTGCGCGCAGCCACGGACGTAGTTGTCGAGATCTTCGAGCAGGTCGTAGTATTCGCTCAGTCGGCGGTAGAGGTTCTGCTCAGAGAGCGTTGCTTCGCCGCCATCCTCGTCGTCATCGTCATCATCGTCGTACAGGCTGTTGGGATCGCCGAGAGGCTTTAGGTCATCGTCGTCGACGTCATGGTGCAGCTTAGCTACCTCGGCAGTCGTCTGCGTGGCGGCGTTGTCGAACGGTCTGATTGCAAAGAAGATGACCAGGGCGATGATGATCGCCACCAGCACAACGATAACGGCGATAAGCGGCCCGGTGCCGCTCTTTTTGGGAGCGGGGGTCTGTGGCGAAGCGGGCACGTATGCGGGAGCCGGCTGCTGTTGGGGCGAGCCGCTCGCGACGGGTATGCGCTGCGTGGTCTCGACGGCCTCGGTCCTTGCGGCGGGGTCGGGGCTATAGGCAAGGGAGTCGTCCGCCTTGGCTTGCGGCGTATCAAGGGAGCCGGTCTGCTCAAAAGCGGGCTGGCTATCGCTCGCGGCTGTTTGCTCAACGGGTGCACCGCACGAGGTGCAGAACTTGGCATCATCTGAAAGAAGCTTGCCGCACGAGGCGCAATACCGAGACATTGCCACTCCTTTCGCCACATTTCAATGCAATACGACGATTATACCCAGCATCCAAAATTCCCCATCATATGTTGCGGTGAAATAGGGACTGTTTGGCGGTCTCAGAGCTTCAATCAGCCCCTATTTCACCGCAACTTTGGAAAGGCACCATTAGCCATTGGGGACGCGCCGGACGCTGGGGTATCATGGCTTGGTTGATATATCTGCATTTACGCGCCTTGTAGGAAGGGGCTGCGCCCATGGCTTTTGAGCCCGCTCAACATAGCTTTATCACGCTCGAGGGCGTCGATGGCGCCGGCAAGTCCACGCAGGCGCGCCTGCTTGCCCGCGCTCTTGAACTCGCCGGCTACCAGGTTGTGAGCCTGCGCGAGCCGGGCGGTACCGCCATCAGCGAAAAGATCCGTGCTCTGCTGCTCGACCCCGCCAACACGGCGATGGGCGACACCTGCGAGCTGCTGCTCTACGAGGCAGCGCGTGCCCAGCTGGTGCACGAGGTCATCGCCCCCGCCCTTGCGGCCGGCAAGGTGGTCCTGTGCGACCGTTTCTACGATTCCACGACCTGCTATCAGGCGTTTGCCGATGGTCTCGACCGTCAGATGGTACGCGATGCCAACAACCTGGCTGTCGCCGGTACGCATCCGGCGCTCACGCTCGTCTACCACATCACACCCGAGCAGGCGGCGCTACGCATGGCAGCCCGTGGCGCGGCAGATCGCATGGAGGCAAAAGGCATGACCTTCCAAGAGCGCGTCTACCAGGGATTTTGCGCCATTGCCGCCGAGGAACCAAACCGCGTAAAACTCATCGACGCCACTGCGACCGTCGAGGAAGTCTTCGAGAAGACGGTCGAGCAGATTCGCGCGTACGGTCTCGACATTCCCCAAGATGCCGTCGCCGCCGCGCTTGCCCAGGAGGCTGAGTAACATGGCCCCCGCGCAGACAAGCCTGCTGGCCAAGCTCGACACCCAACAGCGCGTGCGCGACTTTTTGACCAACGCCATCGCAAGCGGCCGCGCATCGCACGCCTACCTGTTCTTGGGCGCGCCCGGCGCCGGTAAGCTCGACGCCGCATGGGCGCTTGCCCAGGCATTCCTGTGCGAGCAGGACGGCTGTGGTTCGTGCGACAGCTGCGTGCGCGTCGCGCGCCATACGCATCCCGACGTGCACTATTACACGCCCGAGAGCGCTACGGGCTATCTCATCGCGCAGACCCGCGAGCTGCTCGACGACGTGCCTCTGGCGCCCATCCGCGCCAAGGCAAAGGTCTACATCATCGACCGTGCCGAGCAGCTGCGCGCCAACACCGCCAACGCGCTGCTCAAAACGCTCGAGGAACCGCCCGAGGGCGTCATGTTCATCCTGTTGGGCACCTCGGCCGACGTGATGCTGCCCACCATTGTGAGCCGCTGCCAGTGCGTGCCGTTTCGGCTGGTGTCGCCCACTGTGGCCGCGCAGGCCGTGAGCCGCGCGACGGGCCAGGATATCGCGCGTTGTCGCATGGCCGTCGCCGTGGCGGGAAGCCCTACGCGTGGTATCGAGTTCCTCAAGAGCGCCGAGCGCCAGGACGCCCGTCGCCAGATGGTCCGTGCCATCGACTCGCTCATTGCCGCCGACGAGGCCGATGTGCTCAGTCGCGCCAAGTCGCTCATCGTCGCCGTCAAGGCGCCGCTCGCCGAGGTCAAGTCCACGCAGGAAAAGGTGCTCGAGCAAAATGCCGACTACCTGTCGCGTGGAGCATTGAAGCAGCTTGAGGACCGCAACAAGCGCGAACTCAACGCGCGCGAGCGTTCGGGTATCATGGAAGCGCTGGCGAGCGCGCGGACGCTCATGCGCGACGTGCTGCTGACACTTCAGGATGAGGCGGCAGACGTTGTGAACGAGGACGTGCGCGACACGATCGGGCGGCTTGCCGCGGCGACGAATGTTGCGGGTGCCACCCGGGCGCTCGAGGCAGTCGCGACCGCTGAGCGCAACATCGCCAGAAACGTTACTCCCCAGCTGGCCATCGAGGTCATGCTGTTCGATATCAGGAAGGCACTGAAATGCCGTTAGTCGTACCCGTTAAGTTTACCTACGCCTCGCGCGACCTGTGGTTCGACCCACAGGATCTGGATATCCTCGAGGCCGATTATGCTATCTGCTCCACCGAGCGCGGAACCGAGATCGGCCTGGTCACGGCCGATCCCTTCGAGGTGCCGCTCGACGAAATCGGTCAGCCGCTCAAGCCCGTGTTGCGCGTAGCGAGCGACATCGACCTGCAGCTTGCCGACGACCTGGCTATCCAGGGTGACGAGGCCATGGTCGACTTCCGCCGTCTGGTCAAGGAGCTCGACCTCGAGATGAAGCCGGTCGGCGTCGAGTACCTGTTTGGCGGCGAGAAGGCTGTGTTCTACTTTGCTGCCGAGGAGCGCGTCGATTTCCGTCAGCTCGTCAAGGACCTGTCCTCGACGCTGCACATTCGTGTTGACATGCGCCAGATCGGCGTGCGTGACGAGACCCGCCTGGTGGGCGGCTATGCCCAGTGCGGCCAGGAGCTCTGCTGCACGCGCTTTGGCGGACAGTTTGAGCCGGTTTCGATTCGCATGGCAAAAGAGCAGGACCTGCCGCTCAACTCGTCCAAAATTAGCGGCGTCTGCGGCCGCCTGATGTGCTGCCTGCGCTACGAGTTCGAGGCGTACAAGGACTTTAAGAGCCGCGCGCCCAAAAAGAAGACGCTTATCGATACGCCGCTTGGCAAGGCGCGTATCCAGGAATATGACACGCCGCGTGAGCAGCTGGTGTTGCGCCTGGAGAACGGCAAAGTCTTTAAGGTCAACCTGGCCGACATGACCTGCTCGGAGGGCTGTAAAAAGAAGGCCGCCGAGCAGGGCTGCAACTGCCGCCCCGACTGCGTGACGCGCGATGTGCTCGAGCGTATCGAGTCGCCCGAGATGCGCTTGGCGCTTATGGAGCTCGACCGCGAGAACGGCGTCGACGTGGGCGATGGCCTGTCGAGCGCCGACCGTCTGGCCGGTACGTCGATGCCCAAGCGCCGTCGTCGCGATGCTGAATCCGATGCTCGCGCCGGTCAGGGGCAGGGCGAGGGTCGTGGCCGCGGAAAGGGCCGTGGCAATGCCGCAACGCCTGAGGCCGAGGAGGCCGCCGGTGGCCGTCGTCGTCGCAAGCGCGCGGGCTCGGGCGATGTCGGCGAGGCTGCAGCTGCAGACAAGAACTCCTCCCGCGAGCGCGAGACTCAGCAGCCTCAGCAGCAAAACCGCGGCGGTGGCATGAATCCCACGCGCCGTCGCCGCCGCCATTTGTCGAGCGAGGAGCGCGAGGACGCCTTCCGCGCCGCAGCCGCTCGCGAGGCTGGTGCCGCTTCCAAGGGCCCCTCGGTCTCCGATGCGCCTGCCGACAAGGGCGGCAAGTCACGTGGCGAGGAGGAGCGCGCGCCGCGTCCGCGCCGTCGCCATTCCTCGGGCGCGCAACAGAAGCCCTCAGTGCCCTCCGTGGCCGATCAGGTCTCGGATGGCGAGGTCAAGGTCACGCGCCGTCGTCCCGGAGATGGCGGGGGAGCGGCTGCCAAGGCTTCGCGTGGCGCCGCTCGCGACGAGCGCGAGCCGCGCGAGGATCGCGGTGGCGAGGGCTCGGCCGACCAGGGTCAAAAGCGCCGTCGCCGTCGCCGTTCCCGCAAGCCGCGCCAGGATGGTGGCGAGGGTTCGACCCCGTCTTCGTCCGCACCACAACCGCCTGCCGGCGAATAACGTCCGTAAGCGGATGTAACCCGCCTTGCCCCGAGCGCATCGGGGTATCATAGCGCCGAATCAACAACCCTCCCTGCGACCGAACGTAGGGAGGGTTGTGTCTTGAAGAGCCGTTTGAACATATTGAGCTGTCTGCAGGGTGCCGGTGCCCTACCGTTTGCGGACGAATTACTACCGTTTGCCGAGCGGGTGGCACGCGAGGCGCTCGAGGCATTGTCGCCAACACGATGTGCCGGCTGCGAGCGCGCCGGTGCGCTTATTTGCCAAGACTGCCTGGCTGCGCTCACGCTCATCGACCCACGTCATAGCTGCACCCGATGCGGCGCCCCGTTTGGGGATTTGCTGTGCACTGAGTGTTCGGTCGAGGGCACGTCCTCGGCAATGGCGGAGGCGCTCGACCGCTGCCTGGCGTGCGCCGTCTATGCGCATCCGCTGCCGCGCATCATTAAAGCGTACAAGGATGCGGGCGAGCGACGTCTGGCTCCGTATCTGGCGGAGCTGCTCTACGACACCGCCCTGCATGCCCAGGTCGTAGCGCCCGATCGCTACGGAGGCGTGCTGTCCGGTGCGGATGCGGTGGTGTTTGTGCCTGCAACGGCGGCAGCGTTTCGGCGGCGTGGTTTTGATCATATGGAGGCTATTGCGCGCCCATTTTGCGAGCTGTCGGGTGTTCCTCTGCTCGATGCTCTCGTTAAGTACGGGCATGGCGACCAGCGCGAACTCGGTCGTGAGGAGCGCCGCGAGCGTGCCCAAGGCATGTACGAGACGGTTGAGGATGTGCACGGCCGCCGCCTGCTGCTTATCGATGACGTTATCACCACGGGCGCGACGATGGCCGCGGCTTCGGCGGAACTCAAGCGCGCCGGCGCCGTAGCGGTCGATGGCCTCGCTATCGCACGCGTTTGGTAGGGGTGGTTTTGTGGCAGTGAAGATTGAGCGGCGCAACGAGCCGACAGACGAACAGCTGGCGGCTTCCGTAATCCTAACAGGCGCCTCGGCGCTACGCATGATGCGCGCCGAGCGCCGAAAAATGGGTTACATCAGCTGGAGGGACCTCAATCCCGATGAAGAGCGCCGTGTGCTGCGCACGTCGTCGCCCTCGACCGAGGACATCTATCTTTCCGACTTGGTGCGGATTGGGGCCGCAAGCGGCGAGGTGCAAGAAGATCTTTGCTTGCTGGTGGGATCTGCGGCGCAGCGCCGCCGCATGCCTGGCGTGGGCTGGTCCGTATGCTCCGGGTTGCCCGCCGGCTCGATTCTAGAGGTGGAACCGGGGGTGTACAGTCTATCTCCCGAGGCCCTTTGTGTTGTCGTCGCCCGCGAGGTCGGCTGTATCCAGGCATTTGCCCTGGCCCAGGAGCTGTGCTCTAAGATTTCACTGAGTGACCGCGGGAAGTATCTGCCTCCCTACACCTCGCCCGTTACGAATAAACTTGCAAAGGACAAGGACCAACCGGCAGACGTGGGCTACTTTGAAGTCGAGCCGGTGCTGACGCCCGATCGCCTGGCAGATTACCTTGCGGCATGCAAGGGGAGTGCGGCCAAACAACTGCTACGCCTGTGTCCCTACCTCTCAGAAAACCTGCGCTCACCTATGGAGTGCATCATGCTTGCCATGTTTTCGCTTCCGTTTTCCTATGGCGGATTTGCCTGCGGTCCCTTTAAGACCGACTACAAGATCGAGTTCGATGACCGCGCGCAGGCAATCTCGGGGATGCCGCATGCAGTTTGCGATGCGTATCAGGAGGCAGCCCGGTTTGACCTGGAATACAACGGTGAGCTGGGTCATTCCTCCCGGAGGGGACGTATCCATGATGAAAAACGCAACACGGGCTTGATTACTATGGGAATCGAGGTCGCGACGGTCAACAACGAAATGCTCCGCGACATGGAAGCGATGGAAGCGCTCGCATGGCGCATCCACCAGCGTATGGGTAAGCGATATCAGAATCGCGTAGAGGCTCGTCGAAAGAGGCAAGATGCTCTGCTGAATACGCTCCGAGCGTGCTTTGGGCTCAAGCCAGCGTAAAACTATGGCTTTATAGGGGGTCTGTTTATATGCTCTGTGCAAAAAACGGCAAATATGAGTACTGTTACTAGATTAGTGACAGCAAAAACAAAGAAACTTGGGCCGAAAATCTGGATTCAGCGAAGAGATAGTAAACGAATGTGGAATATCTTGGCGCCAAGCAGGCTGTGCGGAACTCAAAAAGGGCTCGTGAGGCGGTAATACGCTGCTACTAAATTGGTGACAGTACTCATATTTGCCGTTTTTTGCACAGGGCGCCCTGAGACGGGTGCCCCGGAGCTCCCCGTGGGGGAGCTCCGGGCTTCATGGGGGCACGAATAGCCCGCTCCGACCTGCGAAATCTGTACTCGCGATGCGAATGACGCCCCTAACCTTAAACTTTAGCTTGAACTTAGCTATAATGCGCTTCGTTCCTACCAGGCTGTGGTTGCGGACGGACGAAATGCCCGTCCTAGTCCAAGACAGACGCGGTCAAAGGGATCCACGTAAGCGACCGCGTGCGCGCGGCGCGATCATGGCGCGTCCTAGATGTAAGCCGCACCGTCCGTTCTACTTTCTTTGGGGCAATACCGCCTCGCGGGCGAGCGGGCCAGTCGTGAAGGTGGCTGCGGCCTCCCGAGCAAACACCCCGGTGCGCAAGTGTGGGGTCAAATACCAGGTCAGCTGGTGGGAACAACCTGATATTCCGCGCAACGCACGGATCGTATACGACACAGAAGGCAGGGTAGTGGACATGGTGAGGGGCAGCTTGATGCACGCGGCTCGGTTAGGTGCTGGGACCGCAGCGGTCATCGCCGTTTTGGGCCTGAGCGGATGCGCGTTCAACCCGCTGTCTACGTTCACGACTCCCACGATCGACCAGATCGAGTACGAGACCGTCACGCCGGCGGTGTCGGACGATGCCCTGGTCACTCCCGGAACCCTGACAGTCGCCCTCGATACTTCCGATGCGCCGCAGGCCATGCAGGACGCCGACGGCGAGCTCACGGGGTATGCGGTTGACGCCGCCCGCGCCCTCGCAAGCCGCATGGGCCTTAAGGTCGCCTTTGTCGATGCGTCCTCGGCAGGTTCCGCGCTCGGCGACAAAAAGGCTGATATCTTTATCGGCGAGATCAACTCCACGGACGGGGACGTTAGCTCGCTCGGCACCTGCCTGTACGATGCCGCTTCCGTGTTCGGTAGAACCAGCGATGGTGGGTCGCTAAACGTTTCCACCGATACCCTTAACACGTCTACTCTGGGTGTCCAGATGTCCTCGGCCTCGCAGGAGGCGCTTGCTAAGCAGAGCATCACCGCCAACCAAAAGACCTACCCCAACATCAACGAGTGCTTTGAGGCGCTCGAGTCCGGCGAAGTCGACTATGTGATCTGCGACTCCACGGCCGGCGGCTACCTTGCACGCCTGATGAGCGAGATCTCCTATGTCGGTGCGCTCGAGGCGCCCTCGACGCTTGGTGTTGCGGGCGCCTCGTCCAATGACGAACTGTGCCGTGCCGTGAGCGATGCCCTTGACGCCATCACGGTCGACGGTACGCTCGAGGCAGTCCACTGCGTCTGGTATGGCACGATGCCCTACGACCTCACCACTAAGACAGTATCTGGTGTCAACCTTCAGTCGTCTGGCTCCGCATCCTCCGGCAGCGAGTCCTCCGATTCCAACAATGAGACCGCATCCTCCGAAGACAAATCGTCCAGCCAGGAAGACACCATCACCGACGATGACATTAACAAGCTTAATAGCTAGTTATTGCTAGGGGTGGCGTCTCCTATGCGCTAGGAGAGACGCCTCTTCACGGTTTCAACACGCACTGCCGGGCTTCCCCAATAGGGGAGCCCGGCTTTTTCATCTCTATAAAACAAGCAGGTCAAAGCCAATTTTCGGGACCAAATATAAAGTCGCCGGCTCCCTCCTATAGCGCACTTTGCCACAGAAAAGTGCGAGACTTCGGTATGCGGTATCAAGCAATCGTTATTCGGGTCTTTGGGAATCCGCGTGATTAAATGCACGGCAATGGGTACATAGCCAGTACAGTAAGTCCCCGAGGCAGATTGGAGCCACGTATGGATATCAAGGTTTCTGGACGCAAGACGACGGTAACCGATGCTCTGCGTGCGCATGTGGATGAGAAGATCGGCGAGGCGCTCAAGGTTTTCGATATCGAGCCCATGACGGTCGACGTTGTACTTCGCTATGAGAAGAACCCCTCGAACCCCAACCCGGCAATCGTCGAGGTTACGGTTCGTGCCCGCGGTTCGGTGATTCGCGTTGCCGAGCACGGCGCAGATATGTACGCCGCCATCGACCTCTCCGCCGATAAGGTCACCCGCCAGCTGCGCAAGTTCAAGACCAAGGTCGTGGACAACCGCCAGGGCGGTGCCAGCGCAGCGGATGTCGCACCGGTCGAGCGCGTCGAGGATCTGGCCGACCTGCTGCTGCCCGAGGAGGAGGACGACCTGCTCGTCCGCGAGAAGGTCATCGATGTCACCCCGATGACTGAGGAGCAGGCGCTGGTGCAGACCGATCTGCTCGGCCACGACTTCTACGTGTTCGAGAACGCGACGACTGGCCTCATCAATGTGGTGTATCACCGTAAGAATGGTGGATATGGCATCATCAAGCCCCGCATCGAAACGCTTGACGAGTAAAATACGTTAACTTGCATGAGTTAACGGCCGGCGGTCATCCCATGCGGATGGCCGCCTTTTTTACGTAAGGAGTCGCTTTGATGGACAAGGCTGCATCTACCGGCCATTCTGACCGCTGCCGCATCGTCGTCGATACCTGCTGCGACTTTAGCCCCGAGGTCGCCGCGAACCTCGATGTCGATATCTTGGGCTTCCCCTTTATCATCGATGGCGAGGAGCGCACGGACGATATCTGGTCGAGCATGAGCCCTAAGGAGTTCTACGACCGTATGCGCGCCGGCGCTCGCGTGTCCACCTCGGCTGTGTCGCTCGGTCGCTATATCGAGTTCTTTACCGAGTGCGCCAAAGAGGGCACGCCCACGGTCTACCTGTGCTTTACCTCGGCGCTGTCGTCGAGCTACAACTCCGCGTGCCAGGCGGCGGACGCCATGCGCGCCGAGTATCCCAACTTTGAGCTCTACGTGGTCGACAACGCTCTGCCCTGCGCGACCGGCGCGCTCCTGGCGCTCGAGGCCGTGCGCCAGCGTTCGGCGGGACTGACCGCCAAGCAGCTGGTCGACTGGGCAAACGAGGCTAAGACCTATGTCCACGGCTACTTTACGCTCGAGAGCTTTGACGCGCTGGCTGCCGGCGGCCGCATTCCGCCCGCGGCGGCGCAGCTCACGGCAAAGCTCGATGTCAAGCCCGAGCTCTCCTACGACCTTGCCGGCTCGCTGTCGCTGATCGGCGTTAACCGCGGCCGCAAGAAGGCGCTCAAGTCCATCCTCAAGTCGTTCCGCGAGAACTACGTGCCCGACCGCACCATGCCCATCGCCATCATGACGGCCGATGCCGAAAAGGACGGCGACTGGCTCGAGGCCGCCATCCGCAAGGAGGAGGGCTGCGCCGACGTCACGATCGTTCGCAGCTCCGTGGGTCCCACCATTGGCTCGCACGTGGGCCCCGGCATGGTGGCCTGCGCGTTTTGGGGTAAGAACCGCGCCGACAAGGCGTCGCTTTCCGACCGCATCGCCCGCCGCGTGCGCGGTCAGTAGGCAAGCGCTGCGGCCGTAATCGATCCCAACTACAGCCCAAACGCTGGCACCGAGTATTCAACCTGGTAACAACACCCAACCCAAAAGGAAAGGTTTCATGGCAAACAAGCTCTCTGTCGCATTTATCGGCACCGGAATCATGGGTGCCCCTATCGCCGGCCACATCCTGGATGCCGGCTATCCCGTCACGGTCAACAACCGCACCAAGTCCAAGGCCGCCGCGCTTATCGAGCGCGGTGCCGTTTGGGCCGATACGCCGCCCGACGCCGTGGCGAACGCCGATGTCGTCTTTACCATGGTGGGCTATCCCTCCGAGGTCGAGGAGCTCTACCTGGCGGGCGACGGCCTGCTCGCGTGCACCAAGCCGGGTGCGGTCTTGATCGACCTCACCACGAGCTCCCCCGAGCTGGCGCGCGACATTGCCGAGGCCGCCCAGGTCTCCGGTCGCATGGCGTTTGACTGCCCCGTCACCGGCGGCGAGTCGGGTGCTATCGCCGGCACGCTTACGGCTATCGTGGGCGCCACCGAGAACGACATTGCCCCGGTCCGCGATATCCTTTCCACCTTTGCGGCCAACATCTGCTGCTTCGACGGCGCCGGCAAGGGCCAGGCTGCCAAGCTCGCCAACCAGGTGTCGCTGGGCGCCTGCATGGTCGGCATGGCCGATGCGCTGGCGTTTGCCGAGCTGAGCGGCCTTGATCTGGAGAAGACCCGTCAGATGATCCTGGGCGGCACCGGCAAGTCCGGCGCCATGGAGAGCCTGGCCCCCAAGGCGCTCGACGGCGACTACAAGCCCGGCTTTATGGTCGAGCATTTCATTAAGGACCTGCGCCTGGCCCTTGCTTACGCCGACGACCGCGAGCTCGCGCTGCCCGGCGCCGACGTCGCCTTTACGCTCTACGACATGCTCGACGCCATCGGTGGCGCCAAGCTGGGCACCCAGGCCATCACGGTTCTCTACAAGGAGGAGGCCGACGCCATTGCCGCCGGTCTGGACTGGTCGCAGTATCGCCCCGAGGAGCATGGCGCTCACGAGGAAGGTTGCGGTTGCGGCGAGCACGGCGAGGACCATGAGTGCGGTTGTGGCCATCACCACGGCGAGGACCACGAGTGCTGCGGCGGCCACGGCCATGACGACGGCCACGAGTGCTGCTGCGGCCACCATCACGGGGAGTAGCGCCTATGAGCTGGACGTTCGTGGTGCTTGCGCTGGTGCTCTTTCTCTTTGCGATTTACATCGGCTTTTTGTGCGGCCAGTGGGCGTGCGAAAAGCGCGTGATCACCAAGCGCGACTACTGGATTGCCAACTTTGCAGGAGCGGCGGCAGTCGTCCTGCTGACCTGGGTGTTCTCGCTGTTCCCGCTGGTGCAGTTTGCGCCGATCGGCTGGCTCGGTGGCTTTATCGCCGGTCTTAAGATGAGCTTTGGCGAGTCCGTCGGTCCGTGGCGCAAGCACGACGAGGTCTTTAACGTCAACAAGGCTCATCGAGCCGCCGCCGACGCGGGCGACGCCGAGGAGCGCCGCCGCGCACGTCGCAATGGCGCGGCCGACCGACAGCTCATCTCGGTCACCGATGACAGCAAGGGTGCTGGCAAGCACGCTAGGAAATAGTAAGAAGAGGTAACTATGGCAGAAAACAAAGACGAACAGCTCACCGACGAGGAGCTGGCACAGCTCCAGCTGGCAGAGGAGAACGAGAACGCCGTCGATCGCCTGGTCCAGGAGCTCGGCTGCCCCACGCGCCGCATCCGCCAGTTTGCCGCCCGCGTGCTGCATCTGCTTGCCGAGCGCGATCCGCAGCGCGTCGTGTCCTGCGTGCCCGCGCTGATCGAGGCGCTCGACCGCCCCGAGGCGCAGACCCGCTGGGAGGCCCTCGATGCCCTGACGGCGCTCGCCACCACCTGCCCCGAGCAGCTGGGCGATGCCTTTGAGGGCGCCGAGACCGCGCTGTTCGACGAGATTTCCTCCACGCTGCGCTATGCCGCCTTCCGCCTGCTGTGCGTGTGGGGCGCCACGAGCGTCGAGCGTTCGCGCGAGGCTTGGCCCATTCTGGACGAGGCCATCCAGTGCTACCACGGCGACCTCGAGTATCGCGACATGCTCGGTTGCCTGTACGAGTTTTGCCAGGGCGAGATCGATGCCGAGGTTGCCGAGAAGCTCGCGCTGCGCCTTAAGTTCGACGCCGAGAACGGCAAGGGCAGCTATCTCAAGGCCCGTTCGAGCGAGATTTGCGAAATGCTTGTTAAACGTTTTGGCCTGGATCTCTCCAAAAAGAAGAAGCGTGCTAGCGTTAAAAAATCTGAG
This sequence comes from uncultured Collinsella sp., assembly GCA_900542125.1. Taxonomy (GTDB): domain Bacteria; phylum Actinomycetota; class Coriobacteriia; order Coriobacteriales; family Coriobacteriaceae; genus Collinsella. The sequence continues at coordinate 22,246 of UQMO01000017.1, read as the reverse complement.
GCCGCCGAAGACGAGGAGTAACAGATTATGGCGCACGATGTAGTCCTGATTCCCGGTGACGGTATCGGTCCCGAGATTACGCAGGCCATGCGCCGCGTGGTCGAGGCCACCGGTGTCCAGATCAACTGGAACGTCCAGGAGGCCGGCGCCGGCGTCATGGACGAGTTTGGCACGCCGCTGCCCCAGCACGTGCTCGACGCGGTCGCCGAGACCAAGGTTGCTATCAAGGGCCCCATTACCACGCCGGTTGGCACGGGTTTCCGCAGCGTCAACGTGGCCCTGCGCAAGCATTTCGACCTGTACGCCTGCGTGCGCCCTTGCCTGTCGCAGCCGGGCGACGGCTCGCGTTTCCGCGACGTCGACCTGGTTATCGTGCGCGAGAACACCGAGGACCTCTACGCCGGCATCGAGTTCGATGAGGGCGCTGCCGAGGTCGAGGAGCTCTCACAGCTCGTCGAGCGTTCGGGCCAGAAGACCTTCGCCGCCGATTCCGCGATCTCGATCAAGCCCATCTCCATCGCCAAGAGCCGCCGTATTGTGGAGTATGCCTTTGAGTATGCCCGCCGCTGCGGCCGCAAAAAGGTGACGGCCGTGCACAAGGCCAACATCATGAAGGCGACCGACGGCCTGTTCCTGCGTGTTGCGCGCGAGGTGGCCGCCAACTATCCCGATATCGAGTTCAACGACAGGATCGTCGACGCTACCTGCATGGGCCTGGTCCAGAACCCCAACGACTTCGATGTCCTGGTGCTGCCCAACCTGTACGGCGACATCGTCAGCGACCTGTGCGCCGGCCTGGTGGGCGGTCTTGGCATGGCCCCCGGCTCCAACATCGGCGCCGACTGTGCCATCTTTGAGGCAACGCACGGCTCCGCGCCCGATATCGCTGGCCAGGATATCGCTAACCCCACGGCCGAGATCCTCTCTGCTGCGATGATGCTCGATCACCTGGGTGAGAACGACGCTGCCAATCGTATTCGCGCCGCCGTATCTGCAACGCTCGACGAGGGTGAGCAGGTTACCGGCGACGTTCGTCGTGCCCAGACCGGCTCCGTTGAGGGTGCTGTGGGCACGCAAGCCTTTGCCGATGCCGTTATCGCGCACCTGGCCTAAGGCAGGCACGCTGCAAACGCCTAAATAGTACTTAAGTGTTTGCGTATAACCTGAGAATCAATACGCCCGGCGCTCTGTCGGGCGTATTCTATTGCGGACTATGTTTCCTAACAAGGAGTAACTGATATGGGTCTGATTCAAAAGAAGGACGAGAAGGACGAGATCGACGGCATCCAGATTATCGAGCGCGGCGAAGGTCCCGACGGTGACGAGGACGAGAAGATCGATCTGGTCGCCGGTACGTCTGCTGAGCACATTGCTGCCGGCACGACCGCCGAGGAGGAGGACGCCCGCCTGGAGGCTCAGATTGCCGCGGATGCAGCCGACGAGAATTTGATGCCCGAGGAGCAGGACGAGGATGACGATATCCTGGGCTCCGACGAGGACGATCACGCCTCCAAGCACAAGAAGACGATGATTGCCGCCTTCGTAGTCGCCGTCGTGATCGCTGCTGTGGTCGGCTTCTTTATCGGCAACGGTGGTTTTGGCGGCAAGGGCGTCGGCTCGGCGACCCTCACCGAGGACCAGCTCGATTCGACCGTGGCAAGCTACAGCTACAACGGCAAGAAGATCGACATCACCGCGCGCGAGGCCATTGAGAGCCAGTACAGCCTCGACACCGTCAAGGATGGCGATGGCAACTACACCGCTCCCTCTGCCGATGTCATTCTGTCCTACGTGCGCAACAAGATTCTGCTCGATGCTGCCGAGGACGAGGGCATCACCGTCTCTTCCAAGGAGATGAAGAAGTACGCCGAGGATTCCATCGGCACCTCCGACTACAAGACCATGGCTACGCAGTATGGTGTGTCCAAGGATCAGGCCAAGCAGATCGTCCGTCAGTCCGCGACGCTGCAGAAGCTCTACAAGAAGAAGGTCGGCGACAGCTCCGCAAGCATGCCGACCGCCCCGACCGAGCCTGCTGACGGCAACGAGGAGACCGCGAGCAAGGATTACGCCGACTACATCATCAACCTTGCCGGCGATGAGTGGGATAGCTCGAAGGGTGCTTGGAAGGACGAGGACAGCACCTACGCCAAGGCCTTCGCCGACGATGCCTTTACCGCCGATAGCGCCACCTACAAGCAGGCCATGACCGCCTACTACACCGCTTATCAGCAGTATTCGTCTCAGGCCTCGAGCGCCAGCTCCAAGTGGACCGAATATGCCAACGGCCTGTACGCCAAGGCCAATATCAGCATCTACGGTCTGTTTGCGTAAAGAGTCACACGGCTCATCGAGCATCTAGCCGATTGACAGCAGAAAGCCCGCCAGCACGGAAGGCGTACTGGCGGGCTTTCTGCGTTGAGGGTATGATTGGCGGCTTAATTATGGCTATTCATCTTTAAGTCCAAAAAGGCTATCGGCTTCATCGTCGGATATATATTCCAGTACATCGCCCGGTTGGCAGTCGAGTGCCCGGCATATCGCGTCAAGAGTTGAAAAACGTATGGCAGAAACCTTGCCTGTCTTAATGCGTGACATATTGACCTGGGAGATGCCCACGCGTTCCGCAAGCTCTTTGGATGAGATCTTGCGTTCGGCGAGCATGCGGTCAAGCCGCAGAATAATCATGGATTCCCCCTAGAGCAACTCGTCATCTTGTTTTTGCAGGATACACCCGTACTGGAAGACGCTGGCAATCAGGCTAATAATCAGGCCTGCAAAGACCATAGAGAGGTCGAGGTGCTGGCCGCCAAGCGCATCCGTAAAGTTGCCGCCAAATCCTGAGAGTATCAGCCCCGTGACTATGGCACCAAGAAGCTTCACAGCAACGCCGCCAATAAGGAACAAATGTCCTATTTGACGTAGTATGCGGATGCATTCGAGGTCAAAGGGCCTGCCCGCCTTTTCAATGGCGGAGAAAAACCTGTATGCGCTTAGCACGATGGCAAACGCAAGGCATGTCATCATGGCGCTCCCTATGGCAGTATGACCGTCGTGCGCGACAAGCATAAGAGGGGTGTGTTCATCGGCGCCGACGAGAGCGAGAATTGGCCCTTCGCCAGCCTCAAGCTCTACGGATTGGAGACAGAACCCTTGGGAGAGGCTAGGCAATATGAGTAGATCGTAGATTGCAATGACTGCGAGGAGTCCCAGAGCGAGCGCCACGGTGGTGCAGATTGTGGCCCATTTGCAGTAGCGAGTGAGCTTCCTCAGTTTGGCTATTGCCTGTTCACGGTCGATGGCTTCATTCGATTTGGATACGTTCCAGCGGATCATAGCTCCTCCAACCAATGTCTTGGATGATACTTAAATCTTATAACATACTTAACGACAAACGATAAACAATTACAGAATAGAGTAAGTAATGTTTGTAATACGAATAGCGAGAGCTTATGGCACATTCAGGGAGTGGGAGTTTGGCGCGCGGGGGGATGGACGAGTATTGAAATATCCTGCAACCGCGCAAGTGCTTCATCGGGTCTCCCCAATTCATCTAGGAAAACGGCCGTAAACGAATGCAAATAACCGGTGAACGGTCGAAAACTACCGTTCACCGATAATCTCAAAACTGGTTCTAACTGGTATTAAGTCAAAAAGACCAATTCACATATCTTCACAATGACCTGCAATTTTTCTACACGCTATTTTTAGCCGCCCTGCGTTGTTTAGACACAGGAAAAGTTTCGATCTTTTGCCAAAGCATTTCGAAACGGTTTCAAAACCGCAGGTAGAAGTGTTAACGAGCGGTAAACGGTCGATTTATCGCCGTGAGCGGTGCAAAAACGTTTTACCGTATAAATCAACGAAAGCGACCTCTTCTGGGGTGATATAGTGACAACAACACGTCACGTGGTTACTACCAGTTTAGAAACCACTGGTCTTCAAAGAACGCTTTCTAAGAAGCTTTAAGGGCGAGCGCCCGCTGGCTTCCGAAAATCATCGGACTCAGATCGTACACACCTTCGGAAGGGAAATTTGAATGGTTGGCTTTATTCTTACCGGTCATGGACAGTTCGCACCCGGTCTCGCAAGCGCTATCGCTATGGTTGCTGGCGACCAGCCCGCTTTTACCGTCGTTCCTTTTGAGGGCGACCAGGCTGCTTCCTACGGTGAGGATCTCCGCGCCGCTATTACCGCCATGCGCGAGGAGTGCGATGGCGTGCTCGTCTTTACCGACCTGCTTGGTGGCACCCCGTTCAACCAGTCGATGATGATTGCCCAGGATGTCGACAACGTCGAGGTTCTGACCGGCACCAACCTTCCCATGGTTATTGAGCTTCTGTTCCTCCGCGGCAACGCCACGCTCGCCGAGCTTGGCGAGCAGGCCGTGACCGTTGGCCAGACGGGCATCACCGCCCAGACGGTCGCATCCGTTGCCGGCTCCGACGAAGAGGATATCTTCGGCGACGAGGACGGCATCTAATGGCCGATTTCGGAGCCAATGTCCTGAGCTCCTCGGTCGCCCTTTTAGGCCTGCTTGCCATCATGGGCTTGATTTACACCATCTGGTCGCAAATCAACATGAAGAAGAAGCAAAAGTACTTCAAGGAGCTGCACACCGAGCTCAAGCCGGGTCAGGAGGTTCTTTTCGCCGGCGGTATCTACGGAACCGTCAAAGGCATCGAAGGCGAGAAGGTCCAGATCAAAGTCCGATCCGGAGCCGTCGTAGATGTTTCGCGTTACGCGATTCAGGAGATCAAGTAACTGTCGTCAGCAAATAACGAAAGGAAGCTGATCAACATGGCAGAACCCAACATTCTTCTTACCCGCATCGATAACCGATTGGTTCATGGTCAGGTTGCCACCCAGTGGAACTCCACTCTGGGCTCCAACCTCATCCTCGTCGCCAACGACGACGTGGCGACCAACACCATGCGCCAGAACCTCATGAAGATGGCCGCTCCCGCCGGCGTCGCTACGCGTTTCTTCTCCCTGCAGAAGACCATCGACGTCATTGGCAAGGCGAGCCCGCGCCAGAAGATCTTCATCGTGGCCGAAACACCGGAAGACGTGCTTACGCTCGTCAAGGGCGGTGTGCCTATAAAGAAGGTAAACATCGGCAACATGCACATGTCGGAAGGAAAGCGCCAAGTCGCCACCTCCGTCGCAGTTAACGACGAGGATGTCGCTGCGTTTAAAGAGCTGCAGGAATTGGGGGTGGAGTTGGAGATCAGGCGCGTTCCGAGCACGCCTGTTGAGGACACGAGCAAGCTCTTCTCGTAGTCTTCGTGATCCACGTTGTCAGGAGTGAAACCCTGACATTTTGTACGTGAAATCCAAAGTGCGTACATACATTTTGAAAGGAGGAGCAAGATGGAATTCTCGATCATTCAGGTCGCCCTGGTCTTCGTTGTTACGTTCATCGCGGCAATCGACCAGTTTGACTTCCTCGAGTCTCTCTATCAGCCCATCGTCACCGGCGCCGTCATCGGTCTTATCCTTGGCGACCTCAACACCGGTCTTCTCGTGGGTGGTACTTATCAGCTCATGACGATCGGCAACATGCCGATCGGAGGCGCTCAGCCGCCTAACGCCGTCATCGGCGGCATCATGGCAGCCATTCTCGCTATCGCCACGGGCCTCGAGCCCAACGCGGCAGTTGGCCTCGCCATTCCGTTCGCTCTGCTTGGCCAGCTTGGCGTTACCCTGGTCTTCACGCTTATGTCCCCGCTTATGTCCACGGCCGATAACATGGCTCACAACGCGGACACCAAGGGCATCGAGCGCCTGAACTACTTCGCCATGGCTCTGCTCGGCCTGATCTTCGCTGTCGTCGTCACCCTGTTCTTCATCGCTGGCGCCACCATCGGTCAGACCATCGCCGCTGCTATTCCGACTTGGCTGCAGACCGGTCTGTCCGCTGCAGGCGGTATGATGCGCTTCGTCGGCTTCGCCGTCCTGCTCAAGGTTATGATGAACCGCGATATGTGGGGCTTCTTCCTCATGGGCTTTGGCCTCGCGCTCATCACCGTTGCCAACGATTCGCTGGCAACCCCTGCTCTGCTCATCCTCGCTCTCATCGGCTTCGGCATCGCTTTCTGGGACTTCCAGCAGCAGACCGAGCTGAAGGGTGCAGCTGTTTCTGACGGAGGTGACTTCGAAGATGGCATCTAATGAGTATGTGATCCCGGAGCACTACGAGGATCTCACTCCTGCTCCGCAGCTCGACCAGAAGACCCTCAACAAGATGGCTTGGCGCTCCTGCTTCCTGCAGGCCTCGTTCAACTACGAGCGTATGCAGGCCGCTGGCTGGCTCTACTCCATCATCCCCGGTCTGGAGAAGATCCACACCAACAAGAACGACCTCGCGGCTTCCATGAGCCACAACCTGGAGTTCTTCAACACCCACCCGTTCCTCGTCACCTTTGTTATGGGTATCGTGCTTTCGCTCGAGCAGAACAAGGTTGACATCCCCACGATCCGCGCCGTCCGCGTCGCCGCAATGGGCCCGCTCGGTGGTATCGGTGACGCCCTGTTCTGGCTGACGCTCGTGCCTATCACGGCCGGCATCACCTCCAACATGGCCATCAACGGCAACGCCGCTGCGCCGATCATCTTCCTGGTGATCTTCAACGTCGTCCAGTTCGCTCTGCGCTTCTGGCTCATGAATTGGTCCTACAAGCTCGGCACCAGCGCTATTGACGCTCTGACTGCTAACATGCAGGCCTTCACGCGTGCCGCTTCCATCATGGGCGTCTTCGTCGTCGGTTGCCTGGTCGTCACCATGGGTGGCACCCAGATCAACCTCCAGATCCCCAATGGCACCACCCGTGGCCTCTCCGCCAATACCGTGATCGTCTCCGAGAAGGAGGCCGAGAACTTCACCGGTATGGAGGGCATCGATACCGAGACCGCTGAGGCCGGTACCATGGCCATGACCGATGAGGACGGCAACGCCCTCACCGCCACCGATGCCGACGGCAACGCTGTCGAGTGCGGCGTTACCGATCTGGGCAACGGCATGGAGTCCGTGACCTACGGCACCGTTACCGAGGATCCGGTCAACTTCTCCGTTGCCGACACCCTCAACACCATCGTCCCGAAGCTCGTCCCGCTTATGCTTACGCTGCTGCTTTACTACATGTTCGCTAAGCACAGTTGGACCCCGACCAAGGGCATTCTGCTGCTCTTCGTCCTCGGCATCCTGGGCGCTGGCCCGCTTGGTCTCTGGCCGAGCATCTGGTAAGGCTCTAGCTTGAGGGGTGTGTCCCTACGCGGCTCACACCCCGACCCCTTAAGCCATGTGTATGTTAAAAGCCGCGTGCTCGAAAGAGCGCGCGGCTTTTGTTTTCTTGTTGATTCGGGTGTGGCAGACAGATAATGCTAAACACCCTAGGTAGTTAGCCGAATTCGAGCAAAAGGGAGGATAGGATGGCGATCGGAGCGCGTAAGCAACCGCTGTACGATCAGCTGGTCGATATTCTGACCGAAAAGATCGACCATGAATATCGCGCCGGTGACATGATTCCTTCCGAGCGCGAACTATCGGAGCGCTATGGTCTCTCGCGCACTACGGTACGCCTGGCTCTGCAGGAACTGGAGCGTTTAGGATTGGTGGTTCGGCAGCACGGTCGCGGTACCTTTGTGACCGACCGTTCGGCAAAGGCAACCAATCTTATGCAGTCCTACAGCTTTACCGAGCAGATGCGCGCGATGGGTCGCGACCCCGAGACCACGATTCTCGAGTTTTGCGAGATGGAGGCCGATAAGAATCTGGCCGAGCATATGGGATTGCGTATCGGCGATCGCATTTTTAAGCTCAAGCGACTTCGTTCTGCCGACAACATGCCCATGATGGTCGAACGCAGCTATCTACCGGTTCGTCAATTTCTATCCCTAAAGCGACCGCTGCTGGAGCGTAAGCCGCTTTACGATGTGATTGAGCAAGACTTTCAGCAAAAGATTCGCGTGGCCGAAGAGGAGTTCTATGCGAGCATAGCCCGTCCCACCGATGCTCACCTTTTGGGAATTGTCGAGGGCTCGCCTGTGCTCGATTTGGTCAGGACTACGTATAACGAGTCAAACGAGATTGTGGAGTATACACTCTCGGTTGCTCGTGCCGATCAGTTTAAATACAAGGTTTACCACCAGCGTAGCAACTAGTGTCCGCATCGTTTCCATATGGTGATTCTTTGCATTTAACTGGTTACTACCAGATAACCAACTGAAGTGTATAATTGCACGTCAGAGGATTACTTCTAGAGAGAGGTATTAGAAATGTTCGAGAAGAGTGTCGAGGAGCTCACCGAGCTCGGCGCCCAGATCACCACGGCCGAGATTGCTCAGCAGCCCGAGCTTTGGCGTGATACGCTCAACATCTATCGCGAGAACAAGGAGGCCATCGAGGCCTTCCTGGCCGAGGCTCGCGCTATGGGCGAGGGCCGTCTGTCCGTTGTCTTTACCGGTGCCGGTACGTCCGACTACGTTGGCGATACCTGTGCCCCGTACCTGCGTCACGCTGGCAACACTGATCTCTACGACTTTAAGCCCATCGCCACGACCGACATCGTGAGCGCCCCGCGTGACTTCCTGCGCGCCGAGGATCCCACGCTCGTGGTTTCCTTTGCCCGCTCTGGCAACAGCCCCGAGAGCCTTGCCGCCGTTGCCGTTGCCAAGGAGCTCGTCCACAACGTCAAGTTCCTCAACATCACCTGCGCTCCCGAGGGCAAGCTCGCCGTCGAGTCTGCCGATGATCCCAATGCGCTGACGCTGCTCATTCCGCGCGCCAACGACAAGGGCTTCGCCATGACCGGTTCTTATTCCTGCATGACCCTGCTCTCCACCCTTATTTTCGACACTGCCTCTGACGAGCAGAAGGCCGAGTGGGTCGAGACCATCGCCAAGATGGGCGAGGAGGTCATCTCCCGTGAGCCCGAGATCGCCGATTACCTGGCTGGCGACTTCAACCGCGTGACCTACTTGGGTTCTGGCTCCTTCGGTGGCCTTGCCCAGGAGAGCCAGCTCAAGATCCTCGAGCTCGCTCACGGTCTGGTCGCTACTTCCTACGACACCTCCATGGGCTATCGTCACGGACCTAAGTCCTTTGTCGACGATAAGACGCTCGTCTTCGTGTTCGTCAACAACGACGCCTACACCCGTCAGTACGACATCGACATCCTCAACGAGATCGGTGGCGACGAGATCGCTCAGCACACCATCGCCGTTCAGCAGGAAGGTGCCACCGTCTATGAGGGCGAGTCCTTCACCTTTAAGGGCTACGAAGCGCTTCCCGAGGGCTACCTCGCTCTGCCGTTCGTGATGTTTGCCCAGGCCATCAGCCTGCTCAACTCCGTGCGCGTGGGCAACACGCCCGATACGCCGAGCCCCACCGGCACGGTCAACCGCGTGGTCAAGGGCGTGACGATTCACCCCTTCACCGCTTAATCGCGTCCCTCTGTAAGGGCGCCCGTCCGCTCATAACGGCGGGCGGGCGCTTTTTGTTTTACCTGAGCTGGGTATAGCATCACCACAGTCAACTGCTTTAGAAGCAAGGAGTGCATATGAGCACGTACGCAATTAAGGCTGACAAGTTCTTCTTGCCGGCAGGCCCGCAACTGGGCGGCTATCTTATGGTCGAGGACGGCGTCTTTGGCGCCTGGCAGGCCGACGAGCCCTCTTGCGAGATTAAGGACTACACGGGATCGTGGATCGCACCGGGTATGGTCGATACTCACATCCATGGCTTCTACAACCACTCAACTACCGATAACGATCCCGAGGGCATCGATATCAGCTCAACCGAGCTCGCCCGTCGCGGTACCACCAGCTGGCTGCCCACGACGTTCACCGATGGCGTCGAGCAGATCAAGGACGCCTGCGCCGCTATCGCCAAGGCGGACGAGGGCCGCGGCCCCGACTTCTGCGGTGCTCGCATTCAGGGCATCTACCTGGAGGGCCCCTTCTTTACCATGAAGCACGTGGGCGCGCAGAACCCCGCTTATCTTATCGATCCCTCCGAGGAGGTCTTCGATCAGTGGCAGGAGGCTGCGGGTGGTCGCATCGTTAAGAGCGCCATGGCGGCCGAGCGCGACGGTGCCGCTGCTTATGCGGCTGCTCTGAACGCCAAGGGTGTGGTGACCAGCATCGGTCACTCCGACGCCACCTACGATGAGTGCATCGCCGCCATCAACGCCGGTGCCAGCTGCTTTACGCATACCTATAACGGTCAGCGCGGCCTGCATCACCGTGAGCCCGGTGTCGTGGGCGCTGCCATGTCCACGCCCGAGACCTACGCCGAGATCATCTGTGACGGCAAGCACGTAAACCCTGCCGCCATCAAGGCACTGCTGCAGGCAAAGGGCTGGCAGCACACGGTGCTCATCACCGACTGCCTGGGTTGCGGCGGCATGCCCGAGGGCAGCTACACCAGTGGTGGCATGGACGTCATCATGAAGGACAACCTGTGCTGGCTCGCCGACGGCAAGAGCATTGCCGGCTCGGTGCTCACGCTTGCCCAGGGCGTCAAGAATATCGTCGACTGGGGCATCGCCAGCGCCGATATCGCCATTCGCATGGCAACCGAGGTGCCGGCACGCTCCGCGCACGTCGAGGATAAGTGCGGCAGCATCATGCCGGGTCGCGACGCCGACTTTGTCGTGTTCGACCATGAGCTCACCCTCGTCGAGACGTATGTTGGCGGCCAGAGCGTCGGCAACGCCTTTACCGAGTAACGATAAAAAAGACGGCGGGCCCGAAATTGCTCGGACCCGCCGTATGAGTTAAACGCTCAAAAGCACCTTAACAGTTACAGCTTGTTAGCAATCTTCTTTGCCGTGCGCTTAACGCCGGCCACCAGACCTCCCGCAGGATGCTCCTTCTCGTATGCTAGGCGCTTCTCACGCTTGGCGTATTCTTCGACGATGATGTCGCCATACTCGTCTTCGATCTTGTCGAAGAAGTCGACGGCGCCCTTAATTTCCTCGGCGGTCGGGTGTCCCTTTTGGACACCGCCGGCGAGCTTGAATGGCCCCCACGTATCAAAACCGGGGCAGCCGTAGACACCCATAAAGATGGCCTGCTTCATGCGGCAGATACCATCGATATCCTTGCCGTACCACTTGTTTTTGCCACCGTAGGTCATAAGGCCAAACACCTTGTCCTGCGGCTGCAGCACGTTAGTGAGCACGCGTGCCATGTCCTTGTCGATCTCGGAGTAATAGATTCCCGTGGCGACACCGATCAGATGATATTCGTGCAGGTTGGGATACTCGTTTTTACCGAGTGCCTTTACATCGAGGGTATCGATCTCGGGGTGTGCCTCGACGATGGCGTCCACGAGCTTTTTCGTATTGCCGTGATGGCGCGAGGCGTAGAGGATGATGGTTCGCATAAGAAGGCCTTTCAGCTGTAATTGCATCAATGTCTGTATGGTACCCCGTTGCATGGCTGGGATACCGGACGTATCGATGAACGTGCGGGTTTGTCCTTTGGTCAGGGCCGAGACGGGTTCTTGCGAGCAAAAAGCAGTTGTTCGAAAGGATGGGCAATGGAATACGCTCTCTCCAACGATTCGATTTCTATTAAGGTGTCCACGGCTGGCGGTTCGTTTACCTCGATCGAGGCCGGAGGTCGCGAGTATCTGTGGCAGGGCGATCCCGCCGTGTGGTCCGGTCAGGCACCGATTTGCTTCCCGATTTGCGGAGGCTTGCGCGACAACAGCGCCATGACGTTTGCTGGGCAGCATGTAAAGCTCGCCCGCCACGGGTTTGCGCGCAAACAGGAGTGGAAGCTACTGAGCCAAGGCAAGAACGAGCTGGCGATGTGCCTGGCTTCGGAGGATAACGCCGCGCTGCTGAGCGATTATCCGTACCCGTTTAAGATTGTCGCTCGTTATACGCTCGAGGATACCGCCGTGCGCGTCTCCTATGAGGTGACCAACGAGGGAACCGAGGACATGCCGTTCTTTATCGGCGGTCATCCCGGCTTTAGGTGTCCGCTCGATGAGGGCGAGGCCTATACGGACTACGAGCTGCGCTTTGAGAAAGACGAGGCTGCGGAGCTTTGCACCGCCGTGCCCTCGACCGGATTGATTGACGTGGCAAACCGTTCCAAGAACCCCATGGTGGGAAAGACGCTGCCCCTGTCGCACGAGCTCTTCGATTTTGCGGAGACCATCTTTGACGTGCTCGAGAGCCGCCAGGTCACGCTTTCTAAGAAGGGGGAGGACAAGGGCGTTCGCCTGAGCTTCGAGGGCTTCCCGTATCTCATTGTGTGGAGTAAGCCCGAGGGCGATTTTGTGGCAGTTGAGCCTTGGGGCGGCCTCTCGACCTGCTCCAATGAGGACGACGTACTTGAGCATAAGCGCGGCTGCCTTGTCGCCAAGCCCAAGGAGACCATCGTCCGCTCGTTCACGATTGAGATTCTGTAATTCCGTTTTGTCGACTCGTATCGCGAGGCATAAGGAGCCTGCGAGATAAGGAGCTAAAAATGATCCTCACCGTTACGATGAACCCGTCTGTCGATACGCGCTATCAGCTCGATGAGCTCATTATCGACGACGTCAACCGCGTGACGCCCGAAAAGACCGCCGGCGGCAAGGGCCTCAACGTGGCCCGTGTGCTGGGTCAGCTGGGCGACGACGTTGTGGCAACCGGTCTACTCGGCGGCCACATGGGCGCCTACATGGCTGAGCTCATGGACGCCAACGGTATTAACAACGACTTTGTGCCCATCAAGGGCGAGACTCGAATTTGCCTCAACATTCTCCACGCCGGCAACCAGACCGAGCTGCTCGAGAGCGGCCCGACAATTGCCCCCGAGGAGCTCGATGCCTTTACCGCCAAGTTTACCGAGCTTGCGGGCAAGGCCGACGTCGTCACCATTTCGGGTTCGCTGCCCCGCGGTGTCGAGGCAGACTACTATGCCAAGATCACGGGCATTGCAGAGAACGCCGGAGCCAAGGTGCTGCTCGATACCTCGGGTGCTTCGCTCGAGGCCGCCCTTAAGTCCGAAATTAAGCCCGAGCTGGTCAAGCCCAACCTGACCGAGATCAACGGCCTTCTGGGCACGAGCTTTACCACCGACGATGTGGACGAGCTCCGCGCCGCGCTCGCCTCTGATGCCCGCTTCTCCGATATCCCCTGGGTCGTCGTGTCCATGGGTGCTGCCGGCTCCGTTGGCTTCCACAACGGCCGTGCGTTCCGCGCAAAGACGCCCGATATCCCTGCCGTTAACGCCACGGGCTCTGGTGACTCCACTATCGCAGGCTTCGCGCATGCCATCGCTGCTGGCGCAGACGACGAGACGGTGCTGCGTACCGCCAACACTTGCGGCAAGCTCAACGCCATGGATCCTATGACCGGCCATCTGGTCATGGACCGTTGGGACGAGGTCTACAACGGCGTTGTCGTGACCGAGCTGTAAGGGCTTGGGCGTCGGTCCCGGCATCGCTTGCTAGCTCATGTCGACGACAAGTGCAGTAGCATTATGTCGGGGCGCGACGCCGACGTTGTCGTGTTCAATCCCGACCTTACCCTGGTCGAGACGTATGTGGGCGGCAACAGCGTCGGTAACGCGTTTATCGAGTAGCCGCCAAAGAAACGATCCGAGAGGGGATTTAGATGATTTACGGTGCATTGGGCGATATCGAGGAGTACCGCGGAATGCTCAAGGGCCTCGACGTGCTGATCGACTGGCTCGAGGAGAACGACCCGGCGCAGCTCGAGGTCGGCAGCCATCCGATTCTGGGCGACAAGGTCTTTGCGAACGTCATGGCTCCCACGACGCGTCCGGAGGCCGAGGCCCACTACGAGACGCATCAGCGCTATCACGACCTGCAGATCGACGTCGAGGGTCGCGAGGCCTTTAAGGTCGCCACGGGCAGCCTGACGCTGGTCCAGGAGTTTGACGAGAAGGACGACTACGATCTGGTCGATTCCGACGCCTCGATCGCCGGCGATCTTGCCGACGATAAGTTTGCGCTGTTCGTTGCCGGCGAGCCTCATATGCCCACGCTCAAGTTCCCGGGCGATGGCGCGCAGCCGGTCAAGAAGATCTGCTTTAAGCTGCTTGCAGACGCTTACTGGGAGGAGTAGCGAACTGCCTGGCAGAGCTATTCGTCTGATGGCGTGATTCCCCTAGGGAAATCACGCTAGGACCCCGCTAAACGTGTTTCCCTAGGGGAATCACGTTTAGCGGGGTTTTCTGTTTTTGAATAGGGAAGCCTCATTTATTTGCGAAGAACATCGGCTAGCCGCAGGATTGAAATCATCGACCGATAAGTGAGTTCCACTTTTTCGCCCGCAAGCAGTCGTTTCGAGCCAATCTCATCTAGCCCCACAAGCCGAGAAAACAGCGGGCCGCTCATCGTGCCATCGTCAATTGATTCCCTTATGGTCTTCAAAACGTCCGTATCATGAAGCGATGCCGAGCTGTAGGGGGCAACACGAGCGGAACTCTCAATTAACGACGAGACAAAAGGATGGAGATGCTTTGGACATAGTCCATCAAACACCACATCCCCATTGTCGTTCGAGCCGACCAGGCGCCAAGTATAATGATCGACCCAGTCATCTCCGTCATAGATGACGTCCATGAGCAACTTCCCGTCTAGAGAGAAACCTATTTGGACATCGGGGCGCAAGACCGCAATCCATATCGGGCCTGCAGCAGCTCCAACCCAACGCACCACATAGGTTCCCTTTCGTACATGTGTATCAATCTGCCCCGAAATGCCGGTGAATGCAATTCCAGACCCGTTTGTCGGATAGCAATCGACGTATTTTTGTTTTCCGCTCACAACCTTGTATAGATATATCGTTCCAGCAAAAGAGAAGGTATCGTGGCTATTTTAAATCTATATGACCAATTCGAGCCCTCACCATGGCAATTGTTGCAGCTGGGTTTCTTTTCATTAAAATTTCACTTTGGTAAATCCCCGCCCCCTAAGCATTAAATCCGAAGTCCACCGAGTGGGCGAATCGGCAACAAAAAAGCCGCCCGAAGGCGGCTATCTTGTGCAATGGAGCCAGCGACCGGGCTCGAACCGGTGACCCCCGCTTTACGAGAGCGGTGCTCTACCAACTGAGCTACGCTGGCGGCCATGTGGTGACGCACTGAGGCGTCAACGGCTGTCTATGATACGGGACATCGCACATCCGTGCAAGTGTTCTGACGGCTTTTCTCACTTTAAATGCACTAATATTGGAGACGTGATGTCTCGCTCTTACGAGTCTCAAACAGAATGGGACTGCCATGGCTCAACCCAAGATCCTTCTCACGCGTATCGATGACCGGTTTATTTACGGGCAAGACGTCGAGCTGTGGAACGAGGCTATGGGTTCCAACCTCGTCCTAATCGTCAACGACGAGATTGCGGCGGATTCGCGCCAATGGGCACCCATGAGGGTGGCGGCGCCAGAAGGCGTTTGGACGCGGTTTTTCTCGGTGCAAAGGACCGTCGACATCATTCATACCGCAACGCCGCGCCAGTTGATTCTGATCATGGTGGCCTCACCCGCCGATGCACTCACGCTGGTTAAGGGTGGTGTGCCGATCACCAAGATCAGCATTGGCCATATGCAGACAGGGGAGGGCAAACGCTCTGTAACGCCCGCGGTCGCCATAGACGATGCGGATGTCGCTGCTCTCAGAGAGCTACAAAAGCTCGGCGTAGAGCTGGAAATCCGCTATCTCCCCAGCTCCAACCCCGACCCCATCGAAACCTTGCTCAATTGATCCCTTGGGGACGGAGGGAAAGGGATCATTTTGCCTTCGTAGGGGGTCTGTGTGGCGCCGTCTGCCAAAACTATGCCGGTTTACTACGACGAATTGCTTATCGCCGAGCATGCCAAATTTGCGGAGAATAAAACAGCAGGTAGACGAGTTGCTAATTTTTTATAAACCAGCGCGTGGTCGGACATCGTGGGTTCATCGTAGTAATTCGGCATAGTTTTGTTATGTCACCAATTCGGTGGCATCGAAAAAAAGATTTAGGCATGAAAAAGCGCCCGTCGGCGGTGTGCCGGCGGGCGCTGCTGTGCGATATGTCGCGCTGTGGGCTTAGTGCCTCATAAAGTGGTATTCGATCACATTGCTGTAGGGGTGACCCGGGCCCACAATGCCCTGCGGGAACAACGGCTGGTGCGGCGTGTCGGGGTACATCTCGGCCTCGAGAGCAAAGCCGGCGCCCCAGCCATAGTTAGCATCGTCCTTGGCGTGCTCGTCGCCCAGCCAGTTGCCGGTGTAGAGCTGCACGCCCGGGGCAGTGGTGTAGTAGTCCAGCTCGCGGCCGGTCCACATCTCCTCGACGTGCATCGCGCGGCGGAGATTGCGGCCGTACTGATAGCCATCGATGCACAGACAGTGATCGTAGCCACGGGCCTGCTTAATCTGCGGGTCGTCGGCCTCCATGCCGGGAGCGACGGGGCGCAGCTCGCGAAAGTCAAACGGTGTTCCCTCGACCGGAGCGATCTCGCCGGCGGGGATATTCTGCTCGTTGATGGGCAGGTAGTGGGCAGCGTTGGCAACAAAGAAGTGCTCGCAGTCCATGCCGGCGTTATGGCCGGCAAGGTTAAAGTATGTGTGGTTGGTCATGGACACGTACGTGGCGCGGTCGCTCTCGCAGCCATATTCGATGCGAAAGACGCCGGTGCGCGTCACGGTAAACACGGCCGTAAAGGTGCGGTTGCCGGGGAGACCCAGCTCGCCATCCTCAAGCGAGGTGGTCATGCGAACGGCGTTGTGAGTCTCGTCGAGTTCAACGTCCCACACGCGCTTGTGCAGACCATGCTCAAGGTCGCTGTGCAGGTTGTTGGCGCCTTCGTTGGCCGGCATATGCCAGTCCGTGCCAGCGATAGTGATCGTGGCACCTGCAGTGCGGTTGGCCACGGGGCCGATGGTCGCGCCAAAGCAGGCGGGGTTGTCAAAGTAATCCTCGAGCTTATCGAAGCCCAGCACCACATCGCGCACGTTGCCGGGGATGTCGGGCACGTCGATGCCCAACACGGTGGCGCCATAGTCCATAATGCGAACGCAGATCTCGGGCCCGTTGAGGGTGTAACGATGAACGGGGGTACCGCACGGCGCGGTGCCGAAAAGCTCGGAAGTGATCATTTGGTTCCTAACATCGAGGTATTTCCGACAAACTGTAGCGCGAACAGGCAAGATTATCACTACACCCCACTAAAGCAGGGGGTATTTTTCTCAAAAAAGTGATGATTGGAGCTGTGCGGGCGTTCATTTCTGACGCGCGCGAGTCTGATACAATTTGTTCGTTATTGTTTGAATTGACGTGAGCGTGGAACAGCGAGGACTCATCGTGATTAAAGCGGAGCGACAGGATAAGGTTCGGCAGCTGCTCGAGGAACAGGGAACGGTCTCGGTCAAGGAGATTTCGGATGCGTTAGGTGTCTCGGATATGACGATCCGCCGTGATCTTGAGGAGCTTGCGAGCCTGGGCGAGATCGAGCGCGTGCACGGCGGAGCCCGCAGTGCGCAGGGCCGTCCACACGCTATGCTGCGCCATGAGTATTCGCACAGCGAAAAGCGCACGAAGCATGCCGAGGAAAAGTTGCAGATTGCGCGCCGTTCTGTGGAGCTTATCGAGGAAGGCTCGACCATCTTTTTGGGCACGGGCACCACGGTTGAGCAGATGGCCTCGATGCTGCCGGCGTTTCTCCTGCGCATTGTGACCAATTCGCTTTCGGTGTTTAACCTGCTCGAGGCGCGCGAAGACTGCGACCTGTGCCTGGTGGGCGGCATGTACCGTCGCCGCACCGCCGCTTTTGTGGGACCAACGGCCGAGGATACCCTGCGTGCGCTGGGCATCGACGCGGCGTTTATCGGTGCCAACGGCATTCTGGACGGCGACGTGTCTACATCCAATATGGAAGAGGGCCGCATCCAGCAGCTCGCCTTTAGCAAGGCCGACTCGCGCTATCTGATCGCTGACTCCAGCAAGGTCGGCAAGCGCGACTTCTACACCTTCTGCCGCCTGGACAATTTGGACGCCGTGGTGTGCGAGCCGGGCATCGCCGCCGAGGATCGTGCCGCCATCGAGGAACACACGCAGGTTATTTGCTAGTTATCGCTACGGGATTGCCAACGGGTGACGCGGGAGGACTTTTACCTCCTGTCATTGTGGAAACCAGCGCGTCAGCGCTACGCGATATGACGCGCAAATAAGGACCCCACTATCAAATCGTCTCAACCTGTAACAGGTAGGGGTGAAACCACCAACCAGATGTTACAGATTGAGACAATTCGGCGGGGCCTACCTTGTTTGTCTCGATCTGTAACGGTTAGGACTTAAAAACTCAGCTACGTGTTACAGATCGAGACAAAAGAAAAAGAACATTAGGACTTGAAAATAAAGTTTTGATAAGGGATTCGCCCAGTTAAGACGGTGCGGCAGACAATTGAGATTAGTTTGCCTCCGGAGTCGTAAGCATAATGAGTCAGTTCGATGACCGGAAGTTTTGCAACACCATAATTACTGGCTTCGGAATCGCTAAGCTGACGTGCTCTATAGCTTTCCCTAACAGATTGGATAGACTTGGACAAGTCGTCCATGATTCTGCTAAATGCCTGAAAATCTAACTGGTTATTCGGAACGCGCGACTTTGAAATGAAGAACGTATCAGCGCCTATGAAGCTGCCTTCAAGTTCGTAGGTCAATTCAAGACGCTGAATTTCATCGCGACTTTGACATCCAAATTGTTGGAGCATCATTACGGAAATTGGACGACCTGATGTGAGGCCGCCGAAATGTTTGGTAATGGCATCTGGATCAACGCCATCGCAATGGCTTGCAAAGTCAAAGTCTAAAAGTGAATTGAGCTCGCTAACGCGTTTCGGTGCAACAAACGACCCCTTACCTTGGATTCGATAGATACTTCCACGACGCTCCAGCTCACTCATGGCAAGTCGGACGGTTGTTCTGCTTACGGCGTATTCGTCGCAGAGTTCCATTTCTGTTGGAAGTTTATCGTCTGCTTGATATTCATCGACGATCTGCTTGAGCAGCGCGTCGGTGAGCTGTAAATAGAGTGGCCGTTTTTCGTGTGTATCGAGCATTAGAGCCTCAGTTTGCATGTTGGTTATACCTGATGGTTGCCTCAGTCGGGATGTAACGTGGGCAAGGTAACCTTAACGTATCACAGAGCGGCTCAGCATGACGATCTGATGCCTGTATCCACGAAGGGCTTGTCCGAGCGTGAAGATATTCTGGGGCAGGCAAATACCGTTCATGGAGTCCCCGATATGTTGGAGGTCAGCGCCGGCTGCTTTTGCTGCAAGGCCTATTTTCTTAATGGTCTCGCTGTCGCAGGAGTCTTGACTCGTCCCGTTCGCCGCCATGACGAGAACCTTCTCTTCAATTGACTTGCCTACGTTGTGGGATCGTACAAAGTCTACGATGGCGCGCAGGTCTGCTTCTTGGAAGCAAGGGACGGTGTAGGGGGCTGGCACCAGAAGGATATCGACGCCGAGGTCAACAAACTTGCGCGCAATTTCGAGCGTCATGACAGGTTCCGCAACGCCCGCTCCATGCATTTTTCCGGCTATGACCAGGCCATTGAAATGCTCTTTGGAGAGTTTAATCGAATGGGCGATTGCATCGTTGGAGACGCCGGTTCCAGGGTTGCCCGTCAGGCAGATAAAATCAAATCCGAGTTCGTTAGCCTTTTCTAAGGTCTTGGGAGAGACGCGACGACCCATGGGGATTTCCGTTCGGGATTCAGACATCTCTGCCTCGTTATCAACTGGCTCCAGATTGACGCCAATGGGCCGTCCGCATGCTCGCTTCACCCAAGTGACCGGGTTTTCATTGAGATCATCTGGAATACCGGCAATAACTGGATCGAACACATCGAGCGCGTTAAACAGAAGCAGGTCGGCACCTGCGGCACGTTCGATTTCTGCATTAGTAACGCCGCCGAGAAATTGGGAAGAGGGTACGTTTTCCGCCATGATGGTACGTCCCTCGGAAGCCAGAATTGCCTGCTTTAGATCCATGGGTGACGTGGCGGCAAAATCGGATGCGGACATGTTCAGTAATCGTTTGGGCATTGTTACTTCCTTTGACTAGAACGACAGGCTTGTGACATTGTCTCTAATATTGTTACAACAATATATTCAATATGTTATATCCAATCGGTGAACGGTTGCAAGCTTATTGTATTGCTCGGAAAAAATAGCCCTTAGCTGGGAAAATCTTATATTAATCGACTACCGTTCACCGAATAAGTATTTGAATTCTTGACATATCGACAAAGCAGAAAAAGAATTGGTTATGACAAATCGCGCAAATGATATTACATTTCGCACAAGAACGTATTTACTTACATAAGTGGATACAAACGGGGACGACGACGGTTGAGTCCGGATAAATCGTTACGTGCCCGGGAATCATGAAAGGATGTGTTATGGACGCTATCGTCAAATTCCTTGAAAAACACCAGCCCCTCTTCGACAAAATCTCGAGGAACATTTATCTGGTGGCGATCAAGGATGGCTTTCTCTCGAATATGCCAATTGTGCTGTTCTCGAGCCTGTTCCTTCTTCTTTCGACGCTCCCTGCCTATGTAGGCATCACGCTTCCGTCTGAGGTGCTGGATTTCTTCAATAAAATCTATGCATATACCATGGGGCTTCTTGGCATTATGGTGGCCGGCACCACGGCGAGCTCACTTGCCATGTCGATGAACCGTCGCATGCCTTCGGGCAAATCTCTCAACCCCACCTCGTGCATGGTTTGTGCCATGTGCGGCATGCTCTTGCTATCGGTGACGAACGATGTTGTCTCGATTGGCGGAGCAGATACATCTGTTTTTGAAACCGGCTATATGGGAACCAAGGGTTTTCTCGCTGCGTTCGTAGCCGCATTCTTGACCGTTAATATCTATAAGGTGTGCATTAGCCATAATGTGACGATCAAGCTCCCCAAAGAGGTCCCTGGCTCTATTGCGCAGAGTTTTCGCGATATCTTTGCATTTGGGTTTTCGATCCTTGCGTGCGCTTTTATCGATCTTGCGAGCCGCAAGCTGCTTGCTGTGCCGTTCGCCAATTTGGTGTCCGCTCTCATCTCGCCGCTGTTCTCCGCGGTCGACACCTATCCTGGCATGGCGCTTATCGAAGGCGCGGTCGCACTTTTCCAATTTATGGGTATCCACGGTGCTTCGGTTGTCATGAGTCCGATCAATGCTGCGCTCTACGGCAATACCGTTACCAATCTTGAGGTTTTCCAAGCAGGTGGACACCCGTCAATTGCTCTCACGCAGGACTTTACAAGCTTCATCGGCGGTCTGGGCGGTTCTGGCTGCACGTTCATCGTTCCTATTATCCTGATCATGTTTATGCGCTCCAAGCAGCTTAAAGCCATGGGCAAGGCATCGATTATCCCGGTGATTTTTGGAGTTAACGAGCCCGTTATCTTCGGTATGCCGATTGTTCTCAATCCCTATATGTTCGTGCCCTTCCTAGTGGCTCCTATGGTCAACGCCATTATCGGTAAATTTTTCATTGACGTCATTGGAATGAACGCCCCCATGTATACCATGCCGTGGGCGCTTCCCGGCCCAATTGGTGCGTTCCTCACCACGGGTCTCGATCTGCGTTCTCTCGTATTGATGGCAGTGCTGTTGGTCGTTGACTTTGTGATTTACTATCCGTTCTGCAAGGCGTATGACCATCAGCTTTGTTTGGAAGAGTCTGCAAAGGAGACTGCAGGAAACTCGGATGCAGATGCTATTGCCGCACAGGAAAATGTCGCAAAAGCTCTCGAGGCGGTAAAGGACAAGGCGGAGCAGATCCGCGTGCTTGTGCTTTGCCAGGGTGCTGGCACTTCGACTCTCTTGGCAAATGCTCTTCGCGAAGGTGCCGCTGCTAAGGGTATCGATCTGGTTTCTCAGTCCGGTGCGTACGGAAGCCACTATGAGACGATGGATCAGTACAACGTGATTGTTCTGGCACCCCAGGCACGCATGTACTATGACGCTATGAAGGCCGATACCGATCGCCTTGGAATTAAACTGCTCACCACAAGGGGCAAGGAGTATATCGACCTTACCAACGATCCCGAAGGTGCAATTGACTGGATCGTTCAGGAGCTGGCCAAATAGTGGATGCACTTCGTCGTTGATTCGTCGGTGTATGGTACGGCCCCGCAGCTTATTGAGCTGCGGGGCCGTATTTCGTTGAGTATCTAATCTGTCTCTTATACACATCTGACGCTGCCGACGAAGGCTTA
>UQMO01000016.1 GCA_900542125.1 uncultured Collinsella sp. | reverse complement strand
GAGCGTCTCGTGGGCTCGGAGATGTGTATAAGAGACAGAGTCGAATCCTCGAGAGTATACCCATATGGGGCCCTCGACCAATCTGCCGCGCGAGCGTGGATTTTCGGACACACGAGCGTGGATTTTCAGACGCCCGCCGGATGAGCGTGGATTTTCGGACGAAATCGACCGCCAAAAGCCCAAAAACCGTCCAAATATCCACGCGCGGCATCTTTTATCTCTCGTCTTTCACTCATCTCTAATACAAGAAATGACAGATAACTGAGAGATAATTACGAGAGATAGCGGTGACGTATGGAGATGAACCGCAATGGTATTAGCTGATTGTTGATTGTTCTACCTGCAAAAAGATGTTTTAATGAAGCAAATGTTGAACAGTCCATCTCTCATCTCTCATTGATTTCTAAGACGAAAGATGAGTGAGAGACAAGAGATAATTACGAGAGATAACTGAGAGACGAAGGAAATTTATTCGCGGCATTTTCCGCAGAACCGAGCGAAAGGACGTGCAGATGAACGAAAACGAACTGACCGGTCTGCTCGAGTCTTTAAGGCGCATGGGCTCGGACGATTTTAACGTCGAGGTCAAGGAGAGCGCCACGACGCTTTCCCGCGACGTATGGGAAACGGTCAGCGCTTTCGCAAACACCGCCGGCGGCATCATCGTACTCGGAGTGAGCGAGCGCGCGGGTTTTGTCCCAGTTGCAAACTTTGAGACCGAGAAAGTGCTCAACCAATTCGTGGCGGGCATGGGCGATGCCGGCGGTCGCGGAAAGCTGGCCAATCCGCCCAAATACACCATTGAGCGCGTGGAGCTCCAGGGCACCGTGGTTCTGGTCATCACGATTGAGGAGCTCGACCCGTCGAGCAAGCCTTGCTATGTCATAGAGCGGGGCGCTCAAGGTGGCAGCTACAAACGCATCGATGACAAAGATGTTCCGCTTTCGTCGACCGAGGTTTTGGCACTGTCGTCATATGAACGGACGAGTCCTAGCGATCGCGATGCGGTGCCCGGCACGAGTGCGGGCGATCTCGACGAGTCGCTGGTCGACCGCACGATAGAGCGTGCCTATTCGTTGACGCCTCGAGCGATGCGCGGTGCGGCGGACAAGAAGACAAAGATGGAGCGTCTGAATTTCCTCGACTTCCGGGGCAATGTCACCAAGGCTGGACTCCTAGTTGTGGGCACCTACCCTCAGCAGTTCTATCCCAAGCTCTTCATTGACGTGGCTGTCCATGCGGGAACTCAGAAGGGCATGGCGGGGTTGCTGAGGTTCATGGACCGCACAATCTGTGAGGGAACGTTGGGCGAGATGATCTCGGATGCCGTCGCAGCCGTCGCCAAGAATTTGCGGCGAACCTCGACCGTCCAAGGCGTCTCGCGTGTCGACTCGCTTGAGATTCCCGAGGAGGTTCTGCGCGAAGCAATCGCCAACGCCGTAATCCATCGAGAATACGGGGATCGGTTCTGTGGACAATCGATTGCCGTCGACGTCTTTGACGATCGTGTCGAGGTGACGAATCCTGGCGGCCTTTACGGGGGAAAGACTCGCGAGAACTTGTTTGACGGCAGCTCCCGATGCCGTAACGCGACGCTTGTGAAGCTCATGTCGATTGTCCCGTTGCCGGATGGCGCAGGTTCGCCGGCTGAGGGCAATGGCTCGGGCATCCCGATGATGATCGATGCCATGCGCGCGCATGGTCTGGCCGAGCCCCTGTTCTGCCCGGGATTCGATCGGTTCAAGGTCGTACTTTACCGTTCAAAGATCGAGCCGGTCGATCATGGCGGGGGCTTAATTGTGACGGCACTCAAACACTACGGCGAGCTGGGGACGCGCGAGCTGGCAGAGCACACAGGGCTCACAATTTCCCAGGTTAGGTCGCGCGTCAACGCGCTCATTGCTCAAGGCGAGCTTGAGCCCACGGCGCCGGCGACGAGCCGCAACCGCAAGTATCGACTGTCGGAGCGCGTGGGATAGATGCGTTAGTGGACGAGGCGACCCAATAATCGACCCTCGATTGGCGTCCATTAAGGTAAAGCGGTTGTTGCCCAGTCGACGGTGATGCTAAAGACTCGGCTTACGCCGACATGGCCCCGAACCCGTCTATCAAGAACAGCCTAAGAACCAGCTTGATGACATTTCCCGGTTTGACTTCAGCCGTGCCAAAGACGCTGCGCTCGGCGAGTTCGCCGCAGTATGCGTAGATATCGCGGATGAGCTCCGCGCCCGAAAGCGTAAACATGTAGCCTGCGTCCGAAAGTGCATTGGGTGCGGCGGGCAACTTGGCCATGTGACAGAACGTTTGCAGGTCGGGCGCCATAACGTTCTGGTAGTCGAGGTGGCCGTTGGCATCCTGCGCGGCAAGCTCCAATTGGCGCACAAAATCCAGCGCCGCCGCTAACACAAAGCTCGGCGTAGGCGCATTGACGTCCTGAGTGGTCGCCACAAGCCTGCCCGCCGCCTGCGTGACAAGCCAAGCGACCTCGCGCTGGCAACGCACGGCCTTGCGCGTAACCGGCTTGATGGACGAAGAAGAAACGCTCCCCTTAGGCGGATTCGAAACAGCCACAAGAACCTCCCATGAACGACCCGGCCCAACAAGCCCGGATGAAACACGTGCTACATCAGTATACAGGGGAGTGGGGTAGTGGGGTACAAGCGCGCCAGCGGCAAACCGAGAGCATCAACGATGTGCCGATCGCGGAATGAGATCTCGTAATAATTGACTCTCGGTCATATTATTGAGGGGCATGACTCGCGTTCGTATGGTTGTAGGTGCTGGCGATGAACGACATTGACCTTGCTGTTCCGTTGATGGATGGACCAAGCTATGACCGCGCCTGCAGTCTCGTGCCTTCCGAATACGTTGAGGCATGGGAGTGGTTTCTGGGTGAGGAACAGCGCGGCGGCGTTTGGACCAGCCTTCCGCACCACACCAAGGAAGATAGCCCTCAGTATCAGTACCGTTTGAGAATTGGCTCGGACTTCTTTCCCGTAACGCGGGATTCAGGGATCTTCTGGCCGGGCCAGGATCGGGTGAAGCAAGATCCCAATAAGATCTTTGCGCTTTCGGTCCATAACTCTAAAAAGAACTTCTACACCGATGTGCCTCCGCTCTATTTGGACGATGGTACGTGGGTCATTAAGTATTCGGTCCAAGCGCCAGGCGCCGTTGGTTCTCGAGACCAGAATTACAACCGTAAAATGCTCAACTGCATGGAATGTGGCGTCCCAGTCGGAGTCATATTTGCAACCGAGGTGGGCTATAAGGTGCTCGGCCTTGCGTTTGTTGAGCGGTTCGAGCCCGAAAACGGATGGTTTGTTCTGCACGGTCCTGTTCATAAAGGCGGACCGGACCCTCGTTTTGCGCCCGACATGAGTTATCTGAAGCACATACCCGTCGATATTGAGTTTGCCGGACAGGGTACGACCGACGACGAAAAGGTCCGCTATGCGTTAAGGCGCGAGCGATTGGGGCAGCAATGGTTCCGCAAGCAGCTCGTTGCCGCCTATGATGGCCGTTGCGCGGTGTCGGACTGCGGCGTCAGCGAAGCTCTGGAGGCTGCACATATCGAGAATTACTCGGGACCCAAATCGCAGGTTGCCAGCAACGGCATTCTGCTTCGGCGCGATCTTCATTCCCTATTTGATGCTCACCTGATTTCGTTTGAGCCTGTTTGCGGCGAATATCGGCTGTGCGGATCGTACCTGCTGGATAAGACCGACTACGTTTCCTTTGCGGGTGCGACGCTAAGGCAGCCGAATGAGCGTCAGTGGCGACCCAATACGGTGTTTCTTGAGGCCCATCGCATTGAGTTCGATCGCTCGGAAAAGAAGCGTGAAAAGGCGGGGCTTCTGCCGTATTAGCGTATTTGGCTTTGGCATTCTTTGACGATCGTGTTGTTTGATCGGATCGCGTGGCGATGCAATCTCGCGCACGCCCGCCGGTGCATGCTCTTCCTGATTTGTATAGTGAGAGGGGAGCGTGTATGAGCTGGCGAGGCGATATTGCGATGGGGAAGTACGGAAAACTGCCGTGTGCCCTTATAGACAACAATATGTTTTCGAGCGTAGAGGTTGATTGCGGGTCGTTTGTCGTCACCTGCCCTTGCTGCGGCTCGCAAATACCGTGTCTCGATATTCGGTTTATCGATGCGCGCGACAGACTCAGCGACGAAGTGAGAAAACGGACAGGCGTTCATATGCCGGTGTATCCGGAGAAATGCCCTGTTTGTGGCCTCGATATCGTGTACGACGCCGGCGACGAGGGATAGGTGATGCGGAGGAGCTGGCTGTGAAGGCTTCTCTGTATCTACAAATAAATCCCCTCACCGAGTTGCTTGTGAAACTTGGCGTGATGGGCGCGTGCCCAGGTAAAGAGCGCCTGGTCAAAGTCGGTGCGCGTGGCCGGGACGCCAAATACGCCGGCAACTTCGACGCGCACAAACTCCAGTGCCGGCAGCTTGTTGATGGCAGTGAGGGCAAATGGGGACGAGGGCTCCTCGAACAGATAGCGGCTGCCTTGCAGCGCGTCGCAACTGGTGCACGTGTTGCCGAGCGACGGGGCTTTGGAGGCTCGCGCGCCTACGGGCTTGTAGCCGCAGCGCTTATGAAGGTAGTCGCGGATCTCGCCCGGCACGCAGCCAAGAGCGGGCACGATGGCGAGTGCGTTGGCGTTGGCCGTGTCGATGGCAATGTACCTGGCTTCGTTGGGCGCGTGCGCGATGGCGATGCTCTCGTCGTTATCGGTTCGATAGGGAATGCCGAAGGCCGCGACCGAGGTCTCTTTGTGACACTTCCAGCACTCGCGCTTGCCCAGTACTAGATATATATACGGCGCTGAGGGGTCGGATCGGTCAACACCGGGCAGCCACTCGGCAAAGGGCTCGGGGTTGACGCCGCTGGGTACATACCAGATCTTCTTGGTCCGGTCCCATTTGGCGCCCAGCGCCTTGGCTTCTTCTTTGTGCGAAAAGGGGACATCGAGCTCGGTGCGCATGGCGGCTCCTTGGTGCTGCAGGTGCAAGTGGCTCAAGGATACCGCAGGGCGCAGACATCGCGGCGTTTTGTCGAGAAGTTGCGGCTCGGATGGGTTCGAGACGCGTTGGCCTCGGCCTCGGTGGCTATTGGGGCGGTTTTGATTGACTGCGGAGTCAGCCGGGATAGGCACTTGGGTTGCTGACGCGGTTTTGTGCATGGGCAGGGTGGTTGTTTGAGCGGTTGGAGCAGTTTGCGGCGCAGTTTTGTGCCTGGCTATTGTTGATGTTGGGGTATTGAATTTATTTGGCAGCCATTCGTCAGGTGAATTGATGCTACGTTGCGATGATAGTTGGAGCTGCCAGCGGATTTGGCGACATAAAACAAAACAGCCCAGAGACATAGCCTCTGAGCTGTGAACATTTGGTGGGCGTTAGAAGATTTGAACTTCTGACCTCTTCCGTGTCAGGGAAGCGCTCTCCCCCTGAGCTAAACGCCCTATCAAGGGTGCGCAAGTGCGCAAGGGATAATATAACGGAGCCTGAACTCGGTGGCAAGAACATTTTTAAAAATCGCTTGCATTGTGGTCTGGTGAGAAAAAGCCGCTCGCCGCCTGCAGGTGACCGTTTGCGGTCAAATTATCGACAAAGCGTAGACAGATTTGTGGCAAGGTTTCAGGGAAGTATGTGCTGGCTTCGCCGTCTTGCGCACGATTGCACGAGGCGTGTGCCGTTGTTTGAGTAGTATGGGGGCCGACAATGAACATGCTGGTCGTAGATGATGAGGCTGATATCGCAAATATGCTCGCGGAGTTTTTCCGCATGGAGGGCTACGAGGTTTCGGTTGCCCATGACGGGCCGTCGGCCCTGGCGGCGGCTTCTTCTGGCCCCACCCCCGATATCATGCTGCTCGATGTAAACATGCCGGGGATGGACGGCTTCGAGGTCTGCCGCCGCGTGCGGAAGCATGTGAGCTGCCCGATCATCTTTCTAACGGCGCGCGTTGAGGATATGGACCAGCTTGATGGTTTTGCGGCGGGTGCCGACGACTACGTGCTCAAGCCTTTTTCTCTCGAGGTCCTGGGTCGTCGCGTGGCGGCGCACATGGCGCGCGAGGGAAGGACTCGCGATCGGCAAAGCGACGGCGCCGTCCGCTTTTTTGGCGAGATGACCATCGATTACGCTCAACGCATCGTTGAGGTTCACGGTGCGGGTGGTAATCGGGATTCGTCCGCCGGGGGCGATTTGAACGCGGTGACCGTCGACTTGACCAAGCTCGAGTTCGACATCATCGCCCTGTTGAGCAAGCGCCCTGGCCAGGTGTTTGACCGCGATGTGATTTACGAGCGCGTGTGGGGATGGGACGCCGCGGGTGACCCGTCGCAGGTGCGCGAGCACATTCGCCGCATTCGCAACAAGTTTACGTCGGCGGGGATCGCGGACGATCCGATCGCAACGGTATGGGGCGTGGGCTACAAGTGGGTGGCAAAGTGACGGGTTTTGGTAAGGGCCCACGCGGGCGCCATGCGCCTCACGAAGACGGCCGAGTTGTCGCTTGCGAGGACGGTTGTCGGGACAATGGCGGTTCTGTCCGCAGGCGCGACCGCCGCGCAGCTCGCCGCGCCGAGCGACGCGCGGCCCGCGAGCTTGAGCGCGAGCGGCTGAAACGCCTGCCGCGAAAAGAGCGCCTGCGTGCCTGGTGGAGCCTGCGGCCGTTGGGCGTGATCTTCACGGCGTATCTGGTCGCCTATCTTGTTGTCGCCACGGTGCTTGCGCTGAGCGCCATTGAGGTACTCGCGGCTTGGAATAATGGATATTACGAACTCGAGGTGACGCTCGACAACGGTTTGACCGAGCACGGCGTGATCGATTCGGGCCCATACATCTACGACCCCACCTCTCAGCAGCTGCTTCCCGCATCCGAGCTCAACTTGCCAGGCGATGGGCCGTACGCGGTCTTCATTGCGACGGGCGATTGGGGGACCGGTAGCGATTACGTGCCGGAGGGCGGGCGCACCATCAGCACGCTGTACGCGACCGTCGACATGGTTCGTAGCGGCCAGGTGCAGCTCTACGACTGGGGGCTCAATTACAACGAGGGCTATCCGCAGGAGGAGATTCTAGAGGTGAACAGCACGATTCCAGCGGAGAACCTCGCCCGCTATGACGCGTTGAGCCGCGCGGGCCGCGCGCAGAGCGTGGAGCTGTTTGAAAACATGACGGGAGCCGATCTTGAGGAGACGTTTGGCGAAGGGCTCGTCTCGAACACTGCCTATTATGCGGCTTCACCGCCTCCCGATGGTCCGATGCCTTGGGTCCTCACGCTTGCGACGGGGCTTGTGCCCGTTTTGGCGTACGGCGGCCTGGGTTGGCTCACGTTCAAGCACTTCTACCGCGTTCACATCGCCGGGCCCTTGGGGGAGCTGGCGAGCGCCGCGGGGCGCATCGCCGGTCAGGATTTGGATTTCTCGATCGAGCGCGTGCGGGGCAAAGAACTTGGTCGCCTGTCCGAGACGCTGGAGAATATGAGGGCGTCGCTGCTCGATGCCCAGCGCGAGCTGTGGCGCACCGCCGAAGGGCGGCGTCAGCTCAATGCGGCGTTTGCGCACGACCTCCGAACGCCGATCACGGTGCTCAAGGGGACGGTCGAGATGGCGCAGATGCGCCTGCGTCGCGGCGATGAGCTCGATGTTGGTTCGTTGGATGCCCTGTCGGCCCAGGTGGTGCGTTTGGAGCGGTACGCAACGGAGATGGGAGGGCTGAGCAAGCTCGAAGATCGGCCTGTAGACCGCAAGCCGCTGGCGTCGCGGTCTCTTGTGGATGAGCTCGAGTCGCATGCGAACGAGGTTGTTGCGGCGCGCGGGGAAGGGCTCGCGTTGAGGGTTGCAATCGACGAAGGCGAAGACGGCGCCCGTCCCGACATGGTCTACATCGACCTACCCCTGGTCGAAGAGGTCCTCGACAACCTTTTGAGCAATGCGTGCGGCCATGCGAAGGGCGTCATCGAGGTTGAGATTTCTGTTCGCGAGGGCAGGTTGGCTCTGAGCGTTGCCGATGATGGTCCGGGCTTTACGCCCGAAGCCCTGCGGCGCGGGTGCGATCCGTTCTTTAGCGAGAACAAATCTGCCGAGCATTTTGGGCTGGGCTTGAATGTGTCGAGCATTTTGTGCGGTTTACACGGGGGAGCGCTTGAGTTAGGGAATGGTTCGACCGGCGGGGCACGTGTGACGGCGACGTTTAGCACGGGCGGCGATGGGGACGAAACGGGGGAGTTGTGACGAGGGCGCGCGCTGCGCGGGCGTCGCCGGGCTCATCGAGCCGTCGGCGAACCAGTTACCTGCTATTACCTTAAGAATGACTTACCTTAACGTAAGGCTTACTGAATTGTCATTGCTGGTAGACAAAACATAGACACCAAGTTGCGAAACTGTCCTTGTCAGGTACACAAGGAGGTAACGCGATGATGAGGATGCAGCCCGAAGCCGAAGGGTATTCCGATCAGGTTTCTTGCGGGGGCGCCGCTCGCCGTCTTGACGTAAGCGCTTTGAGCGAGCTTCGCAATCGAGTCGCGGGCGCTCATGACGCGCTGGACGACGCCTCTTCTGCCGGCGCGCGGACCGCAAACGCCCCCTCATTCGCGACCGCTGCGGCAATGTCGGCCGAGGCCGTCGCAGAGGACGATGGCCTCGATGCCCGCCGTCGAATCCTGCGCCGTCGCGTGCTTTTGGCGCTTGCGGCCTCGGCCGCAATCCTCGCGACTGCATGCTGGGAATATCTTCCGGGGATCTTGGCATGGCTTGCAGACCCTCAGGCGGTTCGGTCGTTCGTCGCCGACCACAGCGTGATAAGTCGTCTCGTCATGCTTGGAATCAACGTCACTCAGATCTTCTTGGCCTTTTTGCCCGGCGAGCCTGTGGAGCTGGCGAGTGGTTACGCGTTTGGCTTCTGGGAGGGGACGGCGCTGTGTCTCGTCGCCTCGGGGCTGGCGACGTCGGCGATTTATTGGGCGACGCGTCGATGGGGCTGGAGCCTGGTTGGCCTCTTCTTCGACCGCAGCCTTCTCGACCGGTTTTCGTGGCTCAATAATGCGAAGCGACTCGAGCTGGTCATGCTGGTGATTTTCTTGATCCCGGGAACCCCGAAGGACTTCTTGACGTATTTCGCCGGCCTCACCAAGATGCGCTTCGCCCCCGTGGTGCTCATCGCAACGTTTGGGCGCATTCCCTCCATTGTGACTTCGACGGCCGCGGCATCCGCTGCGGGCAGCGGAAACTGGCTGTTGGTTGGTGTCGTCGTTGCCGTGTCACTGCTGTGCGTGGCGTTGGGCGGCTTGCTGTATCGTCGCCTGCGTGCCAAGGCGAGCTGAGGCGGCCGGCGAGGATGTACGGCGGCTGATGGGCCTTTTGCGGCTACATCGGACCGCCGGTCGCCACAGCAATCCAAAACCTCCCCAACATGTGCATTCTGAAATCGAAATCTTGCGGAAACGCGAGCAAAATGCACTGCTGGGGGAGGTTTCGAGGGTTTACGCGCTTGCGACTCCGCTATACGCTCCGATTGATGAAGAAATCGGCCATGGAGCAGAGCAGGTCAGCGGCGTTGTGCGAAATGACGCCGTTCTCGGCGAGCGCACGGCTGGTGTCTTGCGCCTCTTGCGCGAGCTTGAGTGCGAGATCACGACACGCGTCGATGCCCCCGCCGATCTCGATGAGCTCGACGGCGCGCGCGAGGTCCGTGGGATCGTTCGTTTTTGCTTCGAGCAGCCCCCAAGGGCCGCGGCCTCAGGTTCGACCGGCTGGCCCCGGCGGACCTGTCGCTCGCGATGTCGCACGTGAACTCCGCCCCGCGCGGCGCGCTCGGCTTCGCGACGCCCGCCCGCGCCTTCCGGGCGATGCTCGGCGCCGGCGCGGAGGCGCTGCTGGATGCGTACGGCGTGGAGGACGTGCCCATCGGCGAGCTCGACCTGACGCCGGGGCTCATCGCGCGGGCGCGCGCGGAAAGGGGCGATGCCCCGCTGTCCTAGCCTAAGGGAAAACGGAATAGACTGACCGACCGTTCGGCTGAGTCTGGGAAGAGGCGCCGGGCGGCGGGCGGAGCATGGCCACCGGACCCATCGAAACACATCTCCACCGTTCCTTCAACTGGGAAAACGGCGCCCCCGGGCCCCAGGAGGGGCCACGGGGGCGTTCGGCTAGGTGCGGGAACGGCCTATTTGCTCAATGTGTTCGGCTGAGATCGGAAATCAACCCTTGCATTGTGGAATTCGGGGGCTTTGTCATATCCATTTCAAAAGAGCCTGCTGCCGCGATTTGGCTGTCGCATAATGCAAGGCCATTGCGGTATCGAGCTATGGAAAGACGCCTGCGGAATTGTCCTACCGATAAGCGGACAAGCCTCCAGCTGGTGACTTCGCCGTGGTAAGGTAAGCCGAATTGTTTCCAGGCTGTTTCGGGGGAGTGGAATGAGCAAAGAGTGTGTCGAGCAGGTCGAAGGCGCAGGGGCTTCGGTGCCGATGACCGATATATCGAACATTGATGTGCCCGAGGGCACCGACGAGCTCAGCCGCAACACCCGTCGCGCATGGCGCGACCGCCTGAACAGCGCTTCGACGCGCAAGATGATCACGGGCGTCTTGGCTACGCTGGTGGGCGGTTCGTTTTGGGGCTTCTCGGGCACCAGCGCGAGTTTTTTGTTCGATACCTACCATGTCGATACGCTGTGGCTTATGAGCGTGCGTCAGATTCTCGCCGGCCTGCTCTTTATGGCTGTGGTTGTCACGCGCGACCGCGCACGCCTGGTCAAGCTTTGGACGACGCCCGCTGATCGCAAGCAGCTGCTGCTCTTTACCGCCTTTGGCCTGCTGTTCAACCAGTTTTGCTATCTTTCGGCCGTGCGCCTGACGAACGCCGGAACCGCGACGGTGCTCCAGTGCCTGCAGCTCGTTATCATCATGGGCTACGCCTGCGCGATCGATCGCCGCATGCCGCGTACTCGCGAAGTCATCGGCATTGGCCTGGCTCTGGGTGGAACCTTTTTAATCGCCACCGGCGGCGACCCCACCAGCCTGAATATCTCGCCGCTTGGCCTGGCAGCAGGTCTTATGTGTGCGGTCAGCGCCGCGTGTATGGCGGTGATTCCCGCCAAGATCCTGCCCGAATACGGTAGCCCCATCGTCACGGGCTCGGCAATGCTCACGGCGGGTGTGGTCTCGTGCGTCTTCGTGCAGCCTTGGGCGCATATGCCGGCGCTCGATGCCGCCGGCGTCGAGGCGCTCGCGGTGTTCGTTGTTATCGGCTCGTTTTTTGCTTACATGCTCTATATGCAGGGCGTTAAGGACATCGGCTCGGTGCGTGCGAGCCTCATCGGAACTGTGGAGCCGGTTTCGGCGACCATCACCAGCGCCGTTATGCTGGGCACGGTGTTTTTGCCGACCGACCTTATCGGCTTTGCCATGATCATCGTGATGATGTTCCTCACGGTGTAGCTGGCGCCGCCGCCAAGACGGAAAAGGTGTTGTGCCGCATTTTCGCCAATTGATGTCCGTGTCTGGAGTTTAGCTGTCGATGCTCAAAATGCCATAAACTAGTAACGTTATGGACTTTTTCATTGCGACTCAATTGCGAGGATTTCTTTATGGCTGGTAATCACTTTAAGGGCAGCGATAGCGGTCGCCCTGCAGTTCCGCCGCGTCCGAACGGGGCTGGTAAGGCCGGCACGCCGGGCGGCGCTGGACAGGGCGGTTCCGGTAAGCGCGTGTCCCCGGGCGAGACAGCGATGTTTACCGCTCTGTACGAGCAGTCTCAAAAGGCAAAAAAGACCGGCCGTGCAAGAGGGAATGTCTTTGCGGGCGGTGCAACCTCCACGTCGCAGCCGAGCGGGGCTCCTTCGGTACCCGCGAACAACGCAGATGCTGCCAACGCCGCGAATGCCGCCGGCAACGTTAATGCCGGCAAGGCCGCCAACAATACTCCCTCTGCCGGTGGCGCGGGGCTTACGGGTAACCTTGGCACGATTTACACCGGCGCCTCCGAGACTGGCACGTTCGCCCGCCTGGATGATAGCGGTGCCGAGTTTGCGGGCTCGGGTTCCAAGGAAGATTATTACGATTTTGGCTTGAACTACGGTAGCGACGCTTCGTCGAGTTCGACCTCTGACGGTCTGGTCCGTCATCGCCATCGCAAGGGCGAGCGCAAAAAGTGTCACACCGGCGCCATTATTGCCGCTGTAGTCGCGGTGCTTCTCGTTGCGCTTGGCGCAAGCGGCTTTATGCTGCTTAACTCGGCAAAGACCGTAAAGAGCGAAGCGAAGGAGGCTGTCGAGATCGTCGGTGGCCTTAAGGACAAGGTCACGTCAGGCGATTTTTCGACGCTGCCTGACGACGCGAAGAAGATCGATGAACTCTGCGACAGCATGAAGGCGGAGACCTCGAGCCCGCTGTGGACGGCGGCTTCGTTTATCCCGGTGTATGGCAGTGACATCAACGCAGCCCGCACCATGATTGATGCCCTGTCCGATGTCTCGAGCAACGCGCTGGTTCCCATGGCCGACAACCTTTCGCAGGCCACGCCCGGCAAGCTGTTCCAGGACGGCATGATTAACGTGTCCGCGCTGCAGGCGGTCGCCGATTCGCTTTCCAGCAGCTCGAAGGTGTTCAAGAGCGCCAATGAGAAGATCCAGGGCATTGGCGATACTCATATTTCCCAGGTGACCGAGCTGGTCGATAAGGCCAAGGACGGCTTTGCCACCCTCAACGGCGCGGTTGACGCGGCGGAGAAGGTCGCCCCCATCCTTCCCCAGATGCTCGGCGCCAACGGCCAGACGCGCAACTACCTTATGTACGCCATGAACAACGTCGAGATTCGTGCTTGCGGCGGCTTTGGCGGTTCGCAGGGCCTGATTTCGGTCACTGACGGCCAGATGTCGATTGGCGAGTTTGTTCCCTGCATTGCGCGCAGCAAAGACGAGGCGGTTGAGAGCGTCGACGAAGAAGATGAGACGCTGTTTGGTGACCACAGCAACCTATACATCTCGGGCAACACCTATTCGCCCGACTGGCCCCGTAATTCGCAGCGTGTCGCCGCGCTGTGGAAGTCTGAATATGGTCAGGACGTCGATGGCGTCATTGGTATCGATCCGGTATTCCTGCAGTATCTGTTGGGCCTCGTGGGTAATGTTTCACTGCCCGACGGTACAGTCGTTGACGGCACTAACGCGGCGAAGGTGCTTATGCATGATGTGTACTGGAACTATCCGGTCGAGGAGTCGGACGGCATCTTTGCATCCGTCGCCAGCGCTGCCTTCGACAAGATCCTTGGCGGTATCGGCGACGTCGATGTTGCGAACCTTGTCAGCGCCGTTGAGCGCGGTGCCGAAGAGGGCCGCCTGATCGCGTGGATGAAAAACGATGACGAGCAGAACGCTATCAAGGAGATGAACATCGACGCCTCACTGCCCGATCCGGATGACCCGAGTGAAGATCCCGTTGCTGGTGTCTACTTTAACAACCTCAGCTTCTCCAAGCTCGACTGGTATCTGAACGCCGATACGCAGATTGGCCAGGGCATCAAGAACGGTGACGGCACGTGCTCGTATCGCATCACCGTTACCCTGACGAACATCATGACGCAGGAGGAGGCAGGTAAGCTGCCCGACTACGTAGCGGCCAGTGCGCCTGGGACCTCGCGTGACGATGAGCGCTTGTATGTATCACTGTTTGCGCCGACAGGCGGCAGCATTACCGATCTAAACGTCGAGGGGACTCAGTTTGGACTGTTCGCTGCCACTTGGCACGGAGTTCCCTGCTATTCAGGAACCGTTGACCTGCATGCTGGCGAGACGACGACGATCACGTATACACTGACCACGTCGGCCGAGGCGGGGGACAAGCCGCTTACGCTGCGTCAGACTCCTACATGCCAGGCGGCTCGCGACAGCGCGTCGGCGTAGGGTTTTTCTGGTAGCGCAGATAATCGAGTACCATTTTGGGGCGGACAGGCAATCTGTCCGCCCCTATTTTGTAAGGAGAGCGCATGAAGTACTTTGGCACCGACGGCTTTCGCGGTGAGGCCAACGTTGGGCTGACGGTAGAGCACGCTTATAAGATTGGCCGTTTTGTGGGCTGGTATTACGGCGCCAACCGCAGTGCTAAGGCGCGCGTTATCGTGGGCAAGGACACGCGTCGCTCGAGTTATATGTTCGAGGCGGCGCTGGTGCGCGGCCTGGTCGCGAGCGGTGCGGACGCCTATATGCTGCACGTGATTCCCACGCCGGGCGTAGCGCATCAGACCGTGGAAGGCTGCTTCGATTGCGGCATCATGATCAGCGCGAGCCACAACCCGTTTTGCGATAACGGCATTAAGCTCGTCAATAGCGACGGTTTTAAGATGGACGAGGACGTACTGGAGCTCATCGAGGACTACATCGATGGCAAGAGCGAGGTGCCGCTGGCCACGGGCAACCACATCGGCGCCACGGTGGACTACATGCAGGGCCGCAACCGCTACATTGCTTCGCTCATCGCCAGCGCGAACTTTTCGCTGCAGGGCGTCAAGATCGGTATCGACTGCGCCAACGGCTCGGCTTCCTCGGTGGCCAAGCCGGTGTTCGACGCGCTGGGCGCCGACGTGCGCGTGATCAACGCCGCGCCCGATGGCTTTAACATCAACGTCGACTGCGGCTCCACGCATATGGAGCGTCTGCAGCGCCATGTGGTGGAGCAGGGCCTGGACGTGGGCTTTGCCTACGACGGCGATGCCGACCGCTGCCTGGCCGTGGATGAGCGCGGGCGCGTGGTCGACGGCGACCAGATCCTGTACGTGTGCGGCGTGTATCTGAACAAGCACGGGCGACTCTCGGGCGGTACCGTGGTGCCGACGATTGCCAGCAACTTTGGCCTGGTCAAGTCGCTGGAGCTTGCCGGTCTGAGCGCCGTGACCAGCGGCGTGGGCGACCGTCACGTGTATGCCAAGATGCGCGAGGGCGGCTACAGCCTGGGTGGCGAGCAGACGGGCCATACGATCTTTGGCGATATCGAGCGCACGGGCGACGGCATTATGACCTCGCTGCGCGTGATGGAAGTGATTCGTGCCGAGCGCGAGATGCTCTCGCAGCTCACGGCTCCGTGCAAGCTGCTGCCGCAGGCGCAGGTGGCCGTGCACGTGGCGGACAAGGACGCCGCGCTCGAGAACATGGGAGTGCAGAACGCCATCGCCGAGGCCGAGGCTGCGCTGGCAGGCGAGGGCCGCGTGCTCGTGCGCAAGAGCGGAACCGAGTCGGTTATCCGCGTGCTGGCCGAGGCGCCCGACCAAGCATCCGCCGATGCCGCCATGAAGCGCATCGCCAACGCGCTCGAGGCTTTATAGCTACGCGGCCAATCTGGCACTTGGGGACGTTCCTTTTCTGCCGGCACAATAGGAACGTCCCTAACTGTCGGGTTGGTGACTGGGTGTAAAGGGGCGCCGCGGGATAGATCCTGCGGCGCCCCCTTTGCGTTGGCGTGTCGCCTAAGCTTTACAGTTGGTACAGCGTGGTGAACTTGTCCTGCAGGTAGCTGCAGTAGTAGCGGGCATCGAACGCCATGCCGCACGCGCCCTTGATGAGCTCCGGCGCGTCCTTGGCGCGGCCCCACTGCCAAATGTGCTCGCCCAGCCAGGCGCGGACAGGTGTCAGGTCGCCGCTCGCGCAGGCGCCGTTAAGGTCGACACCGTCGCGGCACATGGCCGGCACAAACATGGCATCGTAGGCACTGCCCAGCGCATACGTGGGGAAGTAGCCAAACGAGCCGCCGCTCCAGTGCGTATCCTGTAGGCAGCCGTGCGTGTCGTCGGGAACGGGAATGCCCAGGTACTCATCCATAAAGCGATTCCAAAGCGCGGGGATGTCCTTGGCCGTGGCCTCGCCGGCAAACAGCATGCGCTCGATCTCGTAGCGCACCATAACGTGCAGCGGATAGGTGAGCTCGTCGGCCTCGGTGCGGATCAGCGAAGGCTGCGCGATGTTCACGGCGTGGTAGAGCGTGTCCTCGTCGACGTCGCCGTAGACCTCGGGTGCGTGGCGGCGCAGCACCTCGAGCAGCGGTCCCATAAAGGCACGGCTGCGGCCCACGGTGTTCTCAAAGAAGCGGCTCTGGCTCTCGTGGATGCCCATGGAGGTGCCGCCCTCCAGGCAGGTGCGCGCATAGGCGGGATTGACGCGCAGCTCGTACATGGTGTGCCCCGCCTCGTGGATGATGCTGTAGACGTTGGAGATGCAATCGTCCTCGTAGATGTGTGTCGCGATGCGCGCGTCACCCACGGCAAAGCCCTCGCTAAACGGGTGCTCGGTAAAGGCAAGCGTGGTGTCGTCCAGGTTCAGGCCGACGAGCTTCATCAGGTCGAAGCTCATGGCGCGCTGGGCGGCCTCGGGCACGCGGGCGTGCAAAAAGTCTGCAGCGGGCTGCTGGCCGCGCTCGCCGATGGCGTGCACGAGCGGCACGACCGTCGCCTTGACCTCGTCGCAAAACGCGTCGAAGCTCTCGGTGGAAAGGCCGCGCTCGTACTGGTCGAGCCAAACATCGTATGGGTCGCGCTTGGGGTCCATGAGCTCGGCCTGATGCTTAAGCTGGGCGACGATTCTATCCACATAGGGCTCAAAGCTCGCCCAGTCATTGGCCGTCTTGGCCTTGTGCCACACGGCGTCGGCCTCGCAGGTGAGCCTGGTCCAGGCCTCGGCCTCCTCGGTGGGAATGACGCTCGCTTCGCGCTGGTCACGGCCGAGCACGCGGATCTCGTCGAGCAGCTGCGGGTCGTCGATCTTGCCGCCGGCGACGGTTTCGCGTGCCAGCGAGCGCACAAGTTCGACAGACTTTTCGCTGGTCAGGAGCTTATGATGCTCGCCGGCAAGGGTGCCCATGGCGTCGGCGCGCGCTGCGGCGCCGTTGGCGGGGGCAATGGTCGCGCCGTCAAACTCGGCAATCTTGAGCAGGTACTCGCGGGTCCACAGCTTGCCCTCGAGCTTGCGGAATTTTTTGACGGCCTTATCGACCTTCATGCCTTTGGGCGTCTTGCCCGCTGCGGGCTCGGCCTTCTTATCGTGCTTCTTTCCCATACCATATCCTTGATCTCGCGAGCCGAGCGCCACGGATGGGCGCACGGCCAGTTTGCACAGCTACCTGCCTTGTACCCAGCACGAACAAAACGGAACGCGGCGATATGCCCACACAATGTGGTATCCTGTAGCCCAATGCGTTGACGGAGAGGGTTTTGCCCGCCGCGTCGCCGGCAAGAGAGGGAAGGTCATGGGCTGCAAGCCTTCCTGCGGTGGCAAGGGCCAAGCGTTCACTCCCGAGCAGCGACCTCAACGGGCACGCGGCCAGTGGCAGCAAAGTCCCAGTAGGGAAGCCGTGAGCCTCGCGACA
This sequence comes from uncultured Collinsella sp., assembly GCA_900542125.1. Lineage (GTDB taxonomy): Bacteria > Actinomycetota > Coriobacteriia > Coriobacteriales > Coriobacteriaceae > Collinsella. The sequence continues at coordinate 22,817 of UQMO01000016.1, read as the reverse complement.
AGAGGCACAGAGTGGGCGCGGCGGGCCAGACATCCGCCGGGTCAAACAAGGTGGTACCGCGGAATTCAACCGTCCTTGGGCAATGTACATGCCCGAGGGCGGTTTTTTTTGTTACCGAACCGGGCCGCGCATCCGCAACATCGGGCGGCGTCAGCCGTCCCGGAGCGCGGATGTGCGAGAGACGAAAGGGAAGACATGAGTCTGATTGATGATCTGGTCAAACTCGAGGAAGAGGCCAAGGAGCTCGTCACTAGCGCTGACGACGCCGAGAAGCTCGAGGCCGCGCGCGTCGCGCTGCTGGGTCGCAAGGGCCGCATCACCGGCCTGATGCGCATGATGGGCAAGCTCGCCCCCGAGGACCGTCCCGTTATGGGCAAGCGCGCCAACGAGATGCGCCAGCTGATCGAGGGCATGCTCGACGAGCGCACCACCGAGATGAAGGCCGCCGCCCTTAAGCACGCACTCGAGCACGATGCCGTCGACATCACGTTGCCGGGTATTCGTCCGCAGATCGGTCACCAGCACCTGATCAAGCAGATTATCGAGGAGGCCGAGGACATCTTCTGTGGCATCGGCTACACCGTCGAGTCCGGCCCCATGGTCGATACCTCCTACTACAACTTCACGGCGCTCAACGCTCCCATGGATCACCCGAGCCGTTCGGCCCGCGACACGTTCTACGTGGTCGACAACAACCCCGGCAGCGTCGCACACCCCGAGGCTCACGCCCACGGCGAGTCCGACGTTCTGCTGCGCACCCAGACCTCGGGCGTGCAGATCCACACCATGGAGTCGCAGAAGCCGCCCATCTACATGATCTGCCCGGGCACCGTCTACCGTCCCGACACGGCCGACGCTTGCCACCTGCCGCAGTTCAACCAGATCGAGGGCCTGGTCGTCGACGAGGGCATCACCTTTGGCGATCTTAAGGGCACGCTCGACTACTTTGTTAAGTGCATGTTTGGCGAGGACCGCAAGACGCGCTACCGCCCGCACTTCTTCCCCTTCACCGAGCCGAGCTGCGAGGTGGACGTAAGCTGCCACGTGTGCGGCGGCAAGGGCTGCAACTTCTGCAAGCACAGCGGCTGGATCGAGATCCTGGGCTGCGGCATGGTCGACCCCAACGTCCTCATCAACTGCGGCATCGATCCCGAGAAGTACACCGGCTTCGCCTTTGGCATTGGCGCCGAGCGCGTCGCGGCCCTGCGCTACGACCTGCCCGACCTGCGCACATTGATGACTGGTGACATGCGTTTCCTCAACCAGTTCTAGAACGCTTTCTTCTTAGTTGCAGTTTCCGGCTCAAAGCCGCATTTATGAAAGGAGACCAGTTAGATGCGCGTTTCTTACGACTGGCTCAAGACCATGATCGATATTCCGGAGGATCCCAAGACCCTTTCGGACGAATATATCCGTACCGGCACCGAGGTCGAGGCGATCGACACCGTGGGCGAGTCTTTCGACCACGTGGTGACCGCCAAGGTGCTCACCAAGGCCCCGCACCCCGATAGCGACCACATGTATGTGTGCTCGGTCGACGTGGGCGACAAGAACCTCGACGCCGACGGCAACCCCGCTCCGCTGCAGATCGTCTGCGGCGCGCAGAACTTCGAGGCCGGTGACCACATCGTCACGGCCATGATCGGCGCTGTCCTGCCCGGCGACGTCAAGATCAAGAAGAGCAAGCTTCGCGGCGTCGTGTCCATGGGCATGAACTGCTCCGCGCGCGAGCTCGGCCTGGGCGGCGACCACTCCGGCATCATGATCCTGCCCGAGGACACGCCCTGTGGCATGCCGTTTGCCGAGTACGTGGGCTCGAGTGACACCGTGCTCGACTGTGAGATCACGCCCAACCGCCCCGACTGCCTGTCCATGATCGGCATGGCCCGCGAGACCGGCGCCATCTTCGACCGTGATTTCCGCGTTGAGCTGCCCGCCATCAAGGTCGAGACCGGCCGCGCGACCGACGACGAGCTTTCCGTCGAGATTGCCGACGAGGGCCTGTGCGACCGCTACGTTGCCCGCATCGTGCGCAACGTCAAGGTCGGCCCGTCGCCCGACTGGATGGTCAAGCGCCTTAACGCCTTGGGTGTGCGCCCGCACAACAACATCGTCGACATCACCAACTATGTGATGATGCTCACCGGTCAGCCGCTGCACGCCTTTGACCTGGACACCTTTGCCGAGCGCGATGGCCACCGTCGTGTGGTGGTTCGCGCCGCCCAGCAGGACGAGAAGTTCACGACGCTCGACGGCGAGGAGCGCGTGCTCGACGCCGGTATGGGCCTCATCACCGACGGCGAGCGTCCCGTGGCGCTGGCCGGTGTCATGGGTGGCATGGATTCCGAGATTGAGGATGACACCGTCGACGTGATGGTCGAGAGCGCCTGCTTCAACGCCGGCCGCACCTCGCACACCAGCCGCGACCTTTCGCTGATCTCCGACGCCTCCATTCGCTTTGAGCGCCAGGTTGACGAGACCGGCTGCGTGGATGTTGCCAACGTTACCTGCGCGCTGATTGAGGAGATCGCCGGCGGCGAGGTCGCTCCCGGCTATGTGGACGTGTTCCCCGCGCCCAAGACCATCGACAGCATCAAGCTGCGCCTGGCCCGCGTGCACGCCATCTGCGGTGCCGACATCGAGTCCGACTTTATCGAGCGCTCGCTCACCCGCCTGGGCTGCACCGTCGAGCGCGACGGCGAGGACTTTATGGTCACGCCGCCGAGCTTCCGTCCCGACCTGCCGCGTGAGATCGACCTGATCGAGGAGGTCCTGCGCCTATGGGGCATGGGTCGTGTGACGGCGACCATTCCGGCTGCCAAGAACCACATCGGCGGTCTGACCCGCGAGCAGAAGCTCACTCGTAAGGTCGGCGAGATCCTGCGCGCCTGCGGCCTCAACGAGACCACGACTTTTGGCTTTGCCGCCCCGGGCGACCTGGAGAAGATCGGTATGTCCACCGAGGGTCGCGGTTGCCCCGTGGTGCTCATGAACCCGCTGGTGGCCGAGCAGACCGAGATGCGTCGTTCGCTGCTGCCGGGCCTGCTGCAGTCCGTGGCCTACAACGAGGCGCACGGTACGCCCAACGTGCACCTGTACGAGGTCGGCAGCCTGTTCCACGGTCGCGAGAACGCCAGCCTGCCCAAGGAGACCAAGTCCGTGGCGGGTGTGCTCTCGGGCCAGTGGAGCGAGCAGTCCTGGAACATGAAGTACCGCAAGCTGCGTTTCTTCTTTGGCAAGGGCATTGTCGAGGAGCTGCTTGCCCAGCTGCGCATCGAGAAGGTCCGCTTCCGTCCCGTCGAGGGCGAGGGCTATGCCTTCTTGCAGCCGGGTCGCGCCGCCGAGGTTCTGTCCGGCGGTACCGTGCTGGGCTGGGTTGGCGAGATTCACCCCGAGGCGCGCGAGGCTATGGGCATTGACGAGGTCGTCGTTGCCTTTGAGCTCGACCTGGACAAGCTGATCAAGGGCGCCCGTAACCAGGAGAACTACCGTGAGTTCTCGCAGTACCCGGCCGTTGAGCACGATCTGGCTATCGTGGTCGACAACACTGTGACCTGCGAGGATCTTGAGCGTCGTATTACGAGTGCCGGAGGCAAGCTGCTCGAGGGCGTGCGCCTGTTCGACGTCTACCGCGATCCCATCCGCATCGGTGCGGGCAAGAAGTCCATGGCCTTCGCGCTTACGTATCGCTCCGACGACCACACGCTCACCAGCGAAGAGGTCGAAAAGGCGCACCAGAAGATCGTCACCAAGGTGTGCAAGGGCGTAAACGGCGAGGTTCGCGGCTAGGGCTTGCGACTGAGGCGCGGGCCGTCGGGCGGCGGCATGACTGAGCTGCTGCCCGTCGGCGCCTTGCGTCTGTGACATGTGTATTGCATTACGGCGTGTCGCTTTGTTGGCGGCGCGCTGTTTTGCTATGATAGCCGCCGGCGTGTTACGAAACTGATAATGCGTAACACCGACGAAACCGTTCAAGCGGCGCTGCAATTCCGCGCGTCGACAACCGGGAGGCGCTATGCACATTCCAGATAATTACCTGTCCCCGCAGACCGATGCCGTCATGGCGGTGGCGATGGTCCCCGTGTGGGTCCACTGCATCAAGAAGGTGCGCGCCACGCTCGATCGCGAGCACATGGCCTTCCTGGGCATTTGTGCCGCCTTCTCCTTTTTGCTCATGATGTTCAACGTGCCGCTGCCTGGCGGCACCACGGGCCACGCCGTCGGCGGCGCGCTGATCGCGCTGCTGCTGGGCCCGGAGGCCGCTGCCATCGCGGTCTCGGTCGCGCTGGCGTTGCAGGCGCTGCTGTTTGGCGACGGCGGCATCCTGTCCTTTGGCGCCAACTGCTTTAATATGGCCTTTGTGCTGCCGTTTGTTGCCGCTATCGTATTTCGTGCGCTCAACGGCCGCCTGCGCGACAAGAGCTGGGGCACTTCGGTTTCTGCCATCGTGAGCGGCTGGGTCGGCCTGTGTCTGGCGGCCCTGTGCGCGGCGATTGAGTTTGGTATTCAGCCCATGCTCTTCACCAATGCCTCGGGCGCGCCGCTGTACTGCCCCTTCCCGCTGTCCATCGCCATCCCGGCCATGATGATCCCGCACATGCTGGTCGCCGGCGTGGTCGAGGGCGTGGCGACTGCCGCGATCTACGGCTTTATCAAGAAGACGGCGCCGAGCATTATCGTCGGTCCCGAGGCCGTTGACGGCCAGCTTGCCGCCGAGGGCGCTACCGCCAAGAAGACCTCGCTGGTCCCCACGCTCATCCTGGTTGCCGTGCTTGTCGTGGCCACGCCGCTGGGCCTGCTGGCCACGGGTGACGCCTGGGGTGAGTGGGACGCTGAGGGCGCCGCGACCGCCGTTCAGGAGGCTGGTGACAACAGCCTGCAGGCTTCGGTCGGTCTCGATACCCCGACCTTTGCCGATGCGCTGCCCACGGGCGATTACCTGCAGGCCTATTCCGAGGAGCAGGGTCTTGGCTTTGCCGGTCAGGCTGCCATGTATATCCTTTCCGGTGTGATTGGCGTGGAGGTGCTCACCATCGCATTCCGTCTGATCTCGCTGACGGTTAAGGAAAGCGGTGCTCATGGCAATAGCCGAGCTGCCTAGTTGGCTTGCGGCCGAGGAGCGATATGAGCCCGTGGGGGCTCGGCATCGCGTAATGCAACAGAACGTCCTGCACCTGGCGAGCCTGCTTGAGCGGGTTCGCCTGGGCGGCGGCGCACACGAGGGCGGGTTGATGATCGACCGCGCCCTTTCTTCCGTTTCGGCGCCGGTGCGTTTGGTGGGGATGCTCGTCTGCGTTCTGTGCGTGTGTCTGACGCAGAGCCCGCTGTACCTCATGTTGATGGCGGCGATCGCGTTGGTGCTGGTCGCGGTGCGCCCCGTACGCGGGCTGGGCGCTACCTTTATGCCGGCGTTGGCTGCTGCGGGGTTTGCCGTGGTTCTGGCACTGCCTGCCCTGCTGCTGGGCGCTTCTGCCACGGGTGCCATGCTTAAGATTGCACTCAAAACGTTCATTAACGTGTCGCTGGTACTGGGCGTTTCGTGGACCCTCACGTGGAGCCGCATGTCGGCGGCGCTCAAGATGCTGCGCCTGCCCGACGAGGTTATCTTTACGTTTGATATGGCGCTCAAGCACATCGAGGTGCTGGGCCGAACGGCGCACGATCTGACCGAATCGGTCATGCTGCGCAGCGTTGGCCGTGCGCCTGAGGGGTTTTCGCGTACCGATTCGATCGCGGGTATCATGGGCATGACCTTTATTAAGGCGATGGAATGCAGCCGCGCGATGGACGAGGCTATGCTTTGCCGCGGCTTTGCCGGTGCGTATCCGGCGCCCGCGCGGAGCGGCTTTGGCTGGCGCGATGCGGTCTATGCGGCCGGTGTGGCGCTGCTCGCAGTGTTGTGCGCCGTGCTGTAGGCGCTGCTGGTTCCGGCTGGGGATGCAAATAGGGAAGGGCGACGTTTTGACGATCGATATGAATGGTGCGGCGGGCACAAACGGTGCGGGTGGCGCCGAGGTCGCGCCGCTCATCGAGCTGCGCGACGTAGTGTTCTCCTATGCGGGGCACACGGTTGTCGACGGTGTGTCGTTGCAGGTCGATCGTGGGGAACTCGTTGCCCTGCTCGGTCCCAACGGCTGCGGCAAGACAACGATTATGCGCCTTATTAACGGCCTTGAACTCGCGGACGCAGGGGCGTACCTGTTTGACGGGCACGTGATCGATTCGGCGTTTCTAAAGGATTCCGCGGCTGCTCAGCGTTTTCATCAGCGCGTGGGCTTTGTGTTCCAGAATGCCGATGCCCAGCTCTTTTGCGCTACGGTGGGCGAGGAAGTTGCTTTTGGTCCCGCGCAGATGGGGCTGCCGGCAGACGAGCTCGAGCGCCGCGTGCGCGATGCCATGGGGCTGTTCCAGGTTGCCGACCTTGCCGATGCCTCTCCCTATCAGCTCTCGGGCGGGCAAAAGAAGCGCGTTGCGCTGGCTGCGGTGGTGTCGATGAACCCGGATATCTTGGTCCTCGACGAGCCTACTAACGGACTTGACGAGGACTCTTGCGACATCGTGGTCAACTTCCTACTGGCCTATGTTGCTGCCGGTAAGACGGTCTTGATGAGCACACATCACCAGGATTTGGTGCGACGCCTGGGTGCCCGTGCAATCTATATCGATCGATATCACCATGTGGTTGAGGCGCCTTCGCCGTCGTATGGAACCGAAAGCGGTGCTACGGACTAGTTGCTGCGTAGAGCGTGCGTAGCCGCCCGCGCGGCTTTGCCGTGATGGTATAGTTATCCAGGTTTTTATGGGGGTGGCTATGCCAAGCTGGAACATTCATATCGCTCAGACGGAGCGTTTGCTGGAGCGCACCGGTGCGCTTGCCAAGAGCGTGCGCGACCGCAATGCCTTTTTGTTTGGCTGCGTGGTTCCGGATATCTTCGTGGGCTATATGGTCCCTGGCATCGCCGATCCCATCCCGTACCGCATTACGCACTTTGCAAAGCCCGAGCCTATCCCTAAGCCTCGTGAGCATGAGTTCTGGGATACCTATGTGGCACCGTTGCTTAAAAGTTCGCCCACCGGTGCGCCGGCCGCGGCGACCTCGATTATCGAGGAACGCGAGCGGCTGAACCGCGTGCACTATCCCCAGCGCTACAAGGATGCCGAGCCGGTTGCCGGTCCCGGCGCCTGTGAGTTCTCGCTTGCGTCCGAAGATGTGGCGCAGTCGTTGCTCGATTTGACGCTGGGTGTCTGGTCGCATCTGGTGGCCGATACCGTATGGAATACGCGCGTGAATCAGTACCTGGAGGCGCACGGCGGCAAGCCGTGTGAGGAGTTCCGCATTAAAAAGCAGGGCGATTTTGACTGGTTTGGCAAGACGCTCGGCATTGTTTCCATCCCGCGTGCGACCGATCGCCTGTATACCGCGGCGACGCGTTTTGGGCAGTATCCCATTCATAAAGAATATGTGCTCAAGACCATCGGCGTCATGCACGAGATTGTACGCGAAAACCCCGGCGAGCCCGATCATCCGCCGTATCGCTTGCTAACCGAGGAGTTTTTCGATGCAACGTTTACCGAGGTCATCGAGCTAACCGAGGCGGGCTTTGCGGCTCGCGTTGCCGCTTCTGACGTTCCCGCAGTCCCCCTGATCGCTAGCTGCTAGCCGGCCGGCTTAACGGTGAACAGTTCACCCCAATTGACCAACGGCTCCCCTTGCAGGACGTCTTCGGTGGTGCGCTCGGCATCGGAGAGGCTTGCGACTGAACGCAAATCGATGAAGCGGCATATGAATAAGGTCTTAAAAAAGGGCCCGGAAGGCAATGCCTTCCGGGCCCTTTGCAATGCAAATTTGCTTGCAAGTGCGATTTAGCGCACCTGAGCGACGTAAGCGACGTTGGTCGAGGAGACCTTGTCCTCGAGCTGGACGCTCATGCGGGGGTCGCCGGCGGTGGCGACGGTCAGATCGCCGGTCTCGACGTAGCCGAGCTCCTTAGCGGTCTCGATCGCCTTGACGATCGTGCCGTTGACGGTGCCCTGGGTAATCTCGGCCTGGTGCGGGATAACGCCCCAGTACATAATCATCTGCTGGACGGCCCACTCGTGGCGGGAGAACGCGCAGATCGGCATGTTGGGACGGAAGTGCGAGATCAGGCGAGCGGTACGACCGGTGGTCGTCGGCACGGTGATGCACTTGGCGCCAACGGTGGTGGCCATGTTCACAGCGGACATACCCACAACGTTGTTGACAACGCGGGTGCCGTGAGCATCGGCCGGAACCTCGAGCGGAGCGTGAGCCGGGAGGTACTTCTCGGTCTCGAGAGCAATGCTGGCCTGCATCTTAACGGCCTCGACCGGGTACTTACCGGCAGCGGACTCGCCGGACAGCATGACGGCGTCGGTGCCGTCGTAAATGGCGTTAGCAACGTCGGCAACCTCGGCGCGCGTCGGGCGCGGGTTCTGCTGCATGGAGTCGAGCATCTGCGTAGCGGTGATAACGGGCTTGTAGGCCGCGTTGCACTTGGCGATGATCTCCTTCTGGATGTGCGGAACGAGCTCGGGCTTGATCTCGATGCCCAGGTCGCCACGGGCGACCATGATGCCGTCGGAAGCCTCGAGGATCTCGTCGAAGTTCTCGACGCCCAGGGCGCACTCGATCTTCGGGAAGATCGTCACGTGCTCGCCGCCGTTCTCACGGCAAAGCTCGCGGATGCCGCGGACGGACTCGCCGTCGCGGATGAAGGAAGCGGCGATGTAGTCGATGTTCTCGGTCAGGCCAAAGAGGATGTCCTGACGATCGCGCTCGGTGATGGCGGGCAGCGAGATGTTGACGTTGGGCATGTTGACGCCCTTGCGCTCGCCGATCAGGCCGTCGTTCTTGACGACGCAGGTCATGTCCTGGCCGTCGACGGACTCGACCTCGAGGGCAACCAGGCCATCGTCAATCAGGATAAGGGAGCCCTTCTCGACCTCGGAGGGCAGAGCCAGGTAGTCGAGGGAGATGTGCTCAGAGGTGCCGTGGAAATCCTCGGACGTGGGCTGAGCGGTGACGACGATCTTATCGCCGGTCTTGACGGCAACCTTCTTGCCGTCGACCAGAAGGCCGGTGCGGACCTCGGGGCCCTTGGTGTCGAGCAGGATGCCGACGGGCAGACCGAGCTCCTTGGAAATACGACGGACGCGCTCGATGCGACCGTGGTGCTCGTCGTAGGATCCGTGCGAGAAGTTAAAACGGGCGACGTTCATGCCCGCCTTGATCATCTCGCGGATGGTCTCGTCGCTATCGCAGGCGGGACCCATGGTGCATACAATCTTGGTGCGCTTGTACATTCAGACCTCCATCTGACATCGTCTTGCGCTGATAGATAAACCGATAGATAAACCATAAGAAATAAAACTGAGATGATTATAACGAAATGGCGACCGAATACCCCAAAAAATCGACCGTATGCCGAATTAGAAGTTCATTTTTTGCGAAAAAACGGTATATGCAAAAACTTTACCAACCGTTCTAACCGCTGCTATCTGGGCGATATTTCAGTTTGATGATGCACCGAAGAAAAAACGTTTTATCAATGTTGAACATCATACGGTCTGCATCGTTGCGAATGGACCCTATTTCCAAATGGATTGTTTTGGCTAGACGCGTTGCTTTGGGGTACCATAGCTCCACTATCAACTGCCGCTCAGCACGGCAGCCTTGATGAGCCCTTGCCCTTCTCCTGGGAATTATGATCGGGCATCAATCTGCTGAGTGGCCCGAATCCCAGGAGGGGACTCTATATGCAAAAGGAATACCTGTCCGCCGCGGCGGAGGTGCTCAGCGACCAAGGTGTCGATGAGAACCTCGGCCTGAGCAACGACGAGGCGTCGTCGCGCCTCGCCAAGACAGGCCCTAACAAGCTCGAGGAAGCCGAGAAGACCCCGTTGTGGAAGCGCTTCTTTGAGCAGATGGCCGACCCCATGGTCATCATGCTGATCGTTGCCGCCGTCATCAGCGCGCTCACGGGCATGGTCAAGGGCGAGGCGGACTTTGCCGATGTCGCCATCATCATGTTCGTCGTTATCGTCAACTCGGTGCTGGGCGTGGTTCAGGAGGCTAAAAGCGAGGAGGCCCTCGAGGCCCTGCAGGAGATGAGCGCGGCGCAGTCCAAGGTGCTGCGCGACGGCAAGCTCGTGCACCTGCCGAGCGCCGAGCTCGTGCCCGGCGATGTGATCATGCTCGAGGCGGGCGACTCCGTCCCGGCCGACTGCCGTGTGCTCGAGAGCGCCACGATGAAGATCGAGGAGGCCGCCCTTACCGGCGAGTCCGTGCCCGTCGAGAAGCATGCCAACGTCATTGAGCTCGCCGCCGGCATCGACGACGTGCCGCTCGGCGACCGCAAGAACATGTGCTACATGGGTTCCACCGTGGTATACGGCCGCGGTCGCGCCGTCGTGGTCGGCACCGGTATGAACACCGAGATGGGCAAGATCGCCGGCGCCCTGGCCGAGGCCAAGGAAGAGCTCACGCCGCTGCAGGTGAAGCTCGCCGAGCTCAGCCGCATCCTTACCATCATGGTTATCGTCATCTGCGTCGTCATCTTTGGCGTCGACATCATCCGTCACGGCGTGGGCAACGTCCTCACCGACCCGACAGCCTTGCTCGATACCTTTATGGTTGCCGTCTCGCTCGCCGTCGCCGCCATCCCCGAGGGCCTGGTCGCCGTCGTGACTATCGTGCTTTCGCTCGGCGTGACCAAAATGGCCAAGCGCCAGGCGATTATCCGTAAGCTTTCCGCCGTCGAGACCCTTGGCTGCACACAGACCATCTGCTCCGACAAGACCGGTACCCTTACCCAGAACAAGATGACCGTCGTCAAGCACGAGCTCGCCGCGCCCAAGGAGAAGTTCCTGGCAGGTATGGCGCTGTGCTCCGATGCCCAGTGGGACGAGGAGCTGGGCGAGGCCGTGGGTGAGCCGACCGAGTGTGCGCTCGTCAATGATGCCGGCAAGGCGGGCCTCACTGGCTTGACTGCCGAGCATCCGCGCGTGGGCGAGGCCCCGTTTGACTCGGGCCGCAAGATGATGTCCGTGGTCGTCGAGACCCTGGACGGCGAGTATGAGCAGTACACCAAGGGTGCGCCCGACGTGGTGATCGGCCTGTGCACCCATATCTACGAGGGCGACAAGGTCGTTCCGCTGACCGAGGAGCGTCGCGCCGAGCTCGTGGCCGCCAACAAGGCCATGGCCGACGAGGCCCTGCGCGTACTGGCGCTGGCAAGCCACACCTACACCGAGGTCCCGAGCGACTGCAGCCCCGCTGCGCTCGAGCACGACCTGGTCTTCTGCGGCCTGTCCGGCATGATTGACCCGGTCCGCCCCGAGGTCGCCGACGCCATCCGCGAGGCCCACGATGCCGGTATCCGCACCGTCATGATTACGGGCGACCACATCGACACCGCCGTGGCCATCGCCAAGCAGCTGGGCATCGTCGCCGACCGCAGCCAGGCCATCACCGGTGCCGACCTCGATCGCATGAGCGACGAGGAGCTCGACGCGCACATCGAGGACTACGGCGTGTACGCCCGCGTTCAGCCCGAGCACAAGACCCGCATCGTTGAGGCTTGGAAGTCGCGCGACCAGATCGTCGCCATGACGGGCGACGGCGTCAACGACGCCCCGTCCATCAAGCGCGCCGACATCGGCGTGGGCATGGGCATCACCGGTACCGACGTCACCAAGAACGTTGCCGACATGGTGCTCGCCGACGATAACTTCGCCACCATCATCGGTGCCTGCGAAGAAGGTCGTCGCATCTACGACAACATCCGCAAGGTCATCCAGTTCCTGCTTTCGGCCAACCTTGCCGAGGTCTTCTCGGTGTTTATCGCCACGCTTATCGGTTTTACCATCTTCCAGCCGGTGCAGCTGCTGTGGGTGAACCTGGTTACCGACTGCTTCCCCGCGCTCGCGCTGGGCATGGAGGACGCCGAGGGCAACATCATGAAACGCAAGCCGCGCAACGCCAAGGACGGCGTCTTTGCCGGTCACATGGGCCTGGACTGCGTGGTCCAGGGCCTGATCATCACCGTGCTGGTGCTGGCGAGCTTCTTTGTGGGCGTGTACTTTGACATGGGCTACATCCACATCGCCGATATGATCGCCGGCAATGCCGACGAGGAAGGCGTGATGATGGCGTTCATCACGCTCAACATGGTCGAGATTTTCCACTGCTTCAATATGCGCAGCCGTCGTGCGTCGCTGTTTAGCATGAAGAAGCAGAACAAGTGGCTGTGGGCTTCCGCCGCGCTGGCGCTGGTGCTGACGGTTATCGTGACCGTGCAGCCGACGCTTGCCGAGATGTTCTTTGGCCCCGTGACGCTTGAGCTCAAGGGCGTTCTTGCCGCGCTGGGCCTTGCCTTCCTGATCATTCCGCTGATGGAGATCTACAAGGCGATCATGCGCGCGGTCGAGAAGGAGTAACGTACCTGTCCGGGCCCGCCCCTGCGTGTTTTCTTCTTCGCTGGTCCTCGCGCTTCGCGCTGCGGGATCGCTCAGAAGAAAACACTCCCGGGGCGGGCCCTGCGGTGTCCTTGCCGGCTTCTCTCCCACACGGATGAAAAGGGCTGAGGGAAAGTTTGTGAGCTGGTCGGGCTTTGCCCGGCCAGCTCTTTTTGATTTAAAATACCTGCTCAGTTGTGTGGTTTTGTGCTGGGAGGCATCTGTGGGCAAGGCTAAGGCTAAAGCGAAGAAAAAGACGACGGGGGCGCGGGCTAAGCGCGATCGTCGTCGGAAGCTTGCGACCGAGGCCCCCGCGTCTGCCGAGGAGCTGCTGGCAAGCGTACCGGGACTTGACGCGCTGCAGGACGTTCCGGCGTTTGATGACCTGCCGGTCGATGAAGCTCAGCAGGCGGCATTTGACGACTTTTGCGCACATGCCGAGGAGCCCGAGCAGATGCAGCTGGGTGCCGTTATTCGCCTGGATCGCGGGTTTCCGCTGGTGGCGACGGCCGACGATACCTTTCGTGCCGAGCATGCCGTGGGGTTTGCCAAGTCGCGCGGTGAGGACGAGGTGCTGCTGCCCGCCGTGGGCGACCGTGTGGCGGTGCGCCGCGCTCCCGGGCACGATATGGGCGTGATTGAGTGCGTTCTGCCGCGCCGTACGAGCTTTGAGCGTTGGCGCGGCCGTGCCCGCGGAGAGCGTCAGGTGCTCTGCTCCAACGTGGATAGCGTGCTAATCGTGCAGGCGCTCGGTGCCGGCGAGGTACTGCTCGACCGCGTGGCGCGCTCGCTGGTGTTGGCGCTCGACTGCGATGCCGAGCCGGTGGTGGTACTCACCAAAGCTGACCGTTGCGATGCCGAGGAGCTCGAGCGCGATCTGGACCGCGTGCGCTGCCTGGTGGGTCCGGACGTGCGCGTGATCGTGACGTCCTCTGCTGAGGGCCGCGGCCTGGACGAGGTCCGTGTCTGCGTGCCTGCCGGGAGCTGCGCCATGATTCTGGGCGAATCGGGTGCCGGCAAGTCGACGCTGCTCAATGCGCTGCTGGGCCACGATACGTTGGCGACCGGCGGTGTGCGCGAACGCGACGACCAGGGCCGTCACACTACCGTCGCGCGCGTGATGGTGGCGCTACCGGGCGACGCCGGCGTGATCGCCGATGCCCCGGGCCTGCGCAGCCTACCGCTCGTGGGTCACGAGCGGGGTCTGGCGCGCGCCTTCCCCGAGATTGTCGAGGCATCGCGCGCGTGCCGGTTTGGCGATTGCACACATACCCATGAGCCGGGTTGTGCCGTTCGCGAGGCCGAGGACGCCGGGCAGATCGACAGCCTGCGTTTGGAAACGTTCCAAAGCCTGGCGTCATCCATGCGCGTGAGTGCTCAAATGCTCGATCCCGATGTCCATCTGTAATTGATTTTTTCTATGACAGCCGTCTCCCAACTGTTCGGGAGACGGCTTTTTTGCTGCGGAAAAGCCTCGAAACATGCAGTTTGCTGACGTGCTGACCAAAACCTTGCCACGAGCTTGACGGGCTGGTCAGCTTCTGGTCAGCGATTGGTTTGACATCGAAAACCAAGATCGCGATTGCGCCGCTTTGCACTCTGACCGCCCAGACAATGGTGGTACGGGCATTCGCCCGGCACTGCCATGAGAGGAGCGGCCGTGAACAAGAGCAAGCGCATCGCTATCAGTCTGGTCGCGGGCGTGCTCGCTGCTCTGCTCTGCATGGTTTACGGCTCGTCAATCCGCTCGCAAGCCGAACAGGTCCAGGCTGAGACCTTGGCCAAGTACGGTGGCGATCGCGTCGAGGTATGCGTTGCGGCGCGCGATATCGATGTGGGCGAGACCCTCGATGAGACCAATGTCTTAACCCAGGAATGGCTGACGAGTCTGCTGCCGCGTGACGCGGCGACCGAGCTGCGCCAGGTGCGCGGCGACGTGACGACTTCGCGTATTCCCAAAAACGCCGTGATCTGCAATGTCTACACCAAGGCCGAGAGCCACAAGCTCGAGGTGCCTAAGGGCAAGGTCGCCGTTTCGGTGGCGGTCGATGCCGAGCACTCGGTCGGCGGTGCTACGGGCGTGGGCAGCTATGTGGATGTGTATGTGCAAAAAGACGGCGTAACCGATCGGCTGTGCGGCGCGTACGTGATCGATACCAGTGAGGATTCCGGTGCCACGCGCGAGGGCAAGATCGAATGGGTGACGCTGGCGGCTGACCCCGAAGACGTCAAGGAACTGCTGGGAGCCTCGGGCAAGGGAACGGTCAGCTTGACGATTCCCGCCACGGCGCGCGGCAAAAAGAGCGGAGGCGACGAGTGATGAAGGCGATCTGGCTTGCGTGCTGCGCGTGCGGCGATTACGGACTGTTGCAGCGGGAAGTCGAGGGCCGTGATGTGGGTGCACAGGTGCTTCGCGTGGGTGACCTGGACGGGCTGGTTTCCATGGCGCGGGCGTTTCCGTCACGCCGCGGGGCTGCCATCATCGCGGCGTCTCTGTTTGATACCGAAGATGTGCGCAAGACTGTTGCGCGCCTGACGGCCGAAGGCCGCGTGAGTCGCGTGGTCGTGTTGATAGAAGCGCTCGATCCGTCGGATATCGAGGGGCTGTTTCGCGCGGGGGCGACCGAGGTCATCGCTGCACACAGTATATGCGGCAACGGGCGCGCGGGCGAGGGAGCGGTTGATTCCGATCGGCGCATGACGATTGAGCCCGATGCTTTTGTTGATAGGGAACCCGGGGCGCCTCGCGCTACAAGAGGCCCGCGTGTTGATGATTATGGAAAAGCGGAAGCCGAGCATGGTCGGCGCCCCCGGAACCCCCTTGTATACGATGACGCTGGAGGGCCGGCGCAGCATGCTGGCGATTCCCCGGCTGTAGATATGGGATACGTGCACGGCGTGAATCTGGCGGATGAACTCGATGAAGTTGAGGGCTTTGCCGGGTGCGGCGAGTTGTCGCTGATGCAGCATGAGCAGATTGCACAGAACGAGCCTGCCTCGCAGACCGAACAAGCTGCCATGCCGGCTTGGACGCAGCGTGTGGTTGCGGCGGGGGAGACGGGGACGCTGTCACCGACGCCCGCCCCGCCGCCTCCGATGCCGCCGGCAGACGCTGCCGCTTCGCCGCATCGAGCTCCGGTCATCTGCGCCATTTCGGGTTCGGGCGGTTGCGGCAAGTCGACGATCGTTGCCACCATGGCACACACATCGTCGCTGTTGGGCTTGCGTGCCGCCGTGCTCGACCTGGATCTGATGTTTGGAAACCTTTACGACTTGTTAGGCGTCGATGCTCCGCGCGATATGGCGGCACTTATCGAGCCGTCGGCGGCGGGCACGCTCACCGAGCCGGATATCGTAGCCACATCGATGCGCGTGGCACCGGGCGTTACGCTCTGGGGTCCCGTCGCGGCGCCCGAGCAAGCCGAGCTCATGGCACGTCCGGTGGAGCTACTGCTTGATGTTCTGCGTCGAGAATCCGATGTGGTCTTTATCGATACCTCGGTCTTTTGGGGCGACGCCGTGGCGGCTGCGGTGGCGGCGAGCGACCGTTGCCTGGTCGTTGGCGATGCGGCGGTGTCGTCCGCGGCATCGGCATCGCGCGTCATTGAACTGGCAGGTCGAGTAAGTGTGCCGCGCACGCGCATGAGCGCCGTGTTCAACCGGTTCGGTGCGCGCGGGGCAGACGAGGACGTCGCCATGCGCTTTGAGATTGCCTGTGCGTTGAGCTCCAAGATTCGTATCGCCGATGGCGGGCAGGATCTCGCCGCGCTCATGGCGTTTGGGCGCGCTGACGAGGCAGTGGGGCAGACCAGCGCTTTTGCGACTAGCGTGCGCGAGGCCACGCGCGAGATGCTCGTGGAACTGGGGTGCGCCGTCGGCCCTTGGAGCGATATGGTCGCCGACCGTGCAACGCGCACCGAACGCCCGCGTATCCGCCTTCCCTGGTCGCGCGAGGGCGATCAGCGATGAGCCTGCAAACGAGGATTAAGGCTGCCGGCGCTGCGGCGGCGGCAGCGTCTGTAGATGCGGGGCGTCGCCGCGCCGTGAAACGACGCACCAAGCGCGCCGTGATGGACCGCATGGGTTACGACGAAGTGGCGCGTATCAGCGCCTATATCGACCCGGCACTTGCCCGCTCGGAATTGCGTCCTGCGGTGGAGGCGGCGCTCAATGTTGAGGAGCCGACCGATCTCGCGACGCCCGAGCGCGAGACCATCATCGACGAGATTTTGGATGACGTGGTGGGCTTGGGGCCGTTGCAGCCGCTCATCGAGGACGACACCGTTACCGAGATCATGATCAACGGCTGCCGCTCGGCTTTCTTTGAACGCGGCGGCGTCTTGTACCCCATCGAGCATGCGTTTGAGGATGATGAGCAGATCCGTGTGCTTATCGACCGCATTATCTCGCCACTTGGCCGCCGCATCGACGAGCGCAGCCCCATCGTCAACGCCCGCCTCAAAACGGGCTATCGCGTCAACGCGGTGATTCCGCCTGTGGCGATTGACGGACCGATTCTCACCATCCGAAAGTTCTCGGACCGTATCTGCTCGCTGGACGAGCTCGTGGGGTTGGGATCGCTGCCGCTTTGGTATGCGCAGCTGCTGTCGTGTGCGGTGTCGCTGCGACAGGACCTGGCGGTTGCGGGAGGCACGGGATCTGGTAAGACCACCCTGCTCAACGCGTTGTCATGTGAGATTTCCACCGGCGAGCGCATCGTGACGATCGAGGACTCTGCCGAGCTCAAGTTTGCGCATCATCCGCACGTGGTGCGCCTAGAGGCGCGCGAGGCTTCAATTGAGGGCGAGGGCGCGGTGACGATCCGCGACCTGGTAACTAATGCCCTACGCATGCGCCCCGACCGCATCGTGGTGGGCGAGGTGCGCGGTGCCGAGTGCTGCGACATGTTGCAGGCCATGAACACGGGCCACGACGGGTCGCTCACCACACTTCATGCGGGTTCAGAACAGGAGACCGTGGTGCGTCTGACGTTGCTTGCACGTTATGGCATCGATCTGCCGAGCGAGCTCATCGAGGAGCAGATTGCCATGGCGCTCGACGGCATCGTGATGTCCGAGCGCCACGCCGATGGCAGGCGTTTCGTCTCCTCGTATTCGGGGGTGCGACGCGCCGCATCGGGTGGCGTAGAGCTCGAGCGCTATGTGACGTTCGATGCCGCCGAGCGCACCTGGACGCTTGACCGCGAGCCGCCGTTTATCGCAGAAGGCCTGCGGTCGGGGACGCTCACACAAGAGGAGGTGGACGAATGGAGATCACTGTGCCCCTCGTCGTAGGGGGCTTGGCAGGGCTTTCTGTCGCGACGGCGTGCGGGGCGGAACCTCGTGTGCCGCAGGTACCGCCGGCGGAGCTGGCACGTCAGGCGCTCGAGACGGTGGCAGAGAAGCTGCCGCGTGAGCTGGTGGAAAACGATCTGCTGAAAAAGATCGCCCGTTCGTGGGCATCGCTGGCTCCGGCGCATCGCCTTGGCCTCGTGATCGAAGATGCTTCGGGACGTTTGGCGTTTCTGCTGCTATCGAGCGGTGTCTGCTGCGTTTTACTAACGATGGTGTCGTTATCGCCCCTCGGATTTGCCTTGGGATTTGTTGCTCCGTTTGCCGTTGGCGCCGCTCGGGATGGCTTTGAGAGCCGGCGCGAGCAACACGATGCAGAAGAGGCAATGCCCGAGGCGTTTACCGCACTTTCCATGTCGCTTGCCTCGGGACATTCGCTGGCCCAGGGCATGCGCTTTGTGGGCGCTCATGCGCAAGAGCCAGTACATACCGAGTTTTTGCGGGTGGCGGCGGCGATCGATTGCGGCATCTCGGCGACCGACGCGCTCGATGACTTGCTCGTGCGTATCGACGCCCCCGGTCTTTCGCTTGTGACCTTGGCGCTTAAGGTGTCTCAGCGCACCGGCGCTCCGCTTGCCGACTTACTGTCCGAGGCGTCGAGCATGGTGGGGGAGCGCATTGAGCTCAAGCGCCGCCTGGATGTTAAGACGTCGCAGGCTCGCATGTCTGCGCATATGGTCGCGGCGATGCCGGCGGGCATGTGCGCGGTGTTGGCGCTGCTTTCGGCAGATTTTCGTCGCGGTCTTGCGACGCCTGCCGGCGCGGGCGCTGTGGTGCTGGGTCTTGCCCTCAACGCCGTTGCCCTGGTGGTTATCCGGCGCATTATGCGGGTGGAGCTATGAGCGCCCCGGTTGCAGTTGCGGCTTGCCTGTGCGCCCTGAGTGTATTTGTCGCGACGGGTTTGGATCGGGCGGATGCACGCAAGATCGCAGAGGCCTGCAAGCGCGAGGCGGTGCTGGTCGCTGCCGCGGGTCGCTCGGTGGTCGATGCTCTGACCGCGCGAGTGAAGGGCGCGGTTGGAGCGGGCGGCCCGGCGCGAGTGTCGCTCGGCGAAGTGTCCGAGATGATTGATGTTGTGCGCTTGGGTCTTTCGGCCGGTCTTTCGTTTGATGCGGCGCTTGAGATTTTCTGCGCCAACCGCCGGTCAGTGCTGGCTCTTCGCCTTGAGCGCGCCTGCATGGCGTGGCAGGTGGGCGTGGGCACGCGTGAGGACGAGTTGTTGGCCGCCGCGCGCGACCTGGACGTGCGAGCGCTCGAGACCTTTGCCATCACGGTGGGGCAGGCGCTCGCCCTGGGTGCCCCACTTGCCGAGACGCTGGCCGCTCAAAGTCGCGAGATCCGTGCGGCTCATCGCGCCGCGGTCGAGCGCGAGATCGAGCGTGCGCCCGTCAAGCTGCTGATTCCCACCGGCACGCTCATCTTGCCGGCGTTGCTTCTGTCCATATTGGGCCCGCTGCTGGGAGCAGGCGGGATGATGTAGGGAGGAATACATGAACACGATGACTGACGCTGCTGGCAAGGTCCAGGGCTGGGCGTTTTGCCGGGCGGCACATGTTCGTCAGCGCGCCAAGGAACTATTGCAGGAGGAGAGTGCACAGGGTACCACCGAGTATGCCATCTTGGTCGGCGTGCTCGTGGTGATCGCGATTATCGCCATCGTCGCATTTAAGGGCAAGGTCCAAGATCTATGGAACGCTATCAGCGAGGGCATCAACAGCCTGTAGAGGGCGAGCGCCCCATCGGGGTGCTGCTGGTGTTTGCTTGCCTGACCGTGGCGATAGCGGCGGTGCTTTGGGGGCTTAACGCCGCGCGGCAGCAGCGTCCTGGGACCGCCTCCGATTTGGGCTCAGATTCGGCGGTGGCGTCTCAAAAAGATGAGATGCGAGATGCGGACGATTCGGATGTCGCTGTCACGGCGCAAACCTTTCTGCGGACGCTCGACAAGCGGTCTGGCACTGCGACGGATTCGCCTGAGGGCAACGCGATTGCGGTCCGGCTTGCATGGTCCGAGGACCGACCGATGACCGAAGCGGCGGCGGATATGCTGCGTGCCTATCGCGAGGTACCCACGGCGCAACTTGCTCTGAGCGGCTATCTCGACATCAAGGGAAACGTGTGGGGCGCCATCGTGCGCGACGGACGCGGCTGGGTCGATATGGTGACAATTGCCGCGGATGCTGGCGATGCTTCGTGTCGTCTGCGCGCCGTGCGCCTGAGCCCGCAGGCAACGGACTCAAAGGAGGGATCGTGAAATGCATGATGTCCTGCGTGAGGAATCTGCCCAGGCGACGGTCGAATACGCCATTGTCACGGTGGCGCTGTTATCGATCGTGCTGGCGATCGCGGGACTTTGGCGTGCCGGCACCGATGGGCGCTTGGCGGCGCTGGTTGAGCGGGCGGCATCCCATAGCGTTGCCTCGACGTCGGTTATCGACGCCGCTGCGGCCGCTAAGGACATCGCGTTGTATTGATGCCGCGCGCGAGGACCGGGCGCAGTCTACGGTCGAGGCCGCTTTTTTGCTGCCGACGTTTCTGACACTCATCCTTCTCGCGCTGCAACCGGTGTGCCTGCTCTATACGCGCGCGGTCATGGAGTCTGCCGCCGCCGAGACCGCGCGGCTCATGACCACGACGACGGCGGAGGACGACGATCTTAAGGAGTTCACCCGCCGCCGACTTGCCGCAGTGCCCAACGTTTCGATCTTTCATGCCGGCGGGCCGTTGTCGTGGGATATCGAGCTTGGCCGGGCCGGTGCGGGTGGCGTCTCGTCCGTGTCCGTTTCCGGCGAGGTCAAGCCGTTGCCTGTGATCGGTGCGTTTGCGCAGGCTATGGGTGGTACCGCCGAGGGCGGCTACGTTGAGCTCAAGGTCGATGTCTCGTATCAATCGCGTCCCGAATGGCTGGAGGGAGATTATGATTCGTGGATTGCTGCATGGGATTAAGTGTTTCTGGTCTAGACGCGTTTTGACGCACCGTCCGAGCTGCCATCGCAAGCGAGGCGGCTTTATGGGTCGAGCCGGTGTCGATCTGTTTATCGAAGACGGCGCCTATACCACGCTTTCTTCTGCCGTGGTCATCCTAGTGGTGCTCACATTGTTGTTTTCGTCGACCGCGGCGATATGGAGCATGTCGCGTGCCGGGGATACCCAGGTGGCGGCTGATAGCGGCGCGCTGGCGGGTGCCAACGTAGTGTCGTCCTATCACACGGCTGCCACGGTGGTTGATGCGAGCATCTTGAGTCTGGGGCTGGCGGGGTTTGCCACGATCGGGACGGGCCTGGTCGCCATCCTCATCCCGGGTGCCGAGCCGGTTGCCGGCAATATGGTCGACACTGGGATTGAGATCATTAAAACGCGCAACAAGTTTGCCAAAAGCGCATCGGAAGGCTTACAGAAAATCGAGACGGCTCTGCCGTATCTGATCGCCGCGCGTGCCACGCAGGCGGTGTCGGCGCAGGATACCGATAGTGTGACCTATACCGGTACGGCGCTTGCCGTGCCCAGGACATCCGAGTCTGACTTCGCTGCGCTCAAAGGATCAGAGATCTCGACCGATACCATTAAAGACACATCAGATGATTTAGAGTGTGCGGCCGAGGAGCTGCGGAAGGCTTCTGAGGACACGGCGAAGGCTAAAGAGCGTGCTTGGCTGGCGGATTGTGGTGGGTCTGACAAGGGCTCGGTCGGCAGCTGTTCTTGCATGTGGGAGCGTGCGAAAAGCCTAACGGATCTCCCCGGTGTTCAAAATCCGCATTACTCATCGAGCGTTACGTGGGAGCCCCAAGTTGCCCTTGATCGCGCGAAGGACTACTACCACTGGCGTCTGACAAATGAGAAGCCCCACGGCTCGAGTGTCGAGATGAAGGCAGAGTCTGCGGCGCGTAAGGCGTTTTATACCTATGCGAGCGCGGAGGTCGATCGGGCACATATAACCGAGAACGGAGACAGGGTTTCCTCCTATATTCCGCTGCTGCCGCGCAACTCTGATGAGGTTCGGGCGACGGAGCTCTATACCGATGCGGTGTGGCCGACGAGCGTGAACGATGACAAGGCGTATCTGCATTACGGGACGACCTGCCCTAACTATAAGAAAGGGACGCCGAGCGGATTTGCTTCGGTTGCCGATTACGATGGACAGGATAAATGCAGCAAATGCCATTTTGGCGTTTTGTCGCTTGGTGCTGTTGCGGCGCCTTCAACCTCTATCGAAAACGGCTTCGAATATCACTTCGACGAGTTCAAAAAGGCCTTGGAGGAATACGTCAAATGTCGGAACAAAGAGCTTGAGCTCATGCGTCAGACCGAGGATGAGGCCGACCGTGCGAGCAATGCGTTTGACCAGGCCATTAAAACGCTTTCGGGCGAACGTCCGCGTATCGCTCCGCCCGGTCGCAACGGCGTGGCTGCCTTTGCGGTTTCGGGTGCCATCTCGAGCCCCGATGAGCTCAACTCTTCGTTTAACACGGCGGTTGAGCTTGGCAGTCGCGGTGCCATCTCTGCCGCGGTGCTGGCGCCCGATGAGGCGACGGCGCAAAACAACGTGCTTTCGCGATTTTTCTCGACATTGAAGGAACGCTCGGGTGGCGTTGCCGGCGTACTCGATGGCGTCATGGATGTTTGGGGACGGCTGCTTGTGGGATACGGAGACATCCAAGGTTCGGCCGACGAACTTGTGGACGAGATGATTAAGGGCCTAGGAGGGGGCAACGGCGCGTTGGGCTCCATTGCGTCGTGGCTTGGCGATACCGTTTCGGCGTCCGTGGCGGCGCTGGGCTTGGAGCCGTGCGACTTGCGCCTGCGAAAGCCGGTGCTGACCGACACCGCCAATGTCATCAAGAGCCCGGGGTCTGACATCACGGCTCTTTCTAATGCGCAGGACGAGCTACGAAGTATTCCGTTGGGCGTGACCGACCCCAAGGCGCTTTGCGAAGCGCTGGAATATCTGTCTCTTATACACATCTGACGCTGCCGACGAAGGCTTAGGTGTAG
>UQMO01000015.1 GCA_900542125.1 uncultured Collinsella sp. | reverse complement strand
ACGAGATTCATGAGCGTCTCGTGGGCTCGGAGATGTGTATAAGAGACAGCTTTGGTTACGTGGGTGTGGCCGTTGATGGCTACGTCTACGGATCCCACCGGAAGGTCTTCGCGGTAGTGGGCTACGGCGAATTTGAGGCCTTCGTAGGTAAAAAGCGCAAGACGGTCTACATCGGGGCCGTAGTCGCGGTAGTAATCGTTGTTGCCCAGTACGGCCCGCACGGGGGCGATGGTGCATAGGTGCTCGTAGTCCATCTCTGACGTGAGGTCGCCGGCGTGGATAATCAGATCTGCGCCCTCAAGCTCATCCAAGAGCGCAGGCGATAAATAGCCGTGGGTGTCCGAGATGATGTCGATGCGCTTGGCGCTTGCGCTGTTCATGGGATCCTTCCGCAAAAAACGATTCGGCAGATACATACAAAAAAGCCCCACGGCTCCGCAGACGATGGGTCTACAGGGCTGCGGGGCCAGTGTGCTAGAGACTCAGAGCCTTCTTGAGCGGCACGACGCGGCGGCGCGAAACCGGCACGCGTTCGTCGACGCCCGTAATGCCCAGCTGGATGGCGCCCGAGGGCACCGTCTCCACATCCGTGACGCACGCCAAGTTGACGATATAGCGGCGGTGAACACGGAAGAAGCCAAAGTCGCAGAGTTTGGCCTCAAACTGCGCCAGCGAGGTCGTCGACAAAAAGCGATCATCGACGGTATAGATGCAGGAGTAATCGTCCTTGGCCATGATAAAGCGAATGTCGTCCACGGGAATGAGCACCTTGCGGCCGCCCTTTTCCACCGGGATACGCTCGATGGTCACCTTGCTGTCCGTAACCGGCTTGGTGCGTTGCATGACCTTCTCGATCGCGCGATCCAAGCGAGCTTCCTCGACCGGCTTCATCAGATAATCGACGGCATCCACGTCGAATGCCTCGACCGCATGGTCACTATACGCAGTCACAAACACGATCGCCGGCGGATTTTTGAGCTTATGCAGCGCCTCGGCAAGTTGCAGGCCCGAGGCACCGGGCATCGAGATATCGAGAAACACGACATCCACGCGACTTTCCATAAGCATCTCGATGGCGGAGCGGACGCTCGACGCCTCCGTGATCGTGCCGATCTTGCCCGTTTGCTCGAGCAGGAAGCGAAGCTCCGAGCGAGCCGGCGCCTCATCATCCACAATCATCGCACGCAGCATAGGGATAAAACCTTTCGTCAACTAACTACGCCGGGCATCCGTCGCATGACGTTGAGCCCGTAGTCTTTTATTTTACTCTTGAATGTCGAAGATGCTCTCTGACAAATCAAGATGAAGGAGCACTTTGGTGCCCTTGCCCGGCGCCGATTCGACACGCGTATAGGAGTGCGGCCCATAAAAGCGATGGATGCGCTCCGAAATATTGTGCATGGCCACACCGGCGCCGCCACCCTGGGGAGAGCTGGCGTCGGGACGGGCAGAACGCTCGTCAAACAGTCTGGCGGCGGTACCCTCATCCATGCCCACGCCATTATCGGCCACGGCAATCAAGATTGCATCCTCGCCGTCTTGGTGAACGGTCACGTCGATCCTCAGGGCGTCGTCATCGCCCATACCATGACGTACGGCGTTCTCGACAATCGGCTGGATCACGAACGCCGGCACCAGCGTATCTTCCACGTCCTCGGACACATCGAACGTCGCAAGCACGCGGTCCTCGCCAAAGCGGGCCTTCTCAAAGGTAAGGTAGCGCCTGGTCTGTGCGACCTCGCGCGAGACCGGAATAAGCGATCCCGAGTTGTCGAGCGTGGCACGATAGAACGATGAGAACTCACGAAGCAGTTCGCGGGCCCGCAGCGGGTCGGTGCGCGTAAACGATGCAATGGTGTTCAGCGTGTTGAACAGGAAGTGCGGGTTAATCTGCGCCTGCAGCGCACGCACCTCGGCGCGCGCCGTGAGTTCCTTTTGCACCTCGAGCTCGTGGATGGCGAGCTGCGTGGACAAGATCTCGGCAAAGCCCGAGGCAAGCGCGTACTGGGTACGGTCGACGGCGCGCGGGGTCTTGTAGTAGAACTTGAGCGTGCCGACGGTACGATCGCCCACCTTGATGGGGGCGATAATGCCGGCGGGGACTTGGTTGTGCGAGCCGTCCGAGCCCACGACATCCACCATACGGTTGAACGACTGCACGATGCCATGTTCGATAACGTAGCGTGTGGCAAGCGTGTGGATGGGAGTATCGGGCAGCAGTTTTTCCTCAAACTCGCCCGCGCAGGCAAGCACGTTGTCCTCGTCGGTGATGGCCACCGTCATGGCGCGCGTCTCGGGCAAAATGCGCCGGCACACCAAACGCGCCGACTCCTGCGTCAGACCGCCCTTAATGTCCTCGAGCATGGCCGAGGCCACCGAGAGCGTCTCCTCGGTGTACTGGGAGCGCACCGAATCGGGATTGAGCGTCAAAAAGATAAAGATGCACAGAAAGATGCACAGCAGCGCGCAGGCAATCACCGTGGCGATCGGCTCGATACCGGTCACCAAGGCAAAAATAAAGTACACCAGCACGCAAATGGCGCAGGCAACGGCAATGATGCGAAAGATTGATATTGAACTATCGCGCTGGGCGCGGCGGTCGATCATTCGGCCCCCTCCAGGATACTGATCAGTTGTGCGTCACGCCAAAGCCCGTCCATGATCTTGGGCCAAAAGCTCTGGAAACGCAGGTAGCTTGCAGCGTTTTGGCGCGCATAGGCCTTTGCCTCGTCGATACCATGGCGCCAGATGCGCAGGTAGCCCTCATGCTCGCGGGTAAACACGCTGCGGACCATAGCGGTCTTGCGCACGCGGTCGTCGAGCTCGCGCGAAATCCACGGGCCCGGGTAGGGCATGAGCGATGCCGCCGTAACGGGAATGAGCTCCTTTTGATGCGCGGCGAATGTCAACTTGGCCCGTTCGTAGTACCAACGGTATACATCCTGCATAAAGCGCGGTGAGCGCTTTTCGGACTCCGGAGGCAGATGGCGCACGGTCCACTCGTTATCGAACCACACGTCGTAGCCAAACATGCGCATGTTAAAGAGGTAATCCAAGTCCTCGCCGCGGGTGATAAACGGGTCAAAGGCCACACGCGTAAAGGCGCGGGCGTGCAGGGCCATCAGGCCGCCGCACACGTAGTTGGAGCGCGAGATGCGGGTGCCCGAAAGCGCCTTTTTCATCCAACGGTTGAACTCGATGCGCTTGGTCCACCAACGATGGCAGATGCCCGCCTTGTCCGTGGGAGCCAGCGGCGAGCCGTCGCGATCGTAGAAATAGCCGCTCTTGACCAAGATCGGCAAGCCCTGACGCGTCTGCTGCCCCAACGCATAGGTCGCGCGCTTCATAAAGTCGGCGTCGATGACAGTCTCATCGTCATCCAAGAAGATAACCGCGTCATGCCCCAGCACAGCGGCGCAGGCTAGCCCCATATTGCGGATGGCACCGTAGCCTCGCAGGCTCACGCACTCGCCCGAACCCTTGGGCGCGATCTGAGCAACCCGGTCTGCAATGCGCGAGGCCTGGGTGTTGGTGACAACGGTGACCTTGAGCGTGGGATGCGCGTCGACAATCTCGTGCACGCGCAGCGACACATCGGCTGTGGCAGAAACGGGACAGACCACCAAAAGGATGATGCGCGGGATGTCACGTACCTGCTCAAGCGAGGCCAGGCAGCGGTCGAGTTCGGGATTGTCGGCGTTGAGTCGCGTCGAATGGTCATAGGTGCCAGGGGCGTTTGCGCAAGCGTCATCGCCCGCCCAATACGTTGGAATCACGACCGTGGCGTTCATGCCTTACCCTCCCTGCAACACAAAAACGGGACGCCGCCAAACACAGGCGACGCCCCGCGACCTAGCTGATTCCATCATACCCACTTGGGCAAATCATTGCTCGCAAGTCGCAATGTTTATTGCGGATAACCCCAAAAGAGTACCGTAGACAGGCACAATAGCCGCTCGCTCCTATGCGGCATGCCCTGCCGCCCGAGTCATGCGGGACAGGCGGACCAGCAGCATAAAGCCAACGACCAGCAGCACGCCAATGGAAAGGACGCCCAGCGACGGGTTGCCGGTCAGCGAGGTGACGACCGACACCAGGAAGGTGCCCATAACGCTTGCATAACGACCAAAGATGTCAAAGAAGCCGTAGTACTCGTTGGACTTTTCCTTGGGGATAATGCGGCCAAAGTAGCTACGGCTGAGCGCCTGCACGCCGCCCTGGAACAGGCCGACCATAATGGCAAGCACCCAAAACTCAAAGGCGGTCTTTAGGAAGAACGCGGCGAACAGCACAATGCCCATGTAGGCGGCGACCGCCACCAGGATCATGTTGAGCGTGCCCACGCGTCCGGCAAGCTTGCCGTAGATGATGGCGGATGGAAAGGCCACGAACTGCGTAACGAGCAGCGCCAGCACCAGCTGCGTCGAATCGATGCCCAAAGCCGAGCCGTAGCTGGTAGCCATGGAAATGACCGTGTGCACACCGTCGATATAGAAGAAGAACGCAATCATGTAGACCAGCACGGTCTTGTTGTGGGCAATCTCGCGCATGGTGTGTCCGACCTCGGAGAACACACCGCCCACGATGTGGCCGATAGTGTCCTCGGGACCGCGCTCGCGACCGTACTTTTGCTTATAGGTGCGAATGAGCGGCAGGGTAAAGATGAGCCACCAGGCACCAGTGATGATAAACGACAGACGCGTTGCCAGCATGGTAGGAACGCCAAGAGCGGGGCCACCCATGATGAGCGCCAGGCAGATGACGAACGGCACGGTGGAACCGATATAGCCCCAGGCATAGCCCGAGCTGGACACGGCGTCCATGCGCTCGTCGGTGGTAATGTCGGGCAGCATGGCGTCGTAGAACGTCATAGAAGAGTTAAGGCCGATGGTGCACAGCACGTACACGGTCAAAAATGCCATGGCGGACATTGGGATAGCCTGCGCCAGGCAAAGCACCAGGCCCGTGAGGAAGAAGCCCAAGAAGAACTTGATCTTGTTGCCGGCGTAGTCGGCAAGCGCGCCCAGAATGGGCATGAGCATGGCGATGACCAGCGAGGCGATCGTCTGCGCATTGCCCCAAGCGACCACCAGGTCGGCCGAGGAAGCGCCGGTATTGATGGCGTTAAAGTAAATGGGCACCACCGAGGTATTGAGCAGCACGAGGGCCGAATTGCCCACATCGTACATAACCCAGTTACGCTCGAGCTTGGTGTATTTCATGGACAGGGACCCTTCGTATTTGCCCGATATGCAGTTAGTTCATCGTACCCCAATTGTCCAGAAGCACCGGTAAGGATTCGGCAAAGGGGCACGCACGAGCCCTATTCCTCGCGGTCGAACTCCTCATCGGCATTGAGCACGCGACCGCTGTAGTTGACGTGACTGGTCACGGCATCCATGTCACCGGTCTCGATAAAACGTGCGACCGTGCACTCGTAATCGACCAGCGCGCGATCAAAGACCTCGGGGAAACTCTCGTTCGAGACCTCGTCGGTAAAGGGATTCTTCCATGTCAGGTGGCCCAGGTTACCGGTGCGCTCGGGCAGCTCCGTCGTCACGCGATGGGCAAGGCCGTCGAGCAGCGAGTAGTCGTGCACCAAGCCCTCAACCAGCGAGATCGCGCGCGTCTTTGCGGAGCCGGCCGGCTCAATCGCGCGGTAAAGTCGCTGCATATTGGCAACGGCAGCACCGTACTCCCCCGCCGGAATGTCAATGCCGTACACGCGTCCGGCAACATAGCTCATCAGCACGCCGGCCACGCGATTGATGCGATCGGTGGTGACGATCTCGCCCGCCGGCGGGTAATCGTCGACCGTAGCGCCATCGCGTTTAAGCTGCAGCATCAGCACATCCAGGTCGCTCTCGATCACGGCATGGACCTGACTGCTCGAATTCTCAAGCTCTGAATCGGACTCGACAATGCCAAACTGCTGCTCATAGACAAAGGGATGAGCGTTGCGGTCGAGCACGTAATGAGACAGCAGGCCCAGCGCAAAGGCACGACCCAAGCTGGCGTCGCGCGGCAGCAGATGCGACACGCCGTCGCGCAGGCACGCAAACTGACGAGACATGCGCGACCGATGCATGACCTGCGCCAGCAGCGTGCAGTCGGAAACACGCGGTGTCAGAATGTGAAAGAAAAACGGGTCGGGGCCTTGGTTGCCCAAGATAAAGGCAATGCGCTCTTCATCGGACGTGATGACGCCCTGCGGAAGACGGTCGATGCTTTCCTCGCCAAACAGATGATGGGTGATAAGCGCGGGCATAATGATCCTTTCGATTTCATTCGATGCCACCCATTATGCCCACCGCGCGCCCATGCCAAACCTGCGATGGTAAACGACGGCACGCAGACCGTCTACGCAAGCCCCAAGTGTGCTTTAACCTCGGCAGCGCGACGGCGGGACACGGGCACCGTCGAGGTTACGCGATCGAGTCTGAGCTCCATAAGACCCGTGGAACCGATCTCGACATTGTGCACGTCTTCCAAATTGACCAGATAGCTGCGATGAACGCGAATAAAGCCCTCGGAAACCAAGCGACGCTCGAGCGAGGAGATCGACTCATTGATCAGGTACGTTCCCTCGGCGCAGATGGCGTTGCAAAAATCGGCGCGCGCCTCAAAGTAGCAGACGTCTGCGGCGGGAATGAACACCTTTTTGCCCCCGCGGTCCACCGTCAGACGCAAAGGCTGGCGCGGAGCGTGGATAACACGACGGACACCCAAGGCTGCCTCGATCTTGTCGAGTGCCTTTGACAGGCGTGCGTCCTCGACCGGCTTGACGACATAGTCGACCGCATCGAGGTTATAGGCATCAGCCGCATACTCGGCAAACGCCGTCACAAACACAACCACCGGCGGCGTCTTTAGGTTCTGCAGCGTCTCGGCAAGCTCAATTCCCGAGCGACCGGGCATGGTAATGTCTAAAAACAACACGTCGGGCTTGTTCGACAGAATCGACTCCACGGCTTCGGTGACATTGCCCGCCTCGGCAATCTGACCCACACGCGTATCCTTTTCCAACAGATAGCGTAGCTCAGCCCTAATGGGAGGCTCGTCATCAACCACCAAGATGTTCCAGCCTTCGGACATATGTGCTTCCCCTCTTTTTCTCTCAATCCAACCGCGTGCTACGCCGTCAACGGCGCCGGCTCATGCGGCTCGCCGTTCAGCTCGACGATGACCTGCGTTCCCACGCCCTCCTGAGACTTCACGCGCATGCCGGAATCTTCTCCGTAAAAGAAATGGATGCGCTGAAGCACGTTGAAGAGCGCCAGGCCGCAACCTCGCTTGACGGAGCCGTCGGCGGTAATGCTCTCGGGCTCCTCTCGACGATGTTGCTCAAACAGATGCGCGCAGACTTCTTCGCTCATACCGATGCCATCGTCCTCGACGATGATCTCCAAACCGTCATCGGTCTCGAAAGCCCTAACATGAATAGAAAGCGGCTCGGTCTCGCGCTGCGCGTGCTTGATGCAGTTTTCGAGCAACGGCTGCAAGATAAACGGCGGCACCATGCAATCGCGCACCTCAAAGTCGATATCGACCGAGACGCGCAGACGGCCGTCGCCATAACGAGCCTGCATAAGATTGATATAGCGAGTGCCCTGTTCCACCTCGTGCTCGAGCGTTGTGAGGGTATCGGAATCAGAAAGCGTCTGACGGTAGTAGTTGGAGAAGTCGATCAGCAGCGACCTGGCCTTGTCCGGCTCGGTACGTACGAGCGACACGATGGTGCTGATGGTGTTAAACAGAAAATGAGGATCGACCTGCGATTGCAAGGCGCGCAGCTCCACGCGGGCCGTAAGCTCGTCCTGGCGCTCGAGCTCAAAGCTCGCAAGCTGCGTGGAAATGAGGTCGGCAAAGCCCGAGGCAAGCGCCGTCTGGCGCATATCGATGCTGCTCAGACGGGGATAATACAGCTCGAGCGTGCCCACGCAATGCCCGCGCACGGTAAGCGGTGCGACAATACCGGCGCGCAGGCGCGGAAAGTAGCCACCCGTCTCGGTCGAGGCATCGCGCGAGAACACGCTTTGCTCACCGCTGTTGATCACGTTGAGCGTAGTCCGCAGTACCACCGGGGTGCCCGCGGGGCAT
Source organism: uncultured Collinsella sp. (assembly GCA_900542125.1). GTDB lineage: Bacteria > Actinomycetota > Coriobacteriia > Coriobacteriales > Coriobacteriaceae > Collinsella. The sequence goes on along the minus strand of UQMO01000015.1, from coordinate 35,140 downwards.
TTTGCCGAGTCCTCGCCCCAGCTCGCCAACACCTGCCTGCCGTCGGTAAAGCAGATGGCAGAGGCGATAGTTTCAGACAGGATGATCTTAGAGGCGCCCAGAGCAGCTTCGGGCGTAAGGCCGCGCGACGTGTAGGCGAATATTTTTGAAGCGATGGCGAGCGTGCGGTCGGTTGCGCTCGATGTGAGGTCGTCGGGAACGACAAAGACGTACGAGAAGAAGAAGCACAGCATGACCAAGCCGGCAATGACGACAACGGCCGGAACGGGATTGGGATTATCGGTTAGATCCCAGATGAGCAGCAGGATAAGCAGTGGAACGACAATACCGAGCAAGATGGCTTGAACCACATGCTGAGCGGTACGAAAGACCTTGGTAGAGTTGTAGCTCTTGCCCAGAATCAGCCTATTGAGATCCACTGTCATCCCCTTCTTACCGACGCACCCCATAGCAATAAAGAGGGCCGCAAGCGACCCTCTCCATTGCATTATGCAATCAAATACTGTGTTTTACATCAAGCCATCGATGAACGGTAGCTTAGGCGCTGTACTTGTTTGCCTCGCCGAAGGTACCGGCCTCGACAATCCAGCCGTCCTTCATGATGACGTCCATGTTGTCGGTGTTGAGCACGTGGATGTCGGCGGCGACGTCACCGTTGACGACCAGCAGGTCGGCGCACTTGCCGGCCTCGATGGACCCGGTCTCGTCCTCGATGTGGCACATCTTGGCACCGTTAAGGGTGGCGCAGGTGATGGTCTCGACCGGGGTGAAGCCGATCTTGTCGACGAACTCGTACATCTCCTCGATGGAGCAGGTGCCGTACGGGGTGACGAAGGAGAAGGAGTCGGAGCCGATCGTCATGACGACGCCGCGCTTCTTGGCCTCGCGCAGGCAGTCGTAGTTGCGCTGCAGCTCCTTCTCGACCAGGGTGCCCTCGTACTTGTCGTGCAGCTCGGGGACGTAGACGGGCGGATAGGTGGCGTACCAGGTGGGCAGGAAAGCGATCGTCGGGGTGAAGAAGGTGCCCTGCTCGGCCATGAGGTCCATGGTGCGCTCATCGATATCGAAGCCGTGAATCAGCTGCTCGCAGCCAAAGCGGACGGAGTCGTAGGCAGCGGCGTGGTTGTTGTAGCAGTGGCTCCACACGGGGATGCCGACCATCTTTGCCTCTTCGACCACGGCCTGGATCTCCTCGGAGCAGTAGTGCTGGTCGCGGCCGGAATCCCAGCGCCAGATGCCGCCACCGGTAGCCCAGATCTTGATGGCATCGGGGTTCTCACGCAGGCGACGACGGACGGCCTTGCGCAGATCCCAAGGACCGTCGACCTGATCGCCCCAGGGGTGCGATTCCTTGTTGAGCTCCTGGCTGCAGTGGTGGGAGTCGCCGTGGCCGGCAACACGGCAGAAGCCGAGGCCGGTGGCCAGAACGCGCGGGCCCTTGAAGACGCCCTTGTCGATGCAGTCGCGGATCTGGATACCAAAGCGGCCGATCTCGCAGACGGTGGTGAGGCCGTGGGTGAGGCAGTCGTAGGCCTGCTTGACGGCGACGGCCTGCTTCTCGAGGAGCGGCTGCATGACCCAGTCGGTATCATCGTCGGTCAGGTTGCCCGAGAAGTGCAGGTGGGTGTCGATCAGGCCGGGAAGGACAGTCTTGCCGGCGGCGTCGATAACCTCAACGCCCTCGGGAAGGTCCTGCATAGCACCGGCGTACTCGATCTTGCCGTTGTCGTCGACGAGAACGAGGGAGTTCTCGACCGGCTCGGCACCGGTACCGTCGATGAGCTTACCGCCAACGATTGCATACTTAGTGGACATGGTTCCTCCTTATGGATCCATATAGTGGGCGAGGCCGTGTTGGGTTAAGGCCTCACAAAGCTACCCAAGTGGCGCCGGGTTCGGTGCGCGGAAGAGAGGGGCCCGCGCACCTGATCCGCCCCGGCTCGGCGTTACTTTTTGCGGGAATTGGTGAAAGCCATGAGGGCCAGGCCAATAGCCAACCAGCCGATCACGATGCTCCACTCCACCATGTTGAGGGAGGCGGGAGAGAACGGAATCACAAGCAGGCCGATGATGATGGCGCAGGCAGCGATAGCGAGGCCGATGCCAAACTTGCCACCGGGCACCTCGTAGGGACGAGGCAGGTCGGGCTCGGTGAAGCGCATGCGCAGGCAAGCGAGGGCGACCATGCCGCAGGAGAAGATGAAGGCGAGAGCCGACACGTTGGTCAGGGGGATGAGCATGTTCTTGCCCAGGAACGGACCGACGACGGTGATGACGCCCAGAACGACACAGGCAAGCTTGGGAGCGCCGGACTTGGGGTCGACCTCGGCGAACTGCTCGGGCAGCTGGCCCTTGCGGCCCATGGCGAGCATGATGCGGCTCGTGGCGCCGTAGAAGGAGTTCATCGGGCCCATGGGTCCAAGCGTGGCGATGACGAGCATGGCCAGGTACAGGAGCATGTTGATGCCCTTGAGGCAGGCAAGCGCGGGAACCGGGCTCTTAACAAACTCATGCCAGTCGAGGATGGTGCCAAACGAGTAGATACAGACCATGTAGAAGCCGCCTGCGGCCAGCAGGGCCAGGGAGATGATCTTGCCGAACTTGTTCCAGTTGAGGCCCTCGGCTGCTTCCTCAGCCTGCTGAGGAATGGTGTCGAAGCCGGCGTAGAAGAACGGAGTCAGAACCAGGACCGACACGATGCCGGCAAACAGGCTGGTGCTCTCGGTAGCGGCCTTGCCGCCGCCAGCGCCGGTGACCTGGGAGAACACGGGCATGGCGTTGTCCGGCGAGCCGGTGAACAGCGAGACGCCCATGGCGAGCAGCATGCCGCAGAGCAGAGCCTTGGTCAGGAAGGCCTGGAGTTTGGCGGCCGAGCTGGCACCGCGGAAGTTGAGGAAGATGACGTAGACTGCAAAGCCGAGCGCGATCAGCGTCGGGAACAGGTAAACGTCGGCCCCCAGGATGGTGTAGAGCTTGATGGCGCGCAGCCACTCAAGGCCGGGCAGGCTGCCGAACATCTCGGACACGAGGGTCGAAATGGCGATGGCCTCCCACGGGCACAGGATGCCGTTGCCCAGGGCCAAAAGCCATCCGGTGATGTAGCTCAGCGTACGGCCAAAGCTACGATCGACATACTCGACGATGCCGCCTGAGATGGGGATAGCAGCCGTGAGCTCACCGAAAACAGCTCCGACGGGCACGAGGAAGATTGCACCCAAGAGGAATGCGATCATAGCGGGAACGGGACCGCCGCCCACGACCATCCAGTCGCCGACCTGCAGAACCCAACCGGTACCGATGATGGCACCGAAACCGATGGTGAAGAAGTTCCAGAGCGAAAGCGTTTTCTTCATGCCGCCGTTATCCTCGACTGCAACTTCTGCGTTCTTGTCCGCCATTGTTCCCCTCCTTTCTTTGCTTGACGCCCCCTTGGCGTCACCCCTGCGCGGTCTGTCTGACCGCGCGCTTTTATTTCGTGGCCTTACGATACGGCCTTGGAGCCGCGCTGCCGTCTATAGCTCGACCGAAGGCAAAACCGCGTAACGAACGGCGCTGTTTTTGGGACGAACGGCTGGGGACGCCATTCGTCTTGGACGCTTTCATCTTGTCTGTTTTTGAATACCTGTTGCCGTGACGCTTGGCGCGCGGCGCGGCAACGTTCATACCGTTTGTCAGGCTTTTGGCGCACATACCCATGCGTCGCACATCTTTTTATGTAGGATAGACAAGTTACACACGAGGCAAGGTGGTTCGAATGGCATACGGATACAGCGACGACGATCGGCGGCCACAAAGCGTGCGCCTTGCCGGCCGTACCACGCCAACGCCCAGAAGCACCTCCGGCAACGACAGCCCGCAACGGCCACAAGAGCGGCCCGGGGCTTCTTCGCGGCAACAAAGCCGCACCGTGCAGCAGCCAGGCCGCGCGAGCACGAGCGCGCGCCAACGCCAGACCGACTCATCGCAGCCACGCCGCTACGATCATCGCAAGACCGACTACTACGTTAAGCGCTCCTTTTCGAGACCCCAACGCGGTCGCGACAGCTCGACCTCTCGCCCTGCGCCACATGCCGAAAGCCATGGACTGCCAGTCCGCCGCCTTCGCCTTGCGCTTTGTTCCATTGCCGCCTGCCTGGTCTTTTTATTCTTAGGGTCCTGCATCTCTCACGGCTCAGCCGGTCTTGAACCGACCGCCGAGGACAAGCTGCTCAAGGCCCCGGTCGCTCCCGGCTATTCGTTTGCGTTCTCGACCCCGCGGTCGCAATGGCAGGCCGGCGCCATGCCTCATATCTACCAGATCGACCCCGCATGGTCGGAGCTCCCCTACGCCGGCGGCACCATTCGCGAAAATGCCTGTGGCCCCACCTGCCTTACCATGGTCTACATATTTAAGACCGGCCGCACCGATAAGACGCCGGTCGATGTATGCGCACTGGCCGAAGCCGGCAACTACGCCCCCACTGGTGCCACCGAGTGGTCGTTTATGACAGGCGGCGCGTGGCAGCTGGGGCTCAACGGAACACAGCTCTATAACGATCGCGAATCGATTACCCAAGTACTTCGCTCGGGTGCGCCCGTCATCGCCGCAGTGCGCCCCGGTACGTTTACCAACGTAGGCCACTACATCGTGCTCTACGGCATCGACGATGCCAACCAGATTGGCGTCTACGACCCCAACTCGGCCAGCCGCAGCGCCCGCCGCTGGGGCGTCGTAGAGGTCCTCAACGAAGTCGAAGCCATGTGGGCCTACCACTAGTCATTGGGCACTCATTGGGGACAGACTTAAATGACTACTATTGGTCATTGGGGACAGACATAAATGACCAGCCACTGTGGACAGCCCTTGCGGATGCCGCTCATGGGCGGACGAATAGGCCCATTCCCAGCTGTCAGGAGCTACCTTTAAGGACTGTCCCAAGCTGCCGGCAGAAAGGGAACGTCCCCAAGTGCCGGGTTTCATGAACAGCTACCTCAATAGCAAAAGCCCCGCAGTCGGAGCGGACTGCGGGGCTCATGAAGAGAGGCTAGTTTGTGGGCGCTTTGCCTGGCGCCCACGAGAGAGGCAACAGAGTAGAGACTACTCGTGAATGCGGGTACCGGAGAGGCCAGCCATGGTCTCGGCGGCCTTGTCCAGAGCGCCGATGATGCAGGTGCGGCCCTTGCGGGAGCGCGCGAACTTGATGGCGGCGCGGACCTTGGGCTCCATGGAACCCTTACCGAACTGGCCCTCGTCGGCCAGGCGCTCGGCCTCGTCGGCGGTGATGTCCTCGAGCTCCTCCTGGTTGGGCTTGCCGAAGTTGATGGCGACGTGCTCAACGGCGGTCAGCAGGAACAGGACGTCGGCGTCGCAGTCCTCGGCCAGCAGCTCGCCGCCCAGGTCCTTGTCGATGACGGCGGGAACGCCCTTGTAGCAGCCCTTGTTCTCGTAGTCGCGGACGACGGGGATGCCGCCGCCACCGCAGGCGATGACGATGAACTCGTTGTCGAGCAGGTTAAGGATGGAGTCAGCCTCGACGATCTTCTTGGGATCGGGGGAGGCGACGACGCGACGCCAGCCGCGGCCGGAATCCTCGACGAAGACCTTGGAGGGATCCTCGGCCATGAACTCCTTGGCCTGCTCCTCGGTGTAGAAGGGGCCGATCGGCTTGGTCGGGTTCTTGAACGCGGGATCGTCGGGATCGCACTCGATCTGGGTGACGACGGTGGCGGCGTGCCAACGCTTATAGCGCTTGTGCATCTCGCGGCCGATGCCCTGCTGCAGGTGATAACCAATGTAGCCCTGGGACATGGCGCCGCACTCGGGCAGCGGCATCTCGGGGGTACCGATGGCATCGTGGGCAGCGGCGAAGGCGTTCTGGATCATGCCGACCTGCGGGCCGTTGCCGTGGGTGATGATGATCTCATTGCCCTGCTCGATGAGACCGAGGAGAGCGTGGGCGGTGTTGCTCACGGCCTCGATCTGCTCGACGGGGTTGTTGCCGAGGGCGTTGCCGCCAAGGGCGACGACAATACGATCGGGCTTGCCAAGAGGCTTAGACATTGCTGGAATCCTTTCTGTAAAAGGCCTACAACCCATTAATAACCCGCGTCCGTGCGATACGCGAGTTTATTAAGGTTTATATTCTCTTTATCGCTCATTTTATTCATTTTGAAAATAGCGGAACGGTGAACGGTCGTTTTTATCCGCTCAGCGTACAGAACCCCAGCTCAAGCATATCTACGCCATTTACGTGCAACTTTATTTTAATAGAGCAGGGATTAGACCAGATTATGCAAACTGTATCTTTGCTAAACATAAAACAGACAGCGCAAAATCTTACTCGCACTATACGAGATTCTATGCACTTATTGGACGAGTATGCAGCCCTGCAATAACATGGCGTTTTTCATCCAACTTAAGGAATAGACGAGTGCCTTTGCAGCGCGTCGGCCGGCAGCCGGCGAGCCGTCTCGTCGGTTGCCGCTTCCAGAAAATCAAAAACTGATATTGCGCGCGCAATTGCTGCATGGTACTTTAGCGAAGAACAGCGCGGGCTGGGGCGACAGAGATCTGCCGTGAAGTTTGGGTTCGGCGACCCCGCTGCTGTCTTCTCCTTATCCGCCAGCGAACCCCTTGAGCGACGGATTGAGGAGGTCCTTACTATGACAAAAATGCTCAAGATCACGCTGAATGGCGAGACGTTTCTCGCCGACATGCTCTGGGACAAGGCTCCCGAGGCATGCAAGCTATTCGAATCGTCCTGTCCGGTCGAGTCACGTATCTTTTCGGCCAAAATCTGCGATGCCGAGGTGACGTATCCTGTCTCGGGCCCCATCGCCAATTACGAGCACATCGAGAACCCCGTCTTTCACGAGCCAGCGGGCGCCGTGAGCTGGTATGGCGGATGGTCATCAATCTGCATCTTCTTTGACGTCTGTGAGCCTTTTGGCACCTGCAACATGTTCGCCCGCATCTGCGAGACAGACCGTGAACGCTTTGCCGCTGCCTGCCGCAATGTCTGGGACAACCAGGGCATGTACATTAAAAACGAAATCGTCGAGATCGAGGCGGAGGCCTAAAGATGATGGATATCAACACCCTGCTCACACTCGACCTTGCCGAGTACACCGCTGCACTTGAGGCCCTCGCCGACCAAATGATGCTCGAGGAGCCCCGCGACATCGACCTGATGCGCCGCCGCAAGCTCGACACCGGCCGCGAATTCGCCGTCTGGAACTTCACCGTCGGCTACTGCATGAACGCCACCGACGCCCTCTCCCTCCTGCGAGCCCAGGCCAACGAAAACGCCAACGATGGCACCGCCGACCTCGCAACGATCAACAACAGCGCCGCACGCCTGTGCGACTGGTTCTCGGGCGCCTTCGACGTCACCGGCAAGATGGACGATACGACCGCCATCCTTGCTCGCAGCCGCGACCTCTACGACCAGGTAGAGACTCACGATCAGTTTGCCGCTCTCACCCGCGCCACCGAGCGCTATCTGGTACAGCTGCAGTTTTGGGTCGATCGCCAGATTCCCTGGCCGGCCATCAGCGACCTGGTCCACGGCTACCGTCTGCGCACCGAAACCGGCGAGACAAGGTAAGCCAAGCAAGTAGCGCCAACAACGTCCCGCTGCGGAACCAAAATTAGTAATCAGAGGGCTGGAGACGCCAACAACAGCGTCCCCAGCCTTCTCCATAGTGCTGCGCGTTTCGCGCCATAGGCGCGAAAAAGCAAAGGGATAAGACTCCGCAACAACCGCGTCCCCCATCCATCCCCAAAGTGGCGCGAGGTTTCGCGGCAAAGCCGCGAAACAGCGAAGGGGACAAATGGCCCCCACAACCACGTCCTTCATCAGCCCACACAATCCGAGGACGTAGTCGTAGCAGGATCTGAGGGCTGACCTTCGCGGACACTCCGCAGGACGAGAGAACCCCCGCCGCACGTAGTGCGCAGCGGGGGTTCTTTCATGTCCGAGGACGTCCGCGAAGGTCAGCCCTCAGATCCTGCGGTGAGAGACCTAGGCCTCGTTGTACACCGTCTTGAGCTTCAGCAGGTGAGCGTAGCGGTCCATAGCGGCCTGCTCGTTCTCCTTGAAGAGCTCCTCGGCGCGCTCGGGGAAGGAACGCGTCAGCGAAGCGTAACGGGCCTCGTTCATCAGGAACTCCTGATAGCCGCCCGCGGGCTCCTTGGAATCGAGCGAGAACTTCTTGCCGGCAGCAGCCTCGGGGTTGAAGCGGAAGAGGTTCCAGTAACCGCACTCGACAGCCTTCTTCATCTCGGCCTGGCAGTTCTGCATGCCACCCTTCTTGATGGAGTGCATCTCGCAGGGGCTGTAGCCGATGATGAGGGACGGGCCGTCGTAGGCCTCGGCCTCGTGGATGGCCTTGAGGGTCTGAGCCGGGTTGGCGCCCATGGCGACCTGCGCCACGTAGACGTAGCCATAGCTCATAGCAATCTCGGCCAGAGACTTCTTCTTGGTCACCTTACCGGCAGCGGCGAACTGAGCAACCTGGCCCAGGTTCGAAGCCTTGGAGGCCTGACCGCCGGTGTTGGAGTAGACCTCGGTGTCGAAGACGAAGACGTTGACGTTGTGGCCGGAAGCCAGGACGTGGTCCAGGCCACCGAAGCCGATGTCGTAGGCCCAACCGTCGCCACCGAAGATCCAGAAGGACTTCTTGGTGAGGTAAGCCTTGTCGGCGAGGATCGCCTTGGAAGCGTCGCAGCCGCACTTCTCGAGCTCGGCAACGTAGGCGGCGGCAGCGGTCTTAGAGGCCTCGGCGTCGTTGACGGAGTCGATCCAAGCCTGACCGGCGGCCTTGAGCTCGTCGGACGGACCGTCAGCGGCGATGATCTCCTGCGTAGCAGCGATCAGCTTCTTCTGAACGGCCTCGTAGCCAACGGCCATGCCCAGACCGTGCTCGGCATTGTCCTCGAACAGGGAGTTGTTCCACGCCGGGCCGTGACCGTCCTTGTCCTTGCAGTAAGGAGCGGTGGCAGCGGGGTTGCCCCAAATGGAGGAGCAGCCGGTGGCGTTGGAGATGAACATGCGGTCGCCGGCAACCTGGGTCACCAAACGTGCATAGGCGGTCTCGGCGCAGCCGGCGCAGGAGCCAGAGAACTCCAGGTAAGGCTGCTTAAACTGGCTGCCCTTGACGTTGGCCGCGATGAGCTCCTTCTTCTCGGAGACGTTCTCGACCATGTAGTCCCAAACGGGCTGCTGGTCCATCTCCTGCTCGGTGGGAACCATCTCGAGGGCGCCCTTGGGGCAGACCTTGACGCAGTTGGTGCAGCCCATGCAGTCGAGCGGGGACACAGCCATGGTGAACTTCATGCCCTTGGCCTTGGGGCCCATGGCGTCGAGCGTGCGGGTAGCCTCGGGCGCGGCGGCAGCCTCGTCCTCGGTCATCGCAAACGGACGGATGGTGGCATGCGGGCACACATAGGCGCACTGGTTGCACTGGATGCACTTGGTCTCGTCCCAGTGGGGAACGACCACGGCGACGCCGCGCTTCTCGTATGCGGAGGCGCCCAGCTCAAACTGGCCGTCGGCGCAATCGACGAAGGCGGAAACAGGCAGGCTGTCGCCGTCCATGCGATCGATGGGCTCGAGCAGGTTCTTGACCTGCTGGGCGATGGCGGACTTGGTCTCCTCGGAGAGCTCGACGGGAGCGGCATCCTCGGCGGTAGCCCAGTCGGCCGGAACCTCGAACTTACGGAAGGCGGTAGCGCCGGCATCGATGGCCTTGTGGTTGGCGTCGACGATGGCCTGGCCCTTCTTCATGTAGGACTTGGTGGCCGCGTCCTTCATGTACTGCAGGGCGTCCTCGGCGGGCAGGACCTTGGCCAGCGCGAAGAAGGCGGACTGGAGCACCGTGTTGGTGCGCTTGCCCATACCGACCTTGGCAGCCAGGTCGATAGCGTCGATCAGGTAAACGTTGACGTTGTTGTTCGCGATGTAGCGCTTGGCCACGGCGGGCATGTGCTCGGCGAACTCCTCGTCGCTCCATTGGCAGTTGACCAGGAAGGTGCCGCCCGGCTTGACGTCGCGGACCATCTTGAAGCCCTTGACGATGTAGCTGGGGTTGTGGCAAGCGACAAAGTCGGCCTTGGTCACGTAGTACGGCGAACGGATCGGGGAATCACCAAAGCGCAGGTGCGAAACGGTGACGCCGCCGGTCTTCTTGGAGTCGTACTGGAAGTAGGCCTGAACGTACTTGTCGGTGTGATCGCCGATGATCTTGATCGAGTTCTTGTTGGCGCCGACGGTACCGTCGCCACCCAGACCCCAGAACTTGCACTCGATGGTGCCGGGGGCTGCGGTGTTGGGCGCATCCTCGGCCTCAGGCAGGCTCAGGTTGGTCACGTCATCGACAATGCCGATGGTGAACTCGCGCTTGGGCTCGTCCTTCTTAAGCTCCTCGAAGACAGCGAACGCGGACGCGGGGGGCGTGTCCTTGCTGCCCAGGCCGTAACGGCCGCCGACGACCTTGATGCCCGTCTTGCCGGCCTCGTAGAGAGCGGAAACGACGTCCTGGTAGAGCGGCTCGCCGATGGAACCCGGCTCCTTGGTGCGGTCCATGACGGCAATCTTCTTGACGGTCTCGGGAAGAACGTCGACAAAGTGCTTGATGGAGAACGGACGGAACAGGCGAACCTTGACCAGGCCGACCTTCTCGCCGTGAGCGTTGAGGTAGTCGATGACTTCCTCGAGCACGTCGCAGAAAGAGCCCATGCACACGACGACACGATCGGCATCGGGAGCGCCGTAGTAGTTGAACAGACCGTAATCGGTGCCGAGCTTCTCGTTGATCTTCTTCATGTAGCCCTCGACGACGGCGGGAAGCTCGTCGTAGACCCTGTTGCAGGCCTCGCGGTTCTGGAAGAAGATGTCGCCGTTCTCGTGGCTACCGCGGGTGTGCGGGTGCTCAGGGTTGAGCGCGTGATCGCGGAAAGCCTGGACGGCGTCCATGTCGCACATCTCGGCCAGATCCTTGTAGTCCCACATGGCGACCTTCTGGATCTCGTGGCTGGTGCGGAAGCCGTCGAAGAAGTTAAGGAACGGAGTCTTGCCCTCGATGGCGGCAAGGTGAGCCACCGGCGAGAGGTCCATGACCTCCTGGACGTTGCCCTCGGCGAGCATGGCGAAGCCGGTCTGACGGCAGGCCATGACGTCAGAGTGATCGCCAAAGATGTTCAGGGCGTGGGAAGCGACGCAACGCGCGGAGACGTGGAAGACGCCCGGGAGCTGCTCGCCCGCGATCTTGTACATGTTCGGGATCATCAAGAGCAGACCCTGAGAAGCCGTGTAGGTGGTGGTTAGAGCACCGGCGCCCAGCGAACCGTGAACGGTACCGGCTGCACCAGCCTCGGACTCCATCTCGACGACCTTGACCGGGGTGCCGAAGATGTTCTTGCGACCCTGGGCCGCCCACTGGTCGACATGGTCGGCCATCGGGCTGGACGGCGTAATGGGATAGATTCCCGCTACCTCGGTGTACGCATATGAAACATATGCGGCCGCCTCGTTGCCGTCCATAGACTTAAACTTACGCGCCATATACCCCTCTCCTCTCATATAGGTATACAGGCCCCGGCGATCGCCGGGATGTTGGCGTGATGGGATTTTCGCTGTTGCTTCCAATCATCTGGCAGGCAGACTGAGCAGCAGGTGCATGGCGTGGAGAGAAGGCATGCCGAGGCGAGGAGGGCTGCACGCACTCCACAGGCCCAGCTGCCCGTCTTGCACATGACCGAGCGCCGCAAAGGCCGCATGCCGGATGCTCCCGGGCACGCCCCGGCGATGGGAGGCACCCGCAACGGAAATCCGCATGCGGGTTTATTGTACCCCGCCGCCAAGTGTAATTTCGGCAAATATAGGCGGGCGGTAAAGGTTTACCTTGGGCCTTGGGTGACTGCCGGGAGCAAAATGATCCCTTGGGGACGGAGGAAAACGGATCACCGAAGAGGTGTTCGACCTCGGTGATCCGTTTTCCTCCGTCCCCAAGGGACCATTTGGCGGGACTGGCTAGAGGGCACCGAAGAGGATGGCGTAGGTAGTGGATTCGCCGAGTTTGAGCTCGTCGCCGGGATTGAGTTGGGCGGAACGACCGGGCTCGACCTGAATGCAGACGCGCGTGGCCCCGTTTACCACCACGGTTCCGTTGGTGGACGACAAGTCCTCGACGTGCCAGATATTTTGAGCATCGCACCAGATATGGGCATGGCGGGCCGAGACATCGTCGCCGACGTCGGTAATATCGCCCTCACCAGTGGCCAGCGCGCCAATCTCAACGCCCTGCTCACTCGGCTGAATCCAGCGCGGGGCGCTCACGACAAAACTGTTTTGCACGCGCAGCAAGCCCAAGGGGTGCGCCGGGGCGGGTTCGCGCTCGCCTGCGGTCATCGACATGCCAAGCGAACGCGGCGTGGAGGTGCCTCCGCCACAGGTCGCGTGCGCGTAGTCGATGGCATAGTTCACCGAGGACCGCACATCCGCCGAACAACCGACGGCGACAAACAGCACCAGCACGGCCTCGGCGCGCTCGGCGGGCATGAGTTCCGCCGCCTGGGACAGGCGATCGAGCGCGTTGCGATAGAGATTCGTGTCCTGGTGGCACTCTTCGAGCGCGCGTACCATCAGTTCACCTGCAGGACCGCACACCATATTGATCACAGCCGTGGAGTCCATGGGATTTCGCTGGCGCAGGGCCAGTTGCGACATAATACGCGCAGCCGAGGTACCGTATTCGGCAAAGTAGCGCTGCTGAAGCGTGCCGACCGGCGCGCGAACGATAAAGCGGGAAACCCAAGAGCGATCGGCGGCCCGGCTCTGCGGGCTGCGGCCGTCGGCGAGCGGACGGGACGAAAGCACCAAGCCGCACAGCTCGATATGGCTCAGATGCGCCGCGCGCTTAAAGATGTCAAACATGGCCCCGCATGGGGTGAGCTCAACTTGAGATGCCATGACCTAGGCCTCCTTGGTCGTAGAAATAGAATCGGACGATACTTCGACAGGTCCGCCAAAAGTACGGGCAGCTGCGGCTCCACCGGCAAGCGGAGTCACCATCTGGACTTTTGTGCGTCGCGGTGCCGAAACGGGAAGTTCAAAGGCAAAGCCCATCGCAAGCAAAAACCACGTAAGCATATAGGTTGCAACCAGAGCGGCAACAAGGCCGCCCATCACGGCGCGTTGGGAAAATACGCTACATGCAGCCACAACCAGCACCGGAACCTCGCAGGCAGAAAGCGCAAGCACACCCTGCAGGAAGCCCGAGCGCCGATTGCGCGCAAGTGCCCCCGCGACAACGCCGGCTATGCCTGGCAGCGCCAACGCCAGTACGGCAATAATACCCGGTAGCGACCCAGACCACACGAGCGATCCCAAAGTCGCCGTCACGCGAGCGCCCGACGCCAGCAGCGCGGCCGAAACCACGACCACAGCCCAAACCACGCCACAGACGACCGCCGCGCCGACCATCAGCGCGCGACGAACCGCGCGGCCAGACGCATCCATGGGGCACGGCGTGAGCGGCTCGCCGCGGAGCGAACGACCGACATTTTGCGCATAGTGGTCACAAAACGCCGAGAGCGCCGCCTCGACCGCCGCCGGCTCGGGACGATCTTTTTGATGGCTGGACAGGCAGGCCATCACCACATCGAACAGCTGGGCGTCGACAAACGCCAACGCATCGCGCAGCTCCTCGGAATCCGGCTCGAGCCCCAGCTGCTGGGCCTGCTCGGCCGCGGCGAGCGCCACATCGGGCTCACGACGAAGCAGCTGAGTCAAATCACAACCGGGCGCATGGGCACCAATGGGATAGTCGGGCCGCGTGTCCATCTTGAGACGGTAGGGGCTCGCGATGTCGCGCGTCTTTTTGCGCGAACCCGAGGTGCCCGAAGTGCTCGGCGCGGCTTCGTATGGCGCGACGCCGGCAATGAGCTCGTAAACCGTGCTTGCCGCGGCATAAACGTCAATCGCCGGCGACATACGCAAAGCGCGCAGGTCGGGAATATCGTCGGTGAGCATCTCGGGCGGGGCATAGGCAACCGTCGCGCGACGCAGCGTGGCATAACGCTCCGTAAACGACGCCTTGCCGCCGGTACCGGCCACGGCCGACGCAGGCTCAAGCGCCAGCGACGAGCCAAAGTCGATCAGGCACAGGTCAAAGGTGCCCTCGGCAAGCTGCCGGTCAAGCGGTAGACGCGCCGTGCGCACCATAATATTAGCGGGCGAGATATCGCGATGGACAAAGCCCTCGCCCACCAGGCTCATGCGGCAGAGCAGGTCGAACAGGTCGCGCCCCAAGCGCGCCGCCACAAGCGGCGACAGGCGGCCGGCATCGTCCACGGCAAAGCGCGAGCGCAAGCGGGCGAGCGTCTCGCCCTCGACCCATTCCATGACAATTGCAGGCACACCGTCAACCTCGCCCCAGCCATAGAGGCGGGGAAAGCCCTTAAGGCCCGAAAGGGCGCGGTGGCATTCATATTCCTCGCGAAATGCCGCTTTGAACTTGGCGACCAGCGCCTCATGGACGGCATCGTCGTCGAACTCATCGCGCGTCGGCAAGATGAGCTGTTTGAGTGCCACGGCCTCGCCTTGGGCGTTGACGGCACGCGTCACGCGGCCGATACCGCCACGGCGCATGGTAGTGTCGTCGGCAAAGAGCATCGAAAAGCGACGCACATAGGCAGACAGCTCGTCTTGGTCGAGCGCGACAGCGGGCTCAAATCCGTCGACGCGCGCCAGACGCAGGCCAACCATGGGGTCGCAGCCGAGCGATTGGACTGCAGCGGATGCAAGATCGGTCATCATAGGGCAAGCGCCGCCACGTTATTGTTGAAGTTACCGAGCGCGACGTCATCATCGCCGTAATGGCCGACCCATTGACATAGGTTGGTGTAACAGCCCCACAGATTGGCATACTGCTGATACCACTTTGACCGGGGCGAGAATGTCTGACGACCAAACTCGGCTCGAATGACAAACATCTCCCCGACCAGGCTGTCGCACGGCCTGGGATCTCCCGTAGAGTTATAGGTCGAGACCACGTCATTGGCACGAGAAACATAGCCGTCGAGCATGTTGTACTTGGTCACAAGCCAACTGTGAATGCTCTCTTCTTCAGCAGCGGAAAGGCCACCGGAGTTTGCATCGTTGTCAGTGTTGCCGCCCGTCGAGCCGCCGTTTCCAGACCCTCCGGTAGAGGAACCCGACCCAGAGCCGCCGCCCGAACTCGATGAATCCGAGCCAGAGCCAGAAGCATCCGAGCTACCGGGCTTTCCGGACTGCTGGGCGTCCTGCTCCTTCTGCTGCTCGACCTTATTCACCGTTGCCGCCACGCTATTGTTGGACAACCGATCGATGATCTTGGTATTGGTGAGCACGATGGTTTTGCCATTGGCAAGCGTGACTTCGTTGTCCGGGGCCTCGGCGCCGTCCGCATCGTCGGTGCCAAACACAATATGCGCGACCACACTTGCCCAAGCATATCCAGTCGTGGTGCCCAGGTCACTTTTGACCTCATGCCCTACGCGCGGTTCGCGTGCGGCATGTGCCTGTATCATGGACGGCACGGTCATGCCATAGGCAGAAACGCCAGCTATGACCAGCACCAGCGAGCAAGACAGCAGTGCGTACGCCCGCGGCGCCAAGCCCAGTCGGCGCCGCATGCGCACCGCGGCGCCGCGCTTTGTCTGAGTGCCACCGGGCCGCATGCGTTCTCCTCCAACAAAAACACGCCGCTTGGGAGCGGCGCATTCATTCAAATCCATATTTGAGTGTATCAGCGAACCCAAAAGGTTGCGCAACGAATGGGCAAATTAAGGATGCGAGCGGAAGCATCCATGCGATAAGCGGATACGAAGCATCTTTGTTGCACAACAAACTCACAGTCGCACGGGGAAATTATGACTACCCCGTGCGTCGCGAGGAAAACATACGGCAGGAGCAGGCTCGCCACCTAAATCGCGCGACGGGCCTCGATGGCGCGGCCAAGCGTAAGCTCGTCGGCATACTCCAAGTCGCCGCCCACGGGAAGGCCGCTTGCCAGACGCGACACCTCGACGCCCAACGGCTTGATGGTACGGGCCAGGTAGCTCGCCGTGGTCTCGCCCTCGATGTTGGGGTTGGTGGCGATGATGACCTCGTGGATGTCCTCGCGGCCCAAGCGTGCCAGCAGCTCGCGAATGTGCAGCTGCTCGGGGCCAATCTTGTCCATGGGGCTGATCACGCCGCCCAATACGTGGTAGAGACCGTGGTAGCTGCCCGTGCGCTCGATCGCCTGGACGTCGCGCGGCTCGCCCACCACGCAGATGCGAGTGGTGTCGCGCATCGAATCTTGGCAGATGGAGCACTCGTCGGCCGTGGCGTAGTTAAAGCAACGGCTGCAAAAGTGGACCTCCTGCTTGACCTCCAGGATGGCCTCGGCCAGGCGGCGGGCCTCCTCGGCATCGGCCTCGAGCAGGTAATAGGCGATGCGCTGGGCCGACTTGGGACCAATGCCCGGCAGACGGCCCAGCTCATCGAGCAGTTTTTGCAGACTGTGATTCGCACTCATATATATGCGTGTCTTAGAACGGCATGCCCGGGATGTTGAGGCCGCCGGTGATGGCGCCCATCTGCTTGTTGGCGAGCTCGTTGACGCCGCGGACGGCCTCGTTGACGGCAGCCATGATCATGTCCTGCAGCATATCGACGTCCTCGGGATCGAGCGCATCGGGGTCGATGGTGAGGTTGACGAGCTCCATCTCGCCGTTAACGGTCACCTTGACCATACCGCCGCCGGCAGAGGCGTCGACGGTCTGGGACTTGAGGTTCTCCTGCGCGGCGGCAAGCTGCTCCTGCATCTTGCGAGCCTGCTTCATCATCTGCTGCATGTTCATACCGGCCATGATGGCTCCTTTACGTGCGGCCGCACGCCGAGCTGCAAGGGCAGCCGGAGCACGGCGGGACTTTCAAACTCAAAAATCGTACCACGGCGCGGGGCAAGCAAGCGGGGCGGACACACTACCTCAGTCGATATACATGTCCTGGAGCGTGATGCGCCCCCAAGATTATGCAAGGTCGAATTATGCAAGGTTGCATAATATCGCACACTCAATCTAGTAGAGCCGAATCCGGCATTTCATGTGCGCCACTAAATAGCTAAATGCCGAACCGCTGCTCGAGGCGGCGCACATGGCGGCAGGGTATAATTTGATTGCCATAGATAGTAATTTGGAGGTGCCCCATGAATGCCCCCAACGCGCTCCAAAACATCCGCTCAAAACACCCCGTTGCATATGTGGTTCTCTGTCTCTTTGTCGGCTGGGCATTGCTGGTTGTCATCACCCATGCCATAGCTTTTGGAGCAGAACTGCTGATAGCCAGCTCGGACCAGCCCGTCGTCAAATGGGAGACGACCGATGAGTGCACCGACGGAACCCGAACCGTCTACTACAACAGCCCGTCCCTCCATCAAGAGTTCAAGGTCAAGATAAAGGACTTCAAGATTATCGATGCCGAGCTAGGCGTTTATTTGGCAATCGGAGCAACCATTAACGCCGAGCAAGTCGAGTACACGGACAGCCATGCGGCGTATCGTATCGACCTCAGCATCCTAGGCCGACCGTCACGCACCTGTCTGCTCAAATGCGACATACGCGGCACCACACTACACATGTCCGAAATACAGATGCGCCCGGACAAGGGGTCCTCTTCTTGAGCAGTATACCCGCCTGCGCAGCTACTCCACCGGCTTGAAGATGGTGGCCTGGCCAAAGACGCTGCGGATGAGGGCCTTGGCCTCGTCCTCGGTCTGCGGGATGCTCGGGGCTGCGCCCTGATGGCCGAAGGGGCTGCCAGCACCGGGATTGGATTCCCAGGGAGCGGCGGGGACGTCGTCGTTTGCAGAGGCTGCGGGTGCCACAGCAGCGGCCTTGGTCGCGGACGCCGCACCCGGCACGTCGAACGGGGGCAGATCGTCCCCGCCGGCATCGGCAGCAAAACCACCGACCATAGCATCGTCGTAGGGCACCTGCTCGGATTCCCATGGCGCAGCCTGCGCAGGCGGCTGAGCCATGGGGACGGACGCGCGCTCGGGCGCTCGGGGCGCGGGCTCGGTCGGGAGCTTGCCCGTGGCAGGAGCACCGGCAGGGTTGTCGGAGCGCAGCCAAGGGGCCTTGGCCAGGTCGGATGACTTGGGCGCAGGCGCGGCAGCGGACTTGGGCGCGGGGATCGGAGCAGCCGGTTTGGGCGCAGCGGGTTCAGGCGCCGACGGGGTCGGTGCCGCTACCGGCGCCGCTTTTGGCTGCGTCGCGCTGGCGCTCGAGGATGCAGGGGGCACCGAGGACACGGGTTGCGGGTCCGCAGATACCGCAGCCCGTGCAGATGGAGAATGCTCCTCATGTTGAGGAGCCGGCGTGCCACCCCCATCCAGGACATAGTCGACGGTACGACGACCGAAGACCGCGCAGACCGTCGGCAGGACCACCGACTGCGTATCGGCGCGACCGAGCATCTTGATGGCAAAAGTCGAACCCGCGGGGAACGAGACCGTGAGCTTGGAGCCGTCGTCGGCCGTGGCGCGGGCGTTGAGCAAAAGCCCTGCGTAGGAGGCCTGACGAGCCTTGACGCGCTCGACGACCTCGGCCCATTTGCGCTGGAGCTCGCCGGCGTCCTCAACCGCGGGGGTCTCGGCAGCACCGGCGGCGGCAACCTGGGCGGCGTTGTTGGGCTTGGACACCGACACGGTCGATGCAGCAGGCGCGGAAGCCGGAGCCGCAACGGGCTGAGGTGCAGGCGTTACAGGTCTGGGCGCCGGCGCAGGAGCCGCGGACTTGGTCGCAGGCTGGGCAGCCGGAACAGCAGCGCCGCGGTCCCAAGGCATACCGCCCTGGCGCGCGGACGTAGCAGCGGGGGCAGCGGATGCCGCCGGAGCGGCAGCACGAGCGCCCGAAATGAGCGTCGGCTGTTGGGCAGCAGCGGGTACGGATGCTGCAGGCGCGGCGGCCTGAGCAGCAGCCACGCTCGCCGGCACGGCGCCGTTGGCAATCATGGCCTCCAGGCGTGCCACGCGCTCGGCCAATGCCTCAATCGTTAAATCGGCCTCGGGACGCGCCAGACGCGTGCAGGCAATCTCGAGCACCAGGCGCACGTCGCTCGCGCCCCTCATCTCCAGTGCGGCATCGTCGAGCACCGTCAGCACGCGGGCCAGGCGGTCGGCAGGATGCTCGCCAAAGGCAGCGGCCTCGGCAGCAAGCGCCTCGGCCTGCTCGGAGCCGCCCTCAAACAGCTCGGCACGGGCACCGGCAACGCAGGCAACGTACACGTCGCGCACATGCGCCACCAGGTCGCGCGTCAGCTCCAGCAGGTCATTGCCCTCCTCGACCTGCGCACGGATCAGTCCATAGAGCTCGGCAACATCGCGATCGGCAATGGCGCGGGAAAACTCGCCCAGGATCTGGTCCGAAACCTCGCCCAAAAGCGAGCGGGCGTCGTCCGCATGCACAGAACCGTTGCCAAAGACGCTCAGCTGCTCCAGCGTGGAAAGCGCGTCGCGCATACCGCCCTTGGCATGGCGCGCCACAATGGCGAGTGCCTCGTCGTCGTAATCGAAGCCCTCCTGCTCGCACACGTAAGACAGGCGATGCTCGATATCCTCGTTGCCGATGCGATGGAAATCGAAACGCTGGCAGCGCGAGAGGATGGTCTCCAGAATCTTTTGCGGGTCGGTGGTGCACAGCACAAAGATCACGTGCGCCGGCGGCTCCTCAAGCGTCTTGAGCAGCGCGTTGAACGCCGCCGTCGTGAGCATGTGGACCTCGTCGATGATATAGATCTTGTACTTGCCGCGCACCGGGGCAAAGTTGACGGAGTTGATGATCTCCTCGCGCACGTTGTCCACGCCGGTACGGCTTGCGGCATCGAGCTCGTAGACATCCGGGTGGTTGCCCTCGGCGATGAGCTCGCACTCCTCGCAAGTACCGTCGGGCAAGCAGCCGCTTGCACCCTCGGCGCGCGCCGCCTCGGCATTGCGACACAGCAGTGCCTTGGCCAGAATGCGCGCCATGGTGGTCTTGCCCGTGCCGCGCGGTCCGCAGAATAGGTACGCGTGGGACAGGCGCCCCTCGGTGATGGCGTGCTCGAGCGTCGAGACGATATGCTGCTGGCCCACCACGGAGTCGAAGGTGAGCGGGCGATACTTTCGGTACAACGATTCCATGGGTGCTCCCCCGGGTATACTGAGTCTTGTTGCCGCGACGGCCATGCGGTCGCACGGCATACTGCATTCATAATAACCCGTACGGCGAGCCCGCCGCGATAGGAGTCCAAAGAGCATGGCAGACGCAGAGAGCAACCTCGTTCCCTCCGAAGCAGCCGACCAGGTCGAGGTCGCGCTCGAGGAGCAGGCCGCAGCCGACGACGGCATCCTGTACCTCAACGAGTACCAGTACGAAAACGACCTGGTCACCGACTTTGCGCGCCTGGTCGCCTCGCCCAGGCGCCGTGGCTCGCTGTATGTCGCCGCCGCGATTGCCGCGCTCATCGGCATCGGCATGCTGGTGGCCGGCGGCAACTGGATCAAGTTTGGCGTCGTGCTGATCGTATTCGGCGCCTTTTTGGCCTGGTGGAGCAAAAACCTGCACCACACCCTCGCCCGCGACTTTATCGACGCCGTCGAGGCCGACGAGTCCATGGGTGGCCGCTATCGCCGCGTCGCCGCCAACGAAGACGGCCTGATGGTTTGGGGCAAGAGCGGCAAGTCGCAGTTCTTCCCGTTTGACAAGCTCGACCACGTGCTCGACGGCGAGCGCATCTTTGTGGCCATGTTCGCCGACCAGGGCGTGACGATCCCCAAGGACACCTTCGTCCGTGGCGATGCCGAACAGTTCGGCCCCTTCCTTAAGGCGCGCATCAACAAAAAACTCCGCATCGAGACCAAGAAGAAGAAAATGAAGGCCGAGAAGGCCGCCGCCGAGGCCAAGCAGAGCGACAAGCCCCAGGAGGCCAAGGGCAGGCAGCGCAAGCAGAAGAAGAACAAGAAGAAGCGCTAAGGCCAAGCCAGACAGGCAGCCTCGCATCCCGCTATCCTCCCCATGCACCCGAGCGTGCTACACTAGCAGCATCTATGCCACCGCGAACGGCTCGGCTCCGCGCCCGCCACTCGCAAACGAACTTTAAACGCACGAGGGTTGGCCATGCCGCTTTTCTCGCAACATACCGCCCGGTTCTCGCCGGACGTTCCTTTGGAGGGCACCAGCTCTCGCGAGCTGCTCAAGCGGTACCAGCCGCTCGAGACACTTGCGACCGGCGGTTTTGGCTCCATCGAGATCTGCCGCGACACGCACCTGCGCCGCCGCGTCGCCATTAAGCGCATCCCCCTTATCAACGGTGCCGGCATGCCCGCCAGCGACATCATGGATGTCCTGCGCGAGGCGCACACTGCCGCCATGCTTCAACATCCCAACATCGTGCAGGTCATCGACTTTACGCACGACACAGCCTATGCCTACCTGGTTATGGAGTATGTCGATGGCATGTCGCTTGCCGAGTTTTTGCACCGCGTGGACGGCCACTCACTTACCTTTGGCGAGGCCGCGGCCATTGCCGATGCCCTGGGCCAGGCGCTCACCTTCGCCCATAGCAATGGCGTACTCCACCTGGACATTAAGCCCGCCAACGTGCTCATCGACCACTCGGGCAATGTAAAGCTCACCGACTTTGGCATGGCGCGACTGTCGTCCGCCGGTGGCTTTGGCTGCTCGCGCGGCGGCACCATCGGCTACATGCCGCCCGAGCAGCTCGATATCGAGACCGGCACGGTCGATGAGCGCGCCGATGTCTTTGCCCTCGCCTGTGTAATCTATGAGGGCCTGTGCGGCAGCGCTCCCTTTATGGCGGCCACGCCCGCCGACTCGCTCGACCGCATCATCGGCGGCGCCACCTATCCCAGCGAGCTGATACCACACTTTCCCCCGGGAGCCGAGGCCGCGCTCATGAGCGCGCTCTCCCCCATGCCGCAGGACCGCCCCAACAGCATCGAGGCATTTTGCGACCAGCTCCTTGCCGGTCTGGGCAGCGTGCGCGAGGGCCGTCGCAGCCTGGAGCAAATGGTTGGCGAGCTTTCGGATGACGAGCAGGAGCTCGACGGTATCGAGCCGTCGCACTACGAGGACGACGCCATCGAGGTCGACCCCGCACTCGGCTGGGCGGGCACGCGCTGGAGCCATGCGCGCGACTACACCATGCGCATTATCTCGGCGCTAACGTGCGGCACCTTTAGCTTTTTGCTGATGCAAACGGCCGGGGTCGCGGCGCTTCCCGGCCTGGTCATTGCGGCTATCGCAATCGGAGCGGCGGCTGGCCTGGCCCCCCAGATTGGCTCGGCCATCTCGGCTGTGGGCTTTTTGGTGCTCATGGCCAACGCCACCATGCAGGCGCAGGGCATCCTGTCGATGTTGCCCGTCGCGGTGATCTTTGCCGCCGCCATGTCCGGTTGGTGGATCGCCTGGGGTCGCACCGAGGCTGCCGCGAGCGCCGCACTCACCTGTGCACTCGCGCTTGGCTGTCTGACCGGCAATACCTTCCTAGCAGCTGGGGTCGCCGCCGGCGTCGCGTCATTTTGGCTCGGCCCGGCAAGCGCCGCCGCGGCAACGGGCATGGGCGCGCTTTTTGCCCGTCTGGCCACGGTCGCGCTTTCAGCCGGAGGCGTGCTGGGGCTCGGTAACGTTGCTGCAGCGCTGGGAGACCCGCTCCTTTGGGCTGCCTTTGTGCTGGTCGCGGCAACTGCCGCGGCGTCATCTGCGCTGCTCAATGTCCATGCCAAGCGTGCCGATCAGGGCTCAAACCTTGCCGCAATCGCCGCCATCGCTGTCACCGGCATCGGCTGCGCAGCGGCGTCCTGTCTTGCACACCATATGGAAATTGCCAGCCTTGCAGCCGCGGTCATCGCCAAGGCGGCGGTTGCGGGAATCCTATCCTCTATAATCGTTGGGATATGCCTATATTTGCTCGGATACCAAAGAACCTATACGGAGAGTGATCTTTCGTGAACTTCCTGAACATCTTCGAGGACCACGTGGCCGGCATCTTCGGTGCCACCCGTGCCCCGTTCTCCTTTAAGAAGCTTGCCAAGCAGGCCGCTCGCGACATGGAGGATCAGACTCTGGTGATCAACGGCGTCAACACGGCGCCGGCACTCTATACCATCCTTATCGCCGCCGACGACGATCCCATGCTCGCCCCGTTCTACCCCGAGCTTTCGCGCGAGGTCCGCGAGTTCGTGAAGGCGCAGGCCGAAAAGCGCCGCTATGTCTTTGTCGGCGAGCCCCTCGTGCGCTTTATGATCGATCCGCAGCTGCGCGCCGGCAAGTTCTCGGTCTTTGCCGAGAACGTCGATGCCCCCACGCTCGGCCGCCTGTACGAAGAAGAGCGCGCCTATCAGAACGGCCTGGGCCAGAACAACTCCGCGGCAAGCCGTGCCGCCAGCGCCCCGCGCGCCGGCCAGCAGCAGTTTGCCGCCCCGCAGCAGCAGCGCCCCGCCGCCATGCCCCAGCAGCAGCCGACGCCTCGCGCCGCCGCTCCCGACCCGCTTGCCGTGGCAGACCCCTTCGCGCCTAGCGTCCCCGACCCCGCCGCCGCACCCATCCCGGTGCCGCAGACCGTCTCGCGCGACGCGCTTGCCGGCATGGGCGGAGCCGCCGCGACCGGTGCCGCCGTGGGCCTAGGTGCCGCAGCCGGCATCGCCTCCAACATGGCGAGCACTCGCGCCCCGCAGCGCCCGCTCGCCCAGCTCGTCGACGTCGTGAGCGGCGAGAGCCATAGCATCACCTCCGCACAGGTGACCATCGGTCGCGAGCGCTCGGTTTCCGACATTGCCCTGCGCGACCCCAACGTGTCGCGCCGCCACGCCCAGCTCACCTTTACGGGCTCGGATTGGTCGATCGAGGACCTCAATTCCACCAACGGCACGCTCGTCAACAACCGCCGCATTACGCGCTGCCCGCTGCGCAACGGCGATTTGCTGACGTTTGGCCTGAGCACCTTTGAATTTAGGGGATAGTCGCTTATGAACATCGATATCGTCCTTTTTGCAGGCCGCATCGTCCTGGTCGCCCTGCTCTATATCTTCCTGTTCGCCGTCATGAAGACCGGCGTGGGACTCGTGCGCGGGCAGCGCCGTGACTCGGCTATCTGGACGATTGATGTGGACAAGGGTCCGCGCGGCATCCGCGGCATCCACGTAGACATGCTCGGCCCCGTCATCGTCGGCCGCTCGCCATCTTCGGACATCTGCATCAACGAGCCGTTTGTCTCGGCCTCGCATGCGCGCTTTTCGCTGCAGGGCCCGGCGCTCATCATCGAGGACCTCAACTCGCTTAACGGCACGCTCGTCAACGGCCGCCAGCTCGTGGAGCCCGCGACGCTGCGCGAGGGCGACGAAGTCCAGATTGGCGATGTGGTCATGAAGGTGAACCGTCGATGATCGACGAGGAGAACAAGTCCGCAACTATGACCGAGGCACCGGCTGCCGCCACAGCTGCGCCGGCCCACGCCGCTCCGGCGGGCTCCGCACCCGTGGAACCCGAGGACACTGTGTTCTCCCTGCCTCTTTCGCATGTAACGCATGATATTTCGGATCTCGCCGATAACGAGGACGAAGAGGATGCCGTAGCGGCGCCCATCGGCGCACATGCTGCGGAACAGCCCACAGCGCCCGAAGCAACCCCGGTGCCGGCTCACTTTGCAGAGCCCGTCGCCGCGGCAATCAACGAGAGCGCTGCGGTGTTTGCGGCACCCGAGCCCGCCGCGCCGGCGTTTCCCATAGCCCCGGTATCCGAGGTTGCGCCCGCGTCTGCGCCGGCGCCCGAGCCTATAGACGTCAGCCCGCAAGATGACGAGTCGACCGCCCGCGTTTCCGAGGAGCCCGACTCCCCGGACACCGGCGATTCCGAATCAAACGCCGAGACCGACACCGTCTCTCCCGGTGACACAGCCGAAATCGACGTTGCCGCCGTTGAGGCCAAACTCAAAGACCCCGGCTCGACCATGAGCTTTGAACCCCTAACCGAGGAGCGCATCGAGACCGACTCGACCTATGATGCCGGCACCACCACGCAACTCATGTGGGGCGCCCGCTCCGACGTTGGCTGTGTGCGCCCGCACAATGAGGATTCCTACCTGGTGCAGTCGCCGCTCTTTTGCGTATGCGACGGCATGGGTGGTCACGCCGCCGGCGAGGTAGCCTCTTCTATCGCCGTCGAGACTATAGCCAAGACGGCCCCACAGTCCGCCGACGCAGCACGCCTGGCCGCATCCGTCGAGGCAGCCAACGCCGCCGTAATCGAGGCGGCCCTGAACGGCCTGGGCAAGCCCGGCATGGGCTGCACAGCCACCTGCGCCTACATCGAAAACGACACGCTCGCCATCGCCCACGTGGGCGACTCTCGCGCCTATCTGCTCCACGAGGGCACGCTCATCCGCGTGACCCGCGACCACTCCTACGTGGAGGAGCTCGTGGACGCCGGCGAGATCACGGCAGACGAGGCTCGCGTCCACCCCAACCGTTCGGTCATCACCCGCGCGCTGGGCTCGGACCCCGCCATGTATGCCGACCACTTCACTCTGCATATCGAGGAAGGCGACCGCCTGATCCTGTGCTCCGACGGCCTCTCGAGCATGATTCCCGATAGCGATATCGAGAACATCGCCACGCAGTCCTCAACCGCGCAAATCTGCGTCGACAACCTAGTGGACGCGGCGCTTGCCGCCGGCGGCCACGACAACGTAACCGTAGTAGTCGTTGACCTGGTTGACGATGGCGTTATGCGCGAGGCGCAACGCGTGCGTCGCCGCAATGTTACTATCGCCGCCATCCTGGCCCTCGTCTTTGTGCTAGCAGCTGGCATCTGGGCCTACACGGGTGTCACCGGCTCGTACTACCTGGGTACCTACCAGGGCAATGTCGCCGTCTGGCGCGGCCTGCCCGGCAAGCCACTCGGACTCAAGCTCCACTGGCTCGAAAGCGAAACCAGCATCAAGCTGTCCGACCTGCCCGAAGACACGCAAAACCGCCTCAAGGCGGGCATTCCGCAAACAAGTGTCGACGATGCGCAGGACACGATATCCAAGTACCGCCACCAGATCGACGAGGAGCAGACCCGCCAGGTGATCGACGCGCAAACGATTCGCGACAACACCAATCAGGGATCGACCTCCGAATCAGATTCCGAGAAAACCGCCGAACAGTCCGCCGAGGCCGAAGCCTCCGATAAGAATTAGAAAGGGAGTGCCGCTTATGAGTCGCCGCAACACCGAGCTGCTCTTGCTCATCGCCTCGGCGTTCCCCGTCATCCTGCTGTATGCGATGTACGTCCTCACCGCGGGCGCTGCCATCTCCTTTGAGACGCTCGCCGTACCGATCGGCCTCTTTGCCGCCTTTGCCGCGGCCCACATTGCCGTGCGCATCTTGGCGCCCGGTGCCGACCCCGCCATCCTGCCCATCGTATTTATACTTTCGGGCATCGGCATCACGTTCGTGACGCGTCTCGCCCCCGCTCTCGCCATCTCACAGCTCATCATCCTGTTTGTCTCGGTGGCGCTCATGGTGGGAACGCTTGCACTAGTCAAAAACCTCGACGTGGTCATGCGCTACAAGTACACCTTTGGCATCATCGGCATCATTCTGCTGATGCTGCCTATCTTTATCGGCACCACGATCTCGGGCTCCAAGCTGTGGATTCGCATCGCGGGCTTTACCATCCAGCCCGGCGAGTTCGCCAAGGTCTTTATCGTCCTGTTCCTGGCCGGCTACCTGGCCGAGAACCGCGAGCTGCTCTCCATCTCCAACCGCAAGATTCTGGGCTTTAAGATCCCTCGCCTGCGACTGCTGCTGCCGCTGTTTGCCGTGTGGGGTGTGTGCCTGCTCGTCGTCGTCTTCGAACGCGACCTGGGTTCGGCCGTGCTGTTCTACACCATCTTCTTGCTGATGCTCTACGTTGCCACGGGGCGCTTTTCGTATGTCGTTATCGGCCTTGCGCTCTTAGCTGTCGGAGCCGTGGGCGCCTACAAGTTCCTGTCGCACGTTCAGGTGCGTTTCCAGGTTTGGGTCGATCCGTTTAAGGACGCCCAGGGCCAGGGCTACCAGATCGTCCAGTCGCTCTTCTCGCTTGGCGATGGCGGCCTGGTCGGTGTTGGCATCGGCAACGGCATGGCCAACAACATCCCTGTCGTCGAGTCCGACTTTATCTTCTCGGCCATTGGCGAGGAGATGGGCCTTTTGGGCGGCGGCGCCGTGCTCATCCTGTTTATGCTCTTTGCCGTGCGTGGCCTCACCACAGCTGCCCGCGCTAAATCCGACCTCGCCGCCTTTAGCGCCACCGGTCTTACGGCAGCCATCAGCTTCCAGGCCTTCTTGATCGTGGGCGGCGTCACCCGCCTGATCCCGCTGACCGGCGTCACTCTGCCCTTTATGAGCCAGGGCGGCTCCTCGCTGCTGGCAAGCTTTATCATCGTCGCGCTCCTGCTGCGCGCCGGTGACGAGGCGACCGGACGCGAGGCCGAGCTTACCGGCACCGGCACCATGGCCGCCATCACCGATGATCAGGTCGCATCGGCCGCCGCCCCGACGGGCACGCGCTTTGCCACCTCGTCTTCCTACGGCAGCGGCAGCCATTCCGTCGGCTCGCGCATGCGTCGTCGCCTGCTCGACACGCCTGAATCCGGTGTGCTCGGCCGCGTGGCGCTCGCCAACCGTCTAACCCGCGCGGTGCTCGCCTTTACGGCGCTGTTCGCCATCCTTATCGGCAACCTCACCTATGTCCAGGTCATCAAGGCCAAGGACTATCAGGACATGCCGACCAACAACCACACCATCGCCCGCTCCAAGTACATCCAGCGCGGCTCCATCATCACGTCCGACGGCGTGACGCTGGCCGAGTCGCTGCAGCAGGAGGACGGCACCTACGTACGCTCCTACCCCAACGGTAACCTGGCAGCGCACGTGGTTGGCTACGTGAGTCAGCAGTATGGCACCACCGCCATCGAGAGCGTCATGAACGACACGCTCACCGGTTCTAAGGACTACTCCAGCTGGAACAACGCCATCGCGTCGCTCGCGGGCCAGACCCAGCCGGGCAACACCGCCAAGCTCACCATCGACTCGCGCATCCAGACGGCGGCCGAGCAGGCACTCAAGGGCTTTAAGGGCGCTGTAGTGGTCATCGACCCGCGTACCGGCGCGGTGCTCGCATGTGCCAGCTCGCCCACCTATGACAACACCAACATCGATGCCCTGCTGCAGACGGGCGGCGGCGAGGACGGCTCCATGTACAATCGCGCCATGGACGCGCTGTACACGCCGGGCTCAACGTTTAAGGTCGTTACGCTTTCCGCGGCACTCGAGACCGGCACCGCCAGCCTTACCAGCACCTACCAGGCGCCCGGCTCCATGGACATCGGCAACGCACCGGTCACCAACTATGCCAACGAGAGCTACGGCACCATCAGCCTGCAGCAGGCCTTTGCCGTGTCCTCCAACGTCGTCTTTGGCCAGGTGGCAAACGAAGTTGGCGCAAATACGCTCGTACAGTTTGCCAACGCCTTTGGCTACGGCCAAAAGCTCGGCCAGGACCTGACCTCCGCGGCCTCCATCATGGCCGACCCGTCGCTCATGACCGAGTGGGAGACCGCCTGGGCCGGCGCCGGCCAGCCTGTCGGCATGGACCACACGCCCGGCCCGCAGACCACCGTCATGCAAAACGCCGTGATTGCCGCCGCCATCGCTAACAGCGGCGTGGTCATGGACCCGTACTTTGTAGCCCAGGTACTCGCCCCGGACGGAACCGTGGTCAAGACCACGCAGTCCCACTCGCTTGGTCAGGCCGTCAGCTCCGCCACGGCCGACCAGGTCAAGCAGGCCATGCTTGCCGTCGTCCAGTCCGGCACCGGCACCGATTCCCAGATCCCCGGCGTCAAGGTCGCCGGCAAGACCGGCTCGGCCGAGATCGGCGGCACCAACGTCAACTCGATGTTCGTTGGCTTTGCACCTTACGATTCACCCACGGTCGCCATCTCGGTGGCCTTGGAGGATTTCGACAAGCATGACGTCAAGGCCGCCAAGATTGCCGGTATCGTCCTGACCGCGGCGCTTGCCGCACAGGGAGCGTGATGCCCATGATCGAATCGGACACCCGAGGCGCGCCGCGGCCGAAGAGTTAGCGGCAACGCGCCACACGGCCCCAGCGGCCACATCGTAGGTACTACACACATCGTTGAGCGAATAGTTATGTTAGGAGCAGGAATGGAACAGAGGGTCCTCGGGGGAAGATACCTCCTCAAGGATAAGGTGGGAACAGGCGGCATGGCGACCGTCTACCGTGCACAGGACCAGGTCCTCGACCGCACGGTTGCCGTCAAGATCATGCTGCCGCAGTATGCTGGCGACGCAACCTTCGCCGCACGCTTTAAGCAGGAGGCCCAGGCAGCAGCCGGTCTCTCCTCCCCCTATATCGTGGGCGTCTACGATTGGGGCAAGGACGGCGACACCTATTACATCGTCATGGAGTACCTGCGCGGCACCGACCTTAAGAGCGGCATCAAGAGCCACGGCGCCCTCGACCCCAAGAAGGTCGCCCAGATCGGCTCGCAGATCAGCTCCGCGCTTTCGGTCGCCCACAAGCACGAGATCATCCACCGCGACATTAAGCCGCAGAACATCATGGTGCTGCCCGACGGCAACATCAAGGTGATGGACTTTGGCATCGCGCGCGCCAAGAACAGCCACCTCACGCAAGACAACAACGTGCTGGGAACCGCCCACTACGTCAGCCCCGAGCAGACCCGTGGTCAGGACCTCGGCCCCACCTCGGATATCTACTCGCTGGGCGTCGTGATGTACGAGTGCGCCACCGGCCGCGTCCCCTTTGACGGTGACGACGCTATCTCGGTCGCACTCAAGCAGGTCAACGAGCTGCCTATTCCGCCGAGCCAGATCAACTCCGGTGTCGACGCCGACCTTGAGCGCATCATCCTCAAGTGCATGGAGAAGGACCCGGCAAACCGCTTCCAGACCGCCGACGAGCTGCGTCAGGTGCTCAACAGCTACCTGTCGGGCCGTGCCGTCAACGTCTCGGAGCCCACGCGCATCATCGGTGCCCCCGGTGAGCTGGGCGCCACCAAGACTCGCGAGCTTTCCGATCAGACGCGCGCCATGGTGCGTCCCGTCTCGGGCGTGAGCGGCCAAAATACCGCCCGCAGCTCGGTTTCGGGCTCCACCGGCTCCTACGAGGTCGAAAAGCCCAAATCCAACAAGAACAAGATCATCGCCGCCGTGGTGGCAGCCGTTGCCGTCATCGGCATCGTGGTGGCCTTTGCCACAGGACTCTTTGGCGGCGAGCAGGTCACCGTGCCCGATGTGCTGGGCAAGGACCAGCAGACTGCCGTCGAGCTGATCAAGGAAGCCGGCCTCGAGGTCGGCACCATCGACCAAAGCTACAACGACGATGTCGACGAGGGCAAGGTCGCCGAGCAGACGCCCAACGGCAACACCAAGAAGACCAAGGGCACCAAGGTGAACCTGGTAATCTCCAAGGGCCCCAAGCCCTCCGAAAAGGTTGAGGTTCCCAAACTTGTCGGCCTGACCAAGGACCAAGCAGAAGCCGCACTGGCAAGCGTTGGCCTGAAGGGCAACGCCTCCGAGGAGGCCAACGAGGCTGATGAGGGCCAGGTCTTTGAGCAGGGCACCGAAGCCGGTAAGGAAGTCGCGAAGGGCACGACCATCTCGTACAAGGTCTCGAGCGGCCCGGATACCACGTCCGTCCCCGACCTGACCGACATGACCGAGGCCCAGGCGCGCAACGCCCTCGATATGGCAGGCTTTGGCGTCGACGTGAGCTACCAGGAGAACGACTCGGTTACCGAGGGCACCGTGATCAGCTGGAACCCCAGCGGCAAGCAGAAGCCCGGCGCCACGATTACCGTCGTCATTGCCAAGAAGTCCGGCAAGGCCACCGTCCCAGGCAACCTGTACGGCAAGAGCATTTCCGCCGCCGTTACCGCGCTCAACAACGCCGGTTTCTATAACATCGGCTTCTGTGACCAGAACGGCAATCCCGTGAGCGGTAACGAGGATGCCACCGTTACGGGCGTCTCCCCCACCGGCAAGCAGTCCACCGACAGCACGATCACGCTAACAGTCGCACTTTCTGGCTCGGGTTCGGGCTCTGGCTCGGGCACGGGTGACGATTCCGGTACGACCAACTAGTCGCCACCCCACCGCTCATCACGGCTCTCGCCGCAAACATATTCGCTCACAGGCGCCCGCTTGCTCCCCCAGCAAGCGGGCGCTTCGTTTTTGACATGATATGAACCAGAAGAGCCCGGCACCGTAGCGGTACCGGGCTCGATATTCCTCTGGTGCCCCCGGGCGGATTCGAACCGTCGACACCCGCTTTAGGAGAGCGGTGCTCTATCCCCTGAGCTACGGAGGCATGTTGTACTAGTGTAGCAGATTTGCGCCACTGCCATGCAGCGCATAGCCACTCTTCGAAGTTACGGTGGAACAGCCTTCCGGAAAGCGTGTCCCACTATCCAGACGAAATCTGGGACGGGCTTTCCGGATGGGGCCTCTCTAGGAAACTGGTTTTCCAATTGAGCCTGTTCCGGAAACTGCATCCCAGAATAGGCGCTCAAACCGGGATGATATTTCCCCAACGACTACCCAACGACTAGTTACCTTTGTGGAAGAGGTTTTTGATAACGGAGGGGATGCTCTTGGCGCCCTTGGCCGTCACATCGATAAAGTCGGGCGAACGCACGAGCTTATCCTCGTCGACGTACTTGCGGACAGCACGAAGCGTCTCTTTGTCGTCGCGCGTCGAAAACGTAAAGTGACCGTTGTCCTTGGTGAAGATGGCAAAACGCGTGATCTTCTTGGTGCCGCGTAAAACCTCGGCGGCAATATAGTCGACCTCGTCCCACGGGATTTGAATATAATCCTCGGGATTGCGCTCGTTGTAATACTCGAACGCCTTATTGCCCACCATCACGTTACCGTGGCTGGTAAGCCCCATCAGGCAGGTTGCCGGCGTTGCCAGATCGACCGTGCTGTTCTGAGATTGCGCCATGCGCGCCTCGCCCTCCAAATAAAACAATCGGACCGCATCCAGTGTACCCACCGGGTGCGGTCCGTTTCAATGGCTCAAAAGCCCTTGCCTAGCAATTCTCGGTCTTAAGCCGAAACGTGCTTACATGAAGCCGCAGACGCGACCGATGATGCCGATGGCGAAGAGAGCCAGGATGATGACGATCGGGCTGACCTTCTTCTTGAGGAGCTTGCAGACCAGCAGGGTCAGGCACACGGCGGCAAGGCCGGGGATGAGCTGATCGAGGTTGGCCTGAAGCGTGGTGACCTTCACCTGATCAAGGGCGTTAGCACCGATGGAGTTATACATCGTCAGTGCTTCCTTGACACCCTCAGAACCGGAGGGCAGGTTAGCCCAGTCGATAAAGGCGCCAGCAGACTGCGTGACCTTGGAGACGACCGGGGTGAAGGAGATGGACACCCAGCGCTCGACCAGGGCGCCGATGATGAACATACCCAGGATGGAAGCACCCTCGGTGACCTTGCCCATCAGACCGCCGGAGAGGTCCTTGGCGATGGAGGAGCCGACCTTGTAGCCAAACTCCTGCGTGTACCACAGGAAGGCGTAACGGATGATGTTCCACGCGAAGAAGAACAGCAGCGGACCGGCGATGCTGCCGGACAGGGCCAGGGAAGCGCCCAGAGCACCCAGAATCGGGCGAAGGGTGAACCAGAAGGCGGGGTCGCCGACACCGGCGAGCGGGCCCATCATACCGACCTTGACGCCCTGAATGGCGACGTCGTCAATCGGGGCACCGTTGGCGCGCTCCTCCTCGAGAGCGAGGGTAACGCCAATGACGGGGGCGGAAACATAGGGGTGGGTGTTATAGAACTCCAGGTGGCGCTTAAGAGCGGCAATCTGGTCATCCTTGCTGGTGTAGAGCTTCTTGATCGCAGGGATCATTGCGAAGCACCAGCCGCCGTTCTGCATACGCTCGTAGTTCCACGAGCCCTGAAGGAACTGATGACGGAAGCAAACCTTCTTGCGGTCAGCCTTGGTGAGCTGAATCTTGTTCTCTGCCATATGTATCACTCCCCTCCTACTCGTAATCGTTCAGAATGTCGCCGAGCGGGTCACCGGAGCCGCCGCCCATGCCGCCACCCTGCTTGGCCAGATCCTTAAGGCCAAGGTAGATGAGGGCAAGGGAGATGCCGATGAGGCCAAGGGCGATCAGCGTGAGCTGAGGGATGGCAGCAAGGACAAAGCCGAGGATGAAGAACGGCCAGGTCTCCTTGGTGGCCATCATGTTGATGACCATGGCGTAACCGACGGAAGCGACCATGCCGCCGCCGACAGCCATACCGCCGGACAGCCAGTCGGGCATAGCGTTAAGCGCGTTGGTAACGGCCTCGGCCGGGATGATGCACAGAAGTACTGCCGGGATGGCGATACGAAGGCCCTGCATGAGGATAGCAGCGTACTGCCAGCGCTCGATGCCGGAGAAGTCGCCCTTCTCGGCGCAACCGTCCATGGCGTGAGCGATAGCGGTAGCCAGGGTACGGCAGATCATGGTCAGGAACAGACCAGCGACCGACAGCGGGACGGCGACGGCGATGGCGGCGGTAACGGCCTTTGCCGAATCGGTGGCGCCACCGTTGAGGGCGAGCACCATGATGATCGAAGAAGCGACCGAGGCCAGAGCAGCGTCAGGCGCGACAGCGGCGCCAACGTTAGCCCAGCCAAGGGCCATCATCTGGAGCGAACCGCCCAAGAGGATGCCCTCCTGAAGGTGACCGGTTACGAGACCGATAAGCGTGCATGCCACGAGCGGCTGATGGAACTGGAACTCATCCAGAATGCCTTCCATACCGGCAAGCAACGCGACAATCGCAACAAGCAGAATAGTGATTGCAGACATGTATCGGACCCTCCTTTACTATGCTTGAGCGGCCAGTTCGGCCTTAGCTTTCTTCAACATGGCGTCGAGATCCTCGGAGGAATCCGAAGGAACCTTGCGGACCTCGAACTTGACGCCCTTGGCCTTGAGGGCCTCGAGAGTCTTGACGTCGTCATCGCCCATAGCGACGGCGTTGGTGACGACGACCTTGCCCTTGGAGTGAGCCATGGAACCGATGTTGACTTCCTTGATGTCGACGCCGGCCTCGATGGCCTTGAGCAGATCCTGCGGGTTCTCGAAGAGCAGCATGGCCTTGGTGTCACCAAAGCGCGTGTCCTTGACGACCTCGGCCATCTTCTTGATGGGCACGACGTTGGCATGGACTCCCGGAGGGGCAGCCTGCTCGATCATGGTCTTGCGGAGCTCGTCGTGAGCAACGCCGTCGGAAACCACGATGATGCGGTTGGGGTTGATCTGCTTGGTCCACGTGGTGGCCACCTGACCATGAAGCAGACGGGTGTCGATACGGACGTGGGCAATCTTGATGTGCCCGTCGCCGATGACCGTTCCCGGAGGGATGGCGCCTGCAGGAGCAGCGGCGGCCGCAGCCGGCTTCTTCTCCTCGGGCTCCAGAGACTCGGGCTTGACGCGCACGCCAGCCTTAGCCTCAGTCACGAGATGTTTTGCGATCGCATGTGCAGTGTTCTTTGCGTCAAAGCGCTGCGAATATGCCTCGATGAGCATAGGCAGGTTGACACCGGTGACGATAGCCCAGGAATCGTGGCCCTCGATGAGCCCGCTGATCTGGTTGAACGGCGTGCCGCCCCACAGATCAACGAGGAAGAGCACCTGCTCCTGGTCCTCGAAGGAAGCGACTGCTTCCTCGACCTTGGCGCGGAAATCGTCGGGGCCCATGCTCGGCTCGAGCGAGACCACGGCAACAGACGGCTGATCGCCAAAGACCATCGAGCCCGTCTGCTTGATTCCAGCTGCCAAGTCCCCGTGGCTAGCAAGAACAATACTTACCATCACATAACCTCCTTTTTGTCTACGTATTTCCTACACGACATGAAAGGAGTATACCTGTTTGGATTGTGGAATTATAGCTAAATTCGCAAAAGGTTGGATTATTTGTTTAAACCCTTGATTCTCATTTTCATTGCAACAGCCTCAGGACTCAGCGCAACGCGTTGCGC
>UQMO01000014.1 GCA_900542125.1 uncultured Collinsella sp. | reverse complement strand
CGTCTCGTGGGCTCGGAGATGTGTATAAGAGACAGGGCCACGCCCACGAACACGGCGAGTCCTGCAGCTGCCACGACCATCACGAGCACGAGGGCCACGAGGGCTGTGGCTGCCACTAACGGCACGACACCGCGAGCTCGGGGCGCGACGCTGAACGCAACCCAACAATCAAAGCCAACAACAAAGGCCACCCGGTAGCTTCCGAGTGGCCTTTGCCATATCAAACTGGAATTAGAGCTCTATTTCTTATTACGCATCTGCGCTTCCATCTGGCGCAGCAGGTCCATATCGGACTTGGGGCCGCCCGTTCCCAGGCCGCCCATGCCGCCCAGCCCCATGGCATCCAGACCGGGAATATTGGGCATGCGCATCTTTTTGCCCTTCTTACCCTTCTTGCCCTTCTTGCCGCCGGCCTGCGCCTGATTGGCCATCGTGCGCATGCGGCCCATCATCTTGTTCATCTCGCCCCACTGCTTCATAAGGCTATTGACCTCGGTGGGGGTCACGCCGGCGCCCTTGGCAATGCGGGCGCGACGCTGGCCGTTGATGATGGAGGGGCGAAGGCGCTCCTCCTTGGTCATCGACATGATGATGGCCTCGTTCTTGTCGAAGATGCCCTCGTCCAGGTTGCCGCCCATCTGGTTGAGCGCACGCTGGCCGCCGGGGAGCATGCCCAGGATGCCCTTCATGCCGCCCATCTTCTTGACGGCCTTCATCTGGTCGAGCATGTCATTCATGGTGAAGCCCTCGCGCAGCATGCGCTCGGCAGCCTCGAGCTGCTCGGCGTCGGCCGCCTCCTGGGCCTTCTCAATAATGCCGACAACGTCGCCCATACCCAGAATGCGCTTGGCCATACGATCGGGATAGAACGGCTCCAGCGAATCGGGCTTCTCGCCCATGCTCACGAACTTGATGGGCTTGCCGGTCACCTGGCGCACGGAAAGCGCGCCGCCGCCACGGGCATCGCCGTCGAGCTTGGAGATGATCACTCCGTCAAAGTCGGTGCGCTCGGCAAAGGTCGAGACGACGTTGACGATATCCTGGCCGGTCATGGCATCGACGACCATCAGCACCTGATCGGGCTTAACGGCCTTCTTGATGTCCACGGCCTCCTGCATCATCTGCTCATCGATCTGAAGACGTCCGGCGGTATCGACGATGACCACGTCGCGCAGGTGGTCGACGGCCTCCTGGATGGCGCCCTTGGCGATATCGACCGGGTGCGCACCGTCGCCGCGGAAGACCGGTACGCCGATCTCGCCACCGAGCGTGGCCAGCTGGTCGGCAGCAGCGGGACGGTAGACGTCGCACGCGGCGAGCAACGGCGAGCGACCCTGCTTCTTGAGCAGGTAGGCCAGCTTTACGGCCGCCGTGGTCTTACCGGAGCCCTGCAGGCCCACGAGCATGATGACATTGGGAATGCGATTGCTAAAGACGAGCTTGCTCTCGGTTGAGCCAAGCATCTCGGTGAGCTCGTCGAGCACGATCTTGACGACGTTTTGCGCCGGCGACAGCGACTCCATGACCTCAGCGGTCATGCAGCGCTCCTTGGTCTTGGCGACGAACTCCTTGACGACCTTAAAGTTAACGTCGGCCTCGAGCAGTGCCATGCGAATATCGCGCATGGCCGAAGTAATATCGGCCTCGGTCAGCTTGCCCTTGCCGCGCAGGCGGTCAAATGTGTCGTTGAGGCGATCGCTCAGGGAATCAAACACTAGTCACTCCTTAATTGGACTCGCCCACCAGGGCGCGGCAGAAATCTTTGGCATTGAACTCCTGCAGGTCATCGACCTGCTCGCCCACGCCCACGCGCAGGATCGGGAGCTTGAGTTTCTCGGCCACGGCCATGGCGATACCGCCCTTAGCCGTGCCGTCGAGCTTAGTCATGATAATACCGTCCAGGCCCAGCGCCTCGTTAAACTCGAGCGCCTGGTTCAGACCGTTTTGACCCGTCGCGGCGTCGATCACAAGCACGACCGAAACCGGCATGGGACCGGCGGCCATATTGGCGGCGCGCTTACGGGTCACATTGACCACCTTGGCAAGCTCGCGCATGAGCTCAGGGCTCGTGTGCAGACGGCCGGCGGTATCGATGAGCACCAGGTCACTGCCGCGCTTATCGGCCTCGTCGAGCACGTCATAGCACACGCTCGCCGGATCGGAGCCGCGGTCACGCTTGATAACCGGTACGCCGGCACGCTGCCCCCACACATCGAGCTGCTCGATGGCGGCGGCGCGGAAGGTGTCGGCCGAACCGATCACCACGTTCTTGCCGCGGGCAGCCATGGCGCTCGCGATCTTACCGACCGTCGTGGTCTTGCCGGCACCGTTAATGCCCACAAACAGCACGCAGCTCGGCGTATCGGAGAACGGATCTCGCTCGATGGGCACAAAGTGCTGCTCAAGCTGCTCGGCCAGGGCGCGGCGAAGCTGCGGAGCGGTCTTGAGGTTCTTCTTGGCCGCGGCATCGCGCAGGTCATCGGAGACCTTGATAGCGACCTCGGCGCCCATGTCACCCATTACGAGGGTGTCCTCCAGGTCCTCCCAAAAATCCTCGTCGACCTCACCGCCAAAGTAGAAGACCTCGTTGAGGGCCTCGCGGCTGCGCTCAAGTCCGCGCGAGAGAGCATCGAAGAATCCCATTATGCATTCACGACCTTTCCGGTTTCGCGATCGAGTTTTTGCGAGACGACGCGACTGACGCCGTCGGCTTGCATCGAGACGCCATAGAGGACGTCAGCGTCCTCCATAGTACGGCGCTGATGCGAGATAACCAAGAGCTGCGTATCGGAACGCAGCACATCGAGGGCTCCGATGAGCTTGGACAGGTTAGCGTCATCAAGCGCCGCCTCGACCTCGTCCAGCACATAGAACGGAACCGTACGTGTGCGGTACACGGCAAAAAGCAGGGCGAGCGCCGTCAGACTCTTCTCGCCGCCCGACATGAGCATCATCTTGGTGATGCGCTTGCCGCGCGGCTGCGCCACGACCTCGATACCCGTCTCGGCAGGATGCTCGGGATCGGTCATCTCCAGATGAGCCTGGCCGCCCGGGAAGAGCATAGCGAAGATCTCGCGGAAGTTCGCGTCGACCTTCTCAAACGTCACCAGGAAGGCCTTCCGCATCTTGCGATCAATGGCCACCGTGATCTTGGTGAGCGCCTTGCGCGCGCTCTCCAGATCGGCCAGCTGCTCCTCGATGTAGTCGGCGCGGCGCTTGAGCTGCTCGTACTCCTCCATGGCAACTTGGTTAACGGGACCAAGGTTGTTGATCTGGCGCACAAGCTGGTTGAGTTCGCGCTCGGCGGCATCGCGGTCCGTGGGCACCGGAAGCATGAGCGCTTCCTCGAGCACCGTCGTGCCATCGGCGGTAATGGCCTTGATGGCAGCCTCGACCTGCACCTCGAGCTTGCCACGCGCGACCTTGAACTCGTTTTGCGCGGCGGAGGCGGTATCGACTCGCTCCTTAGCGCGGGCAACCTCTGCCTTGGCATCCTCGATGGTCTTCTTGAGCGAAGCGGAGTCCGCCTCCTCCAGAGAGGCCTGGTCACGCAGGCGCGCTGCCCAATCCGACGCGCGTTCCAACAGGGCAGAATAGCGTTCGTGCATGGGGTCGACGCGCAGGCGCAGCAGCTCGAGCGAGCGCGAAGCCTGGCGTGTTCCGCGGATACGACGGTCGATGCCCTCAAGACGATGCTCAAGGTCGGGCACGCGGCCCTTCAGCGAACGCAGGCGCTCGCTCGTCTGGGCCAGGCGCACCTTGGCATCGGCGAGCTTACCGGCGGCCTCGGAATCGTCACGGCGAACGCGATCGAGCTCATCGTTGGCCTCGGCAATCTGGAGACCCAGGTCGCTTGCCTGTGCACGCGCCTCGTCACGCGAACGGGTGAGCTCGTCAACGCGCGGGCGCGCGGCACGAACGGCCCCGGCAGCCTGCTCGCGGCGCTTGGAGATGCGCACGCGCTCGACCTCGGCATTGTTGGCGCTTTGCTCCAAGCGGCCGATCTCGGAGAGCAGCGAGCGGCGCTCGCCCTCAAGACGGGCGATCTCACCGGCGGCATCGCCCTCGGCGGCACGGGCCTCCTCGACGGCAACGTTGGCCTCGACGACTTGGACCGAAGCATGCTCAAAGATGGCAGCCAGATCGGGTTCCAGGCCCTCGAGCTCACGGATGCGGCGCTTGCGCTCCAAGGCACCCAAAGCCTCGCCGGCATCAAGCCCCACGCGCACCAGGCCGCCGCAGGCGACGCGGGCGCCATCGGGGGTCACGTAAGTCACGCCTTCAACGACCGGCGCCGACAGCGCGGCAGCAAGATCGTCAACGACGTAATAGCCGCCGAGCAGCGCCTCGACGACAGGACCGTAGCCTGCGCGCACGGACAGACGATCAACCAGACGGGTACCGGAGGCGCCCTCAGCGGCGGTAGAGCCGCTCACGCCGCGCGCCACCAGCAGTGCCTCGCCCGAGGCCTTCTTTTGGTCCAGAGCCGCACGACCGGCACGCTCAAGCGTGGCGGCGTCATCAAACAGCAGCGCATCGATATCGCCGGCGAGCAATTGCTCAACCAGGCCCTCAAGCTCGCGCGGGGCCTCCAGCACGTCGCCCAGACGACCCAAGACATCGTCGCCCAGCGCACCCACCAGACGGCTCACGAGCGGCGAGCTGTCGGCCATGCGGGCATCGAGTTTCTTTTGGCTGGCAAGCTCCGAGCGCACCTCGGATAACTTGTTGCGTGCCTCGCTCTCACGGGCACGCAGGTCCTTCAGGGCCGCGCGTGCCGTCTCGGTGGCCTCACGCGCATCGACCTGAGCCTGGCGCGCTTCCTCAAGAGCGCCCTCAAGCTCCTCGGCGCGGTCGCGACGGCTCTCGAGCGAAGCCATGA
This sequence comes from uncultured Collinsella sp., assembly GCA_900542125.1. GTDB lineage: Bacteria > Actinomycetota > Coriobacteriia > Coriobacteriales > Coriobacteriaceae > Collinsella. Next base: position 38,506 of record UQMO01000014.1, on the reverse strand, counting down.
CCTCCTCGAGCTGCTCGTCGATCTGCTCCAGGCGCGAGGCATACATGTTGTCCTCGACCTCGGCATTGCTCAGCGAGTCCTTCACCTTGGCGAGCTCGAGCGCGGCGTTGTCGGCCACGCGCCGCACATCGCGTTGCTCACGCGTAAGCTGCGAAATCTGATTGTCGAGCGCCACGCGCCGCTCGTGGAGCTCAGCGGCGGCAGGACCAGCGGCGTCAACGTCCTCCTGGGCCTGCATATGCGCACCGGTCACTTCCTCAAGCTGCGCACGCGCGTCCTCAAGCTCCTCGACCACGCGACGACGCTGATGCTCGGAGCTCGAAATCTGCCCGCGCATATCAGACAGGCGCGACACCATGTTGTGACCCTTTTCCTCGAGCAGGCGCATGTCGGAGTTAATGCGGCCGACCACATCTTGCATATGGCGGCGCTGCTCGCCCAGGTCGCCCACAAACAAGCCTTTTTCCTCGAGCATAACCTGGAGCTTCTCGAGCTCGCGCTCCTTTTCGCCCATGCGGTACTGCGCAAGCTCCAGCTCGGCGGCACCTTCCTTGGAGCGGCTCTCCAGATCGTTCCACTGCGACTGCAGCGAACGCAGCTCGTCGACGGCCAGCATCTGCGTAAGCTCGTTCGCGCGAGAGGACAGCTCTTTGTACTTGCGTGCGCGATCGACCTGACGCTCCAGCGGTCGCAGCTGACGGGCGATTTCCTTATTGATGTCGCGGGCACGCGTCAGGTGCTCGTCCATCGACTTAATCTTTTTGAGCGCGCGCTCCTTGCGGCGCTTGTGCTTGGAGATGCCGGCGGCCTCCTCGATGAGGGCGCGACGCTCCTCGGGGCGGCTCTGCAAAATGGCGTCGAGCTTGCCCTGGCTGATGATGGAATGCGTATCCTTGCCCAGGCCCGAATCGTGCAGGATGTCCTGAATGTCCATCAGGCGGCACGGACTCGAGTTGATAAGGTACTCGCTTTCGCCCGAGCGATACATACGACGGGTGATGGCAACCTCGTCAAAATCGACGGGCAGCATATGGTCCGAGTTATCGAGCACCAGCGTGACCTCGGCGACACCCACCGGCTTGCGAGCCGACGAGCCCGAGAAGATGACATCCTCCATGGCCTGGCCGCGCAGCTGCTTGGCGCTCTGCTCGCCCAGAACCCACAGGATGGAGTCAGAGATGTTCGATTTTCCCGAGCCGTTGGGACCGACGATGACGGTCAGGCCCGGCTCAAACGTCATATGGGCGCGGTCGGCAAACGACTTGAACCCTTTGAGCGTGAGGGACTTGAGATACACGGTTCCTCGCTTACACGTGCTTCTTATTGAGAATCACGCCGTTGGTGGTGTAGCCCATGCGGTCAAGTGCCTCGAGTGCAGCGGCTCCCTCGGCTTCCTTCTTTGAGGAGCCGGAGCCGCGACCCTGGCGAATACCATCGATCAACACCACGGCGGTAAAGGTGGGCGCATGCGCCGGGCCCTCGGAGCCAACGAGCTTATACGCCGGGGGTTCGTGACCGTCGGCTTGCACGCACTCCTGCAAGAACGATTTGGGGTTCGCGGGGTGCTCGGCACGCTCGGAAGCCAAATGCGGCTTAAGCGTACGGTGGATAAACTCCGCTGCGGCATCCCAGCCGGCGTCCAGGTACAGCGCGCCCACGAGCGACTCGTAGACGTTCTCGAGCGCCGAATGCAGGCCGCGCGCACCGGTACCGGTCTCGGAGGCACCAAAGATGATGATGTCGTCGATGCCCAACTCGTGAGAAACCTCGGACAGCGTGGCGCCCGAGACAAGCGACACCTTCAGGCGCGTGAGCTTGCCCTCGTCAAACTCCGGATAGGACTCAAAGAGCGAACGGGCGACGACGGCGCCCAAAATGGAATCGCCCAAGAACTCAAGGCGCTCATAGCTGGCAGAAACCGGCTGGCCCTCGACTGCCGAGGGATGCGTAAGCGCCGCGCGCAGCAGCACCTTATTATTGAACTCATGGCCCAGGATTTCCTGGGCACGCGTAAGTCGTTCAGACAAAGCCAAGACCTAGGCCTCCCTGGCGTTTTCGATCGCGTCGACGGCGTCGGCGACAGAGTTGAGCGAGAGCAGAGTCTCGTCATCGATCTCGAGGTTGAACTCGTCCTCGATAGCCGTAACCAGCTGCAGGCGCTCGAGCGAGTTGGCATCGAGATCGTCAAAGGTGGTCTCATCGCTAATTTCGGCAACATCGACGCCCAGAACGTCAGCAGCGACCTCGGCGATCTTGTCGAAGATTTCGGAGCGGTCCATAGCGCTTCCTCTCATAGTGCATGAATACCAAAAGAATGGTACCGCCCGGGCGGTACCAAGACACGGTTCTGATTCTACCCCACGAAGCAGGCCGCGAGGCACATAACAGCGCTCTAACTCGCTCTTACAAAACGATGCCGTCCATGGAGTTGGCGACGTTCTCGACCAGCCCCGCGCGCACGGCTTCGGCCGCCGCGAGCGTACCGTTTTTAACAGCCTCGACCGAGGTGGCGCCATGGCCGATTAGGACCACGCCACGCAGGCCCAAAAGAATCGCACCGCCCTTGGCATCACCAGAGAGCTTGGCCTTAATCTCGCGCATCTGCTTTTTGATGAGCAGCGCGGCGATCTTGGTGCCGAGCGAGGCCATAAAGGCACCCTTGAGTTCCTGCAGCAAAAACTTGGCAGCGCCCTCGGTGGCCTTGAGCGCAATATTGCCCGACATGCCATCGGCAACGACGACATCGAAATTGCCCGAGGTGAGGTCGGTGCCTTCGCAGTTGCCCACAAAGCCGGGAACGGCGGCTTTCATGGCCGGGAAGCAGGCCTTGGTAAAGTTGGAACCCTTCTCGTCCTCGGTGCCATTGGCAAGCAGGCCCACGTGGGGATGCTCGATGCCCAGGACGACGCGGGCATAGGCGCTACCCATCTGGGCAAAACGCACCATGTCATCGACCTCGACATCGGGGTTGGCGCCCATATCGCACAGCACCGTCAGACCGCCGGCGCGATTGGGCAGCGCATTGGTCAGACAGGGACGCACCGGCTGCTTCTTGCCTTCGGCCATATATCTAAACGGCGTCACATAGGCGGTGGCGGCAGCGGTCATGGCACCGGTCGAGCCGGCGGAGAAGAACGCATCCGCGTTGCCCTTCTTAATGGCGCGGCAAGAAAGCACGATCGACGACTTACGCTTGGTCATCACGGCGCGAATGGGATCGTCATCCATGGCGATAACGTCAGGTGCCTCAAGGGCCTCAACACGTGCATGGGAAGCTGCAAAGGGATTGACGATTTCGGCGGGGCCAGCTGCCAAGACCTCGATATCGGGATCGGCGGCAAGCGCAGCCTCGATACCATCGAGAACAACCTGAGGTTTCTCGTCTCCGCCCACAACGTCTACACAAACGCGAACGTTACTCATATACATGCTCCTTATACAAAAATGGCCGACTCACTGAGCCGGCCATTGTGGTTCCATTTGGAACGGCATCGCATCCAGAGTATACCGTTACTCGGTAACGATAACCTCGCGGTCCTTGTAGAAACCGCAGCTGGGGCACACGTGGTGCGGAAGCTTGACAGCGCCGCAACGGGGGCACGTGGACTGAGCCGCAGCCGAGATCTTCATGTTGGCGGAACGACGGGTGTGAGTGCGGATACGACCCTGCTTTTGTTTAGGTACGGGCATAGTGACCTTCCTTATGAACTATCCAGTGTGGCGATTACGCGCAAGTAGCGATACTACCACAGTTTTACTCATCGAGCTTGAGATTCTTCAATGCTGCAAATGGATTTTCCGTGGCAGCGGCCCATTCTGCCTCTGCCTGGGCGGCGCAATCGCATTGCTCGACGTTGAGATTGCAACCGCAGGTGGGGCACAGACCACGGCAATCGGGCTTGCAGAGCACCACAAACGGCGTGTCCATAACGACCGCGTCATTGATGGGCTCACCCAGATCGACGATGCGGTCCTCACCCAGGAGCTCGTAGCCGTCCTCGTAGGCCTCGGGATCCTCGGGCTCCTCAAAGAGGTAGAACTCCTCGATCTCTCCGGCGATATCAAACGAGGCGGGCTCCAGGCAACGGTCGCACTCACCGGTGGCGTGCGCGCGGACCATGCCCGTGAGCAAGACACCGGTACCGGCATTGGTAAAGACAACGTCGTAGTCGATGCCGTCCTGTAGCTGGTACTCCTTCTCGCCCACCGTGTAGGTGGCGACATCGACCTTACCGGTCAGCGGAAACGAATCTCCAGGAAACTCGAGCTGCTCGGAAAGATCGACGGTAACGCTCGGGAACTCAGCCATTACCACTGACCATTCTGCTGGGCGGCACCCTCGTTGAGCTGCTGACGGCAACGGGTAACGGTGCCGGTCAGGCTCTTGAGGTTCTCCTCCAGGTGCGTAAAGACCTGCTCTGCGTAGTCCTCGGCAGCATAACGCGTCTCGCGCTCGTACTGCTGGGCACGATCGCGGATGTCGTCGGCCTGCTGCTGCGCAAGGCGGACAATCTCCTGCTCACCGGCAATGGTGAGGGCCTGCTGCTGAGCATCGGCGATGATGGAATCGGCCTGAGCGGCGGCGGAAGCCATAAGCTCCTCGCGCTCTTTGAGGATACGGCGGGACTTCTGCCATTCCTCGGGATAGCTCATGCGGATCTCATCGAGGATGTTGAAGAACACGTCGGCGTCGATGACCTTGAACTGAGCGTTCTTGCCGAAAGGCGGCTTGGCTTCCTCGATCAGCCCTTCGAGCTCATCGACCAAGCTGACGATCCTATCGCCAGGAAAATTCTCGCCCGGCATCCGGTCTCCTTTCATAGGTAACATATCATCGTGCTAGTTTACCACATGCCACCAGGCAATAAAAAACGTCACGAAAAGCGATGTCTGAGCGCTTCGACCACGTTGGGCGGCACAAACGTCGATACATCGCTGCCGAGCGAGGCGATCTGGCGAACGACCGAGCTCGAGATGTAACCGTACTGCGGAGCACTCATGACAAAGATGGACTCCAGCTCGCTATCCAAGCGATAATTGAGGTCGGCCTGCTGCAGCTCATACTCAAAGTCGGTCATGGCGCGCAGGCCCTTGACCACGGCCCCCGCCCCCTGCTCACGAGCGAAGTCGACCAAGAGGCCGGTAAAGGGCAGGACTTCGACGCCGTCGATATCACCGAGCGCCTCGCGGGCCAGCGCCACGCGCTCATCGAGCATAAACGTGGTGCCCACACCGTTTTTACCCTGCGACTCTGCAACAGCGACGATCACACTGGGAAAGATGCGGCGGGCGCGGCGGATCACATCGATATGGCCAAACGTGATGGGATCGAAGGTGCCCGGGACGATCACGCGATTAATAGTGTCACTCATGGGCGTCCTCCGGGGATACTGCCTCGTCATTTTCGTTAGCATCAGTGCCGCCGTCCTTGCTATCGCCGACCCAACGGAGCAGGTCGACCGAGGTAATGCCGTAGCGCTTCTCACGTACAGTCTCAAAGTCTGCCGGATGCGCGCCCGCATCGGCGGCGGCATGCTCAAACAGGGCGTAAGCGCCAGACGCAAGCAGACCCTGCTGGGCCAGATTCCGCAGCAGTTCCTCGACCGGCTCGGCACCAAAAGCATAGGGCGGGTCGAGCAGGACCAGATCAAAGGGGCCGCCCGGCACACGACCGCGCGAGGCACTCGCCAGCATGTCGCCCGTGACCACACGCCAACGTGAACGGTCACGGCAGAGCGACTCGATATTCTTGGTAATGAGCCGCGCGGCGTTGCGATCGATCTCAAACGTCGTGAGCGAGCGGGCCCCACGAGAGAGCATCTCTAACCCTAAGGCGCCGGAGCCGCCAAAGGCGTCCAGCACACGGACCTCGTCCAGATCGAAGTCGAATGCCGACATGACCATAGATGCGCACGCCTCGCGTACGCGATCAGTCGTGGGGCGGGTGACATCGCGACCACGGGGCTCCTCGATCTTACGACCGCGCCATTCGCCGCCGATGATTCTCATCCTCCGCTGACCTCCTTAAAAATGTGTCGATATCGCATGGCGACCGCATCGCGCAGAGGGCGCGTCGCCACGGAGTCAAGGGTGCAAGCATACCGCAAGAGCTCGACCGCGTCCAAATGGGCCCACTCGATCAGCTCCTCGTCGGCATCCAGGTCGACAAAGCGCAGGGTCACACCACCATGCTGGCGGTACCCCAGGATTTCGCCCTCGTGGCGCAAACGCAGGTCCATTTGGGCGAGCGTAAAGCCGTCCGAGGTCTTTTCGAGCGACTGGAGACGGTCTTGCGCCGCCGATGCGCCGCCGTTGCCCTTGGAGTGCGTCATAACCAGGCAGGTGCCCGACACGCTGCCGCGGCCCACGCGACCGCGCAGCTGGTGCAAGGCCGCCAAGCCAAAGCGCTCACCGTTCTCGATGACCATAACGGTGGCGTTAGGCACGTCGACGCCCACCTCGACCACCGTAGTCGAGACGAGCACGTCGATCTCGCCACGCTTGAAGGCATCGATGACCCGATCCTTCTCCCCCGCTGGCATACGGCCGTGAAGGCGCTCGATGGCAAGACCCGGCAACGCCAGACGCAGGCGGTCGAGCTCGGTTGCCGTATCGTGCAGTGGCACGGGGACCGTCACGCGGCCCTCGTCGTCGCGGGCGATACCGGGCACGTCTTCCAGCTCATCGGCCGAGTCACTCGGCTCCACGAGCGGACAAATCACGTAGGCCTGCTGACCCTTTTCATGCGCCTCGCGGATGGCGCCATAGGCGAGGTCACGGCTCGACTCGGTGAGCACGCGTGTCGTCACGCCAGCACCAGGGACGGGCCGATGGCGAATGATGCTCGTGTCCAGATCGCCGTAGACCGAAAGCGCCAGCGTACGCGGGATGGGCGTCGCCGTCATAACGAGCAGATCGGCACCCGGTCCCTTCGCGCGCAGGGCGTTGCGTTGGCCGACGCCAAACCGGTGCTGTTCATCGATGACCACGAGCGACAGATGCTTGAACGCAACGTTATCCGAAAGAACCGCGTGGGTGCCAAAGAGCACGTTAAGCTCGCCCGATTCCAGCTGTGCATGGATGCGCTCGCGCTCTGCGGCCGGCGTGGCACCCGTCAGAAGTGCCCAGGACATGCCGGCCTGGGAGAGCAGAGGGCCGGTCTTATCGGCATATTGGCGCGCCAGCACGCCCGTGGGCGCCATAACGCAGGCCTGCGTGCCGCTATCGGCAGCCACAGCCAGCGCGCAGGCGGCAACGGCGGTCTTACCGGTACCGACATCGCCCAGCAGCAGACGGTTCATCACGCGCCCGCCATCGCACATATCGCGCAGGATATCTTGGAACGCGGCCTCCTGCTCGTCGCTCAGCGAAAACGGCAGGGCTTGCTTGAGCACGGCCAGGTGCTCGCCCGCGGTGTGGGCATAGGGCACCACATCGACCAGGCCGCCGTCGTTGCGCAGGCGCAGCGCCAGCTGCAGGTAGAGGCACTCCTCGTAGGCAAGCCGTGCGCGCGCGATATCGCGCTCGGCCATACTCGATGGAAAATGGATTGAGCGCAGCGCGCGGGCATTGCTCATGAGCTTCCGCTTTGCGCGCAGCGGCGCGGGAATCGGATCGAACGGATTGCCGACGACCTCGAGCGCGCCGCTTACGATGCGGCGCATCCACGCCTGGCTCACGCCATCGCTCACGTAATGGACCGGCAGAATGGTGCCTGCGGCGCGCCCGTCCTCGAGCTTTTCAAAGTGGGGCGAGGCCATCTGCTTAAAGCCGTAGGCAAACTCGACCTTGCCCATCACGGCCAGGCGGTCGCCCTGCTTAAGCTGCTGGGCAATCCAGGGCTGGCGGAAAAAGGCGACCTGCAGAACGCCCGTCTCGTCAACAAGTGAGACCTCAGTCACCTGCATGCGCGGACGCGGCTGCTTTTGGACGATACGGTCGACCGTGGCGATGATGGTGCACACGGTACCGATGGGCGCCATCTCGATGGACCACGAACGGGTAAAGTCGAGGTATCGATGAGGGATATGGAGAAGGAGGTCCCCCACCGTCCGAATTCCCAGACGGCGAAGGGCCTCCTCACGTTTACCCGAAACATATTTGAGTCGCGCGATATCCTCGTCGAGCGCATTGCTCTGGGCAAAGCGCTCCGAGACGCGCGGCACGGAGCACAGCTCGGACATGGGCAGTTGCCTACTCGATCGAGAAGATCACGGGATAGAGCGGCTGCTCGCCACGATGGGCGTCAATCTCCAGATCGGGCTGAGCCTCCTCGATAGCGTCAACGATCTCCTGGAAGGCCTCATCGGACAGTTCCTCGCCGGCCAGAATCGTCAGCGCGTCGCCCTCCTCTTCCTCCTGCATGCGGTTGATGCAGTCGAGCGTGACCTGCTTCACGTCGGAGCCGACCACGTCGATGGAGCCGGCGATGATACCCATGACGTCACCGGAGTGTATCGGAGAACCGTCAGAGGCACTGGAGTCGCGCACGGCGCGGGTGACCTCGCCATCGCGGACCTCACTGATGGCGTCGACCATGGCGGCGACGGCATCCTCGAGCTCGGAATCGGGCAGGACCGCGAACAGCGCGGAGAAGGCCTGCGGGACGGTCTTGGTGGGAACGACGGCGACCTTCTTGTCGGTGCAGGCTGAGGCAGCAGCCTCAGCGGCCATGCGGATGTTGCCGTTGTTGGGCAAGATGATGACCGAGGTCGCGTTGACCTGGTCCACCGCGCCCAGCAGGTCGGCGGTCGAGGGATTCATAGTCTGGCCACCGGACACGATCACGTCGACGCCGAGGGACTTGAGGATGTCGGCCTCGCCGGAACCGGCGGCAACGGCGACAAAGCCCAGCGCCTTGGCGGGCTCGGCGGCCTTTTCCTGATCCTCGTGGATCTTGGCGGTACGGTCGTGGGCCTCCATCTCCATGTTGTGGATAAAGACCTCATAGATCTGACCGAGCTGCAGCATGTGCTCGAGCACCAGGTTGGGGGTGTTGGAGTGCACATGGATCTTGTAGTCGGGATAGGCGCCCACGAGTAGCTCGCAGTCGCCCATGGAACCCAGGAACTTAAGGCACTCGTCCTCGTCAAACGGGGCGTCGGCCTTAAACAGGAACTCGTTGCAGTAGCGGAACTCCGAGCCCTCCCAATCGTCGTTGGCCTCGATCTCAACGCGACCAAGGGCCGCGTCGCGGGCAGAGCCAGCGGAATCAAACGTGGCGGAGAAATCCTCGACAACGGTGCTGCGGCCAAGTGCTGCAGCCACAAAGTTCTCAAGGAAGATGGCGAAGCCAAAGGCGCCGGAGTCGACCACGCCGTTCTCCTTCAGAACGGGCAACAGATCGGGTGTGCGGGCGACGGACTGGTACGCCTCAACGACGATGGCATCGAGCGCATCCTCAGCCGAGAACTTCTTCTTCTCGCACTCATCGGCCTTGGTCGAGACATCGCGCAGGACCGTGAGGATCGTGCCCTCGATGGGCTTGCGGACAGCCTGGAAGGCGACCTTGACGGCGCGACGGAAGGCGAAGGCAATGTTGGCGGACGTAATGGGCTCATCGGCAGAGACAAGGCCCTCGGCCACGCCGCGCAGAATCTGCGAGGTGATGACGCCGGAGTTACCGCGGGCGCCCATCAGGGAGCCGTGGGTGATGGCGCCGGCGATGGCCTCCATGTCGGCATCGGCGGGAAGGGCGGAAAGCTCCTTGGTCACCGAGGTGAGCGTGAGCGACATGTTGGTGCCGGTGTCACCGTCGGGTACGGGGAAGACGTTGAGCTTGTTGATCTCCTCGGCCTTGTCGGAAACGGCAGCCGCAGCGATCGGAAAACAGGTGCGAATGGTCTTTGCAATCATGGGTATTTGAATCTCCGTTTTCGGATGCTAGTTCAGACGGCTCTTGAGCGCGTCGATATGGATGCCGATCTTAAGGCTGGCGGGATCGATCTGGGCGATCTCCTGCAGGGTAAAGGCAACGGAGCTCGAAAGATTGTGGCAGACGGACTTCATGTTGACGCCGTTCTCGAGCACGACGTGAAGATCGACCGTAAGGCCGTTCTCGTCGGCGGAGACAAGCACGCCCTTGCGGAGGCGCTGACCGGCAAGCAGGCGCACGCTCTCGGCGCCCTGGAGCTGTTCGGCCATACCGACGACGCCATAGCACGTCATCGCGGCATAACCGGCAATATCGGCAATAACGTCGTTCGAGACGCTCAGGCTGCCGTTAATGGTCTCAGACACAAGAATCTCCTTATCTGGTGCTCGCGGCACCATCTCGTGGGAGCAATCATTGGAATATTCTACAACGACCGCGCCATGTTGAGGTGGCGGGCCTCGGGATTACATCCTCGACACGAAATGTTGATACGGTAACGTTCGCGAACAGCGATCGCGGCATGAAAAAACCCGCCGCATAAGCGACGGGTTTTACAACCTGGCTCCCCGGGTAGGACTCGAACCTACAACAGCGCGGTTAACAGCCGCGTGCTCTACCATTGAGCTACCGAGGAATAGGTGCGTGCTCTCAAGCAACGAAGTTTATTATACGGACGAATCAGCTCAGGGCAAGAACTTTTTTAAGAAATTTTCCGACCTAGTCATTGGGGACGTTCTTAAACGACCAGTCATTCAAGAACGTCCCCAACGACTACATGAAAGCGCCCTCAAGCGGATGTGCTTGAGGGCGCCTCTTGCTTGACTAGCTTTCGATATAGTCCTTGAGCTTGCTCGAGCGGCTCGGGTGGCGAAGCTTGGCCAGAGTCTTGGACTCGATCTGGCGGATGCGCTCGCGCGTGACGCCAAACTCGCGGCCGACCTCCTCGAGCGTACGGGGATGTCCGTCGACAAGGCCAAAGCGCAGCTCGATAACCTTGCGCTCACGATCGGCAAGCGAATCGAGCACCTGGGTGAGCTGCTCCTGCAGCATGGAGAAGCTGGCCGCATCGGGCGGAACGATAGCCTGGGAGTCCTCGATGAAATCGCCCAGCTGGGAATCCTCTTCCTCGCCGATGGGGGTCTCGAGCGACACGGGCTCCTGCGAGATCTTCTGGATCTCGCGAACGCGGTCGGCGCTCATGTCCATCTCGGCACCGATCTCCTCGGGGGTCGGGTCGCGACCCAGGTCCTGAAGGAGCTGGCGCTGCACACGGACGAGCTTGTTGATGGTCTCGACCATGTGCACGGGAATACGGATGGTACGGGCCTGGTCGGCGATAGCGCGCGTAATGGCCTGACGGATCCACCACGTGGCGTACGTGGAGAACTTAAAGCCCTTCTGGTAGTCGAACTTCTCGACGGCGCGGATCAGACCGAGGTTGCCCTCCTGAATAAGGTCCAGGAACAGCATGCCGCGACCGACATAGCGCTTGGCGATGGAGACGACCAGACGCAGGTTTGCGCTGATGAGTGCCTGCTTGGCTTCGAGACCCACGTTCTCAATGCGCGTAAGACGACGCATTTCGGTACGCGTGAGCTCGAGCTCGCCTGCCTCGGCAGCCTCGAGCTTCTCGGTGGCCTCAAGACCGGCCTCAATCTTCATGGCCAGATCGACCTCTTCGGAGGCGGTCAGCAGGTCGACCTTGCCGATCTCCTTGAGGTACATACGGACCGGGTCGCCGGTCAGCATCACCGTGGAGGCATCGATGCCGCGCACGCGGGAGCGTGAACGGGACGTGCGCACGGTGCGCTTCTTCTTGCTCTTGGAAGAACCCATCTCGGCGTCGGCCTGACGGGCCATCTTGAGCTCGTGATCGTCGAGCGAGCCGGAATCGTGCTCGTCGTCGTCATCGAAATCGTCGGTATCGGTATCGTTATCGTCATCGTCGACGTCCATGGGGGCGTCGTCGTTACCGCTCGCGGAGATAATCTGGATGCCGCTGTTGCGCAGCGCGGAATACACCGCGGTGAGCTGCTCGTCAGAAACATCGATATCCTTCAGGGCGACCTGAATCTCGTCCTCGGTTACCGAAGTCCTGTTTGAGCCGTTGCCCATGAGCTTTGCAACGTAGGATTCCAGCCCAGTACCCGTGCTCTCAGTCTTTTTTGGCACAGATTCTCCCTTCATAGTCCACAGGACTCATTACTTTAGCACACACATTGACGTCTATACCCAAAAAGAGGGCTGGATATAGGCGAGAATACGCTGGTTGACCACAACATCTAGGCTTGTTCGGTGCCTGCGGCCTCCAGGCCAATCAAACGGAACGGGTCCGCCACGCCGCCGATTGACTTTTGCAGTTCGCGCTGACGCTGCGAATCCTGCGCGGCCTGCATGGTTAGCGCGCGACGGGCCTCATCATCGAGTGAACGGTCCTGGCGCAGCTTGGCCTGTGCGGCACGCATGCGACGCTTGATGGTGTAGAGCTCAAGCGTATCAAGCATAAACACGATGTTCGTCTCGGTGGGGTGCTTGCTCGTCGCGGAGATGCGCCCGGCACTCACAAGCGTTGCCGCATCGGGACACACTGAGCGCGCCGCATCCATGCAGGCTGCAGGATCGGTTCCCGGCGGCGTTGCCAGAACGGCCCATGCAATGGACTCGTGACGCGGGTCAACCCACTCGATGGAGCAGATGCGGTCGGCATACGTGCGGAACAGGTCGGGGTAGCTCGTGAGCATCGTCAACAGCTCGCGCTCCCCTGCCAAGGACTTGCGTTCAAGATCGGTAAGAACCATCGGCGCCGCCGCAGCCGGTGCGCCCGAACCGTCAGCCACAGGCACAGCGCCCATACCATCAGGCACATCGATCGGCGGCAGGTCGTCGACCACCTCCACGGGCGCGGCGCCGTAGGCATCGAGCGGGACGTAGTCGTACGGCTCTTCTTCGACCGGCGCGGACACCGGCGGCGTCGCGCCCGATGCCCAAGCACCGCGACCGGCATCGCGAGAACCCGACGCCCGACCGCCCGCGCTACCGGACCGCTCAGTCTGTGCCCGCTGGCGCTCATAGTTCTGCTCACGACGTCGTTCCGCATCCTCGCGCTTGGCGACATCGCGAAACACACGACCCGAGCTCGCGCGCACCGTCTCCAGATCCAAACCCAACAGATCGGCAATCTGGATAAAGTACGTGTCGATCATATAGCTGTCGCGCAGCGGATAGATGAGCGTCAGCGCGTCCTCGAGCGCCTTAGCACGACCGCCCGGCGTGGTAATGTCGCTCGACTCCTGCAGCGAACGGTAGACAAAGTCCATGAGGGGCTCGGCGGCATCGATGCGCGCCTGAAGTGCCTCGCCGCCATGCGCCGTGATGAACTCCATGGGGTCGTTGCCGTCGGGCAGCACCACGCAGCGCAGGTCCATCGAATCCTGCTCGATAAACTGAATCGCGCGGCGAGCGGCCTTTTGACCGGCGGCGTCGCCATCGAACATATATACAATGCGCTTGGCAAAACGGGTGAGTGTCTTAACGTGATGTTCCGTCAGCGCCGTGCCCAGCGTGGCGACGACGTTTTTGATCCCCGCCTCCCAGCAGGCGATGCAGTCGGTATACCCCTCCACCACGATGGCGGTATCCTGCGCAACGATAAACTCCTTGGCCCAGTTAAAGCCGTAGAGGTTTCGCTTTTTATGAAACACGCTCGTCTCGGCGGTGTTGAGGTACTTAGGCTGACCATCGCCCATGGTACGCCCGCCAAAGGCGATATTGTGACCCTGCTCATCAAAGATGGGAAACATCACGCGGTCGTAAAAACGGTCGGCAAGCTGTCCGCGTCCACGGCTCACTGCCACGTTGGCGTCAATCATCTCCTGCGGGGTAAAGCCCGCCTGCGACAGATGCGAAACCAGCGCGTTGCGACCCGGCGCAAAGCCCAGGCAGTAGCGTCGGCAGACATCGCCACCCATACCGCGGCTGGCAAAGTACTCGCGCGGACGGCTGTCCTTACCGCGCATAAGCATGGTGTGGTAGAACTGGGCCGTCTCGGCGCACAGGTCATAGATGCGGGCGCGCTTGGTGCCGCGATCGCGCTGCGCACCGGTATCGTGCAGTTCAATGCCCGCACGATCAGCCAAATAGCGGATCGACTCGGGAAAACTCAGGTTCTCGCGCTTCATGATATAGGTAAAGACGTCGCCGCCCTCGCCGCAGCCAAAGCAGTGCCACACCTGCGTAGCAGGGATAATGTGAAACGATGGGGTCTTTTCGCCATGAAACGGGCAGCAGCCCCAAAACTCATGGCCGCGGGGCTTGAGCTCAACCGTTTCCTGCACGATGGCAACCAGGTCCGACGCCGCGCGTACCTGATCTTTTTCCTCATCACTAATCACGGATACTCACCCCCTGCTCACCCAAGTTATGACGGATATCGTCGATATTACCCTCGACGGTCGCGATAAGCTCGTCCAGGGAATCGAACACGCGAGACGGACGCAGCCAGCGCGTAAACGCCAGCGACACGGAAGCGCCATACAAGTCGCCCGCATAGCCGATCAAGTTGGCCTCGAGATGCGCCGAGGCGGCATCATCGGCATAGGTCGGCGGCAGGCCGACGTTAACGGCAGCAGGCCATACGGTATCGTCGACCAGCACCAGACCCTCATAGACGCCATCGGCAGGCACCTGGATACCGTCGGGCACCTGGATGTTTGCCGTGGGAAAGCCCATGTCGGAGCCCTCGTGACGGCCAGCCGCCACAACGCCGCGCAGCATATAGGGACGGCCGAGAAGCTCGGCAGCCAGCTCCACATGACCCTGACCCAGCTCATGGCGGATGCGCGTGGCGCAGATGGTCTGCCCGTTAACGCAAAGTAGGTCGTGACCGTAAACGTCAACCCCACGCTCAGTGCCCCAGGCGCGCATCTCGGCAACGCCCGAAGCGCCGCCGCAGCCGAGCCTAAAGTCGCTGCCTACACGAATGGAGCGAATATCGACAACGCGCGACAACAGCGCCAGAAACCCGACATGGTCGAGTGCCGCCACGGCGGGCGTAAAGGGAACGGCCACCACCGCATCGACCCCGGTTTGAGCCAGGGCATGCAGGCGGTCGGCCGTCGTCATCAATTTTTGGGCGGGCGACGGACTCACCACGACGTCCGGATCAGGATCGAAGGTGACCACGACCGCTTTGCTGCCGTGATCATGTGCATCGCGAATAACCGCTTCGATCAGCTCTTGGTGCCCACGATGCACGCCATCAAACACGCCAATAGCGATCGACGCGGCACCCAAGAACTCGCACCCATCAAAAGCATCGGCAGAAACGATACGGGCCTCATCCAACTCACCCGCGAAAAAGATACGCGCGAGCTCGTGGGGCGTCAGCATCATCGAACACCGCCGATCGCCTGCGGAAAAACGTGCTCCATCACAAAGCGGCCGCCCTCGATACGAGCAAGCGCCTTCAATCCCCCATCGAGTACGAGCGCGAACGGCGTCTTCGCCGTATCGAAGTCCGCAAGCGCGCGTTCAACGGGAATGCGGCGGCCACAAAGCAGGTCGTCTGCAAGATTACCCGGCAAATCGACACGCGTGGCACCTAGGGCGGCGATGGGATCCAGAGCGAAACCGGCAGCGGTCTCGGCAGAGAGCTCCTCTACCGCATGACAGGCGCCAATGGAAACCACGCCGGAGGCCGTACGGCGCAGCGCGGAAATATGCGCAGCGCTATCGCAGGCACGACCCAGATCGCGAGCGAGCGCGCGAATGTAGGTGCCTTTGCTTACCGAAAACGCCACGGTCCAGACGCACGTATCGCCCTCGCCGCCCACGGCGATCAGGTCGGCGGCATAGACCTCGACGGGGCGCGGGGGCAACTCAACCGCATTGCCCTCGCGAGCACTCTTATAGGCGCGAACGCCATTGACCGAGATGGCCGAAAACGCTGGCGGCACCTGCATCTGCGGGCCAAGCATAGCGGCTAGCTGCTCACGGGCGTAAGCGAGATCGCGCAGCTCGTGGGCAACGGGCACCGTGCGGACGGCCTCGCCCTCCGCGTCATCGGTATTGGTCTCGACGCCAAACGAAATGTCGGCGACATAACTTTTGGTATCGAGGGTTAGCATGCCCAGCAGACGGGTCGCCTGGCCCACGCCCACCACCATGACACCCGAGGCCATGGGGTCGAGCGTACCGGCATGGCCGACGCGTCGCTCATGAAGGGCGCGTCGGCACTGCGATACCACGTCGTGGGACGTACAGCCCACCGGCTTATCGACGGCGAGCAGCATATTCAATTGAGAAGGCGTACGACGAGCCATGTACCATCCAAAATGTTAGAGCTCGACGGTCACCGAAGCGGGATCCTCCCCTACCAGCTCGGCCAGCATGGGAAGTGCCACGGCGAGCGTCTCGCGAATCGTTCCGTTGTTGGAAAAGCCGGCGGCGGCATGATGCCCGCCACCGCCAAAGTTGGCAGCGATCTCGGACACATCGAGGTCACCTTTGGAGCGCAGGTTGCCGCGCACCTTGGTATCGCCCTCAATGCCCTTCAGGAACAGACAGACCTCCACGCCCATCACCGAACGCACCACATCGACCAGGCCGTCGCACTCGTCCGAAGTGACGCCGCAGGCCTCGAGGTCGCTCTGGAACGCATAACTATATGCCACGCGACCGTGCGCCACTGTCTTGATGCGGCCCATAACGATGGACTTGAGATGCAAGAACTCAACGCGCATGCTCTGGTAGACCTCGAGCGCAACGCGCGCCGGATCGGCACCGTGCGCGACCAGGCGCGAGGCGGCATGGAACGCAGCAGCATCGGCGTTTTGATACTGAAAACGACCGGTATCGGTCACCAGGCCGCACAGCAGACACGTCGCTACGCCATTGCGAGCCACAATACCGCAATTATCCAAAAATCGGTCGATGATCATGGCGCAGGCGGCGGCGTCGACGCACCTCAGGCTCAGCTCGGCAAATTCCTCGCGCGCCGGATGGTGATCGAAGCACACCACATGCAACGAGCGGCGGAGCACCTCGGCGGAGTTGTTCAGACGCTCGACGACCGGCACGTCCACCGAGATGAACAGGTCCGGATTGCCGGTATACGCAGATGCCGGCATCAGACGGTCGGCACCCTCCATAAAGCGGTAAATGCGCGGAACCGGGTCATCGTCTGCCAGCAGCAGGGCAATGTCTTTGTTGGGGAAAAACTTCATAAGCGATAAGCCCAGACCCAGCACGGAGCCCAGGGCGTCACCATCGGGAGACGTATGTCCCGAAATCGCAATGGAGGACGCACCCTCGATGAGCTCGAGGATGCGTCGCTGAATATCTGCAGACTCGCACGATGCGAGGTCGGCGGAATTACTCATCTAAAGCTGCCTCCTGGGCGGCATCCGCAATTGGATAGCCGTCCTCGTCCTTTTCGATCGCAAGCGTGGCGGGAACGTTTTCCAGCGCGCGCGTGATGCGCTCGGCCTCATCGGTCGAGCGATCGATGCGAAAATCGAGCTCGGGCGTGACGCGCCAATCGAGCGAGCGGGCCAACAGGCTACGGATGCGGCCCTTGGCACTGGCGAGCGCCTCCATGACCTCGTCGTAGCGGCTCGCGTCGCACGACACGTACACGCGCGCGAACGAACGGTCCACCGCGACCTCGACCGCGGTCAGGGTGACCAGGTCGAGACGCGGATCGGAAACCTCAAAGAGCAGGATATAACCGAGCTTCTCGCGAAGCTGCTCGCCCAGACGGCGGGTTGCCTGCGTTTGCTTCATAGCGCTACCCCCTACTCGGTACGGGCAACCTGGTCGATACGGTAGCCCTCGATGGTGTCGCCAGGCTTGATGTCCTGGAAGTTCTCCAGGCCAATACCGCCCTCGGAGCCGCTCTTGAGGCTCTTGGCCTCGTCCTTGTAGTGGCGCATCGAGGCGATTTTACCGTTGAAGACCACGATGCCGTCGCGCACCAGGCGCACAGAATCGGTCGCGGCGATCTCGCCCTCTTCGACGCGGACACCGGCGGCGATACCAACCTTGGGCACCTTGAAGGTGTCCAGAACGGTCGCAGTACCCGTGGAGACCTCAACCTCGGTGGGCTTGAGCATACCGATGCGGGCAGCGTCGAGGTCCTCGAGGCACTTGTAGATGACGTCGTAGCAACGGATCTCGACGCCCTCGCGCTCGGCGGCGGAGCGGGCCTTGCCGTCGGGACGAACGCCAAAGCCGATGATGATGGCGTTGGAGGCGTCGGCCAAGACGACGTCGGTCTCGTTAATGGCGCCAACGGCGGAGTGGATCGTGTTGATGCGCACCTCGGACTGGTCCATCTTGTCGAGGGAGTCCTGAAGGGCCTCGATGGAACCCTGGACGTCGGCCTTGATGATCAGGTTGAGCTCCTTGACCTCGGCGTCGGCGATGGTCTCGAAGAGGTTCTCGAGCGTCACGTGCTTCACTCGGCTCTGCTCCTCGATACGGGCCTTGAGCGAACGCTCGTCGGCCAGCGCACGTGCCTCGCGCTCGTCCTCGAACACGCGGAACTCATCGCCGGCGTTGGGGACGGACTGCAGGCCCAGGATCTCGACGGCGTCGGAAGGACCGGCCTCGGTGACGGCGTTGCCCTTGGGGTCGAGCATGGCGCGGACGCGGCCATAGGTGAGGCCGGCGACCAGCGTGTCGCCCACGCGCAGGGTACCGCGGGTCACGAGCACGGTGGCAACCGAGCCGCGGCCCTTATCGAGCTTAGCCTCGAGGACGTTGCCCGAAGCGAACGTATCGGGGTTGGCCTTGAGCTCGAGCACGTCGGCCTGGAGCAGCACGGTCTCGAGCAGGTCGTCGATACCGATCTTCTGCTTGGCCGAGATGTTGACGAACATGTTCTGTCCGCCCCACTCCTCGGGGATGATGCCGTACTCGGTGAGTTCCTGGCGCACGCGGTCGGGGTTGGCGCCCGGCTTATCGATCTTGTTGACGGCGACGACGATGGGAACGCCGGCGGCCTTGGCGTGGTTGATCGACTCGATGGTCTGGGGCATGACACCGTCGTCGGCAGCCACGATCAGGATGACGATATCGGTCACCTTGGCGCCGCGGGCACGCATGGCCGTAAAGGTAGCGTGACCGGGGGTATCGATGAAGGTGATCTTACGGTCGTTGATCATGACCTGCGAAGCGCCGATGGCCTGGGTAATGCCGCCCGCCTCGCCGGCAGCGACGCCGGTGTGACGGATGGCGTCGAGGAGGCTCGTTTTGCCGTGGTCGACGTGGCCCATGACGGTGACGACCGGGGCGCGCGGCTTAAGGTCGGCGGGATCGTCGTAGAACGAGAAGGTGTTCTCCTCCTCGGGGGTGATGATCTTGATCTGGCGGCCCAGGTCGTCGGCAACGAGCTCGACGAGGTCGTCGGACATGGACTGCGTCATGGTAAGCGGCGTGCCCAGCAGGAACAGGCGTTTGATGATGTCGTTGGCCGGAACGTCGAGCGCCTCGGCGAGCTCCTGGACGGTAACGCCCTGGGAGACCTTGATGGCGTCGAGGTCCTCGGGGTTCACGCCCTGTGCCAGCGCCTCCTCAATCTTGCGCTCTTCCTGAGCCTTTGCGGCCTCGCGCTCGCGCTTCTCCTTGCGCTTTTTGCGGCGACCGGTGGACTCGCGAGAGGCCTCCTCGACGGCGGCACGAGCCTCCTCGAGCACCTTCTCGCGGCTGTACTCCTCGGCCTCGCGAGCCATGCGGCTGTAGTGGTCCTCTTCGTTGTTGTGACCACCCTTGCGCTTCTTGCCCTTGCCCTGCTTGTCGGGGTTGGGGAAGTCCATGCCGGCAGCGACGTTGTTGCTGGCGTTGGTGCGATGGCTGTGGGGGCGGTTCTCGGAGGCGTTACGCTCGGAGTTGTTGTCGGAGGCATTGCGATCGTTACGACGGCCACCGCGACGGTCGTTGTTGCCGCCACGACGGTTGCCGCGCTCGGCAGCGCGCTCGGCCTTGGCCTTCTCCTCGGCGTCCTTCTTCTCCTTGAGCACGGTCTCCTGTGCGGCGATCTGGTCGAGCAGCGAACGGAAACGCGAACCGGAGTCGGAAGCGGGGACGGCGCGGCGCTGGGCCTCGCGGGCAGCCTCCTCCTTCTCGCGGGCAAGGCGCTCCTGCTCGGCCTTCTTCTTAGCCTCGGCCTCGGCGCGGGCGGCCTCCTCGGCAGCCTGGGCCGCGGCGAACTGGCGGCGCTCCTCCTCGCGTGCCTTCTCGGCGGCGATGCGCTCGCGCTCTGCCTCGGCAGCGCGTGCTGCCTCCTCGGCGGCAGCGGCCTGTTCCTCGGCCAGCTTGGCGGCCTCGACTTCCTGGGCGCGGGCCTCGATCACCGAGGCAAGCTGCTTGCGGACCATGGCGACGTAAGCGTCCTCCAGAGCGGAGGAAGCGGACTTAGCGGGAATCTTCATTTCGGCGAGATGACCCATCAGTTCCTTGGAGGTCATGCCGAACTCTTTGGCCAGGGTGGACACACGGACTTTTGCCATATGACTTCACCTACCCTTTCTGGCACCTTGGGTGCCTAGAGACTGAACGAGCGTGGGGGATGCGCTGGAACCTGCCCAGCGCGACCGCGCGCTAGATCAGATCCTCCGCATCATCGAAGGCGTCGGTGTCGTGGACACCGCAGAAACGGGAGCCGGGACGAGCCTGGTTGCGGCACTGGATGCCTTCCTCGGACACGAACTCGCAGCGACGGACGTCCTCGTCCTCCTCGTCACCGATCAGGTCGGCGGCGGGCTCCTCGTGAACGGGAACGTTCTTGAGGATGTCGGCGGCAAGGGTCTCGGACTTAATGTCGATGTGCCAGCCGGTCAGGCGCGCGGCGAGGCGGGCGTTCTGACCCTCCTTGCCGATGGCGAGGGACAGCTGGTCGTCGGGCACGATAACGCCGGCGTAGGCCTTCTCCTCGTCGATGAGAACGCGGGTGACCTTGGCGGGCGACAGGGCGTTGGCGACGTAGACGGCCGGATCGGCATCCCACAGGATGACGTCGACGCGCTCGCCACGGAGCTCGCCCACGACGGCACGAACACGGCTGCCCTTGGGACCGACGCAGGCGCCCACGGGATCCAGGCGATCGTCGAGCGAGTGGACGGCGACCTTGGAGCGCTGGCCGGGCTCGCGGGCGATCGACTTGATCTGGACGGTGCCCTCATAGATCTCGGGCACCTCCTGCTCAAACAGACGACGCATGAGCTCGGGATGGGTGCGGGAGATGACGATCGGCGGACGGCTGTGCTCGCCGCGAACCGGCTGCAGGTTGGAGTTGGGGTCGCGGACGTCGATGATCACGGCCTTGATGTGCTGGTTGTGCAGATAGCGCTCGCCCATCGGACGCTCGTTGCGCTCGTTCTCGTAACGACGCTGGTCAAAATGCGGCAGCTCGGCCTCGACGCCATCGCGGATCTTGACGATCGTGAAGTCGGGCGTGGACTGCAGCACGGTACCGCTGATGAGGTCACCGATACGGCCGGAGAACTCCTCGTAGATCTGCTCGCGGGCGGAGTTGCGCACGATGGCGTTGATCTCGGCCTTGGCGTGCTGGGCGGCGATGCGGCTCGTGTTCTTGGGGGTGACGTCGATCTCCTCGAACTCGGTGAAGTTGCCCTCCTCGTCCATGGAATCGTCGATCGGCTCCAGACGGTAGACGTAGATCTTGCCGGTGGTGCGGTCGATGGTCACCTTGGCGCCCCACTCAAGATGCAGGATCTCGGCATAGCTCTTGGCGAGCGACTGCTCCAGGCGGTCGATCAGGTAGAGCTGGTCGATGTGCCTCTCCTGGCAAAGCTCCATCAGGGCGGACATCATGTCGGATGCTGCCATGTTAGTTTCCTTCCTTCGCGGGCTTGAAGTCATAGGTGGGCTTCAACTTGCACTTTTTAACATCAGAGAAATCGAGGGTGACGGACTCGCCGTCCTCGAGCTCGAGGGTCACGTTCGTCTCGGTCGCGGCGACAATCTTGCCGGAGTACTTGCGACGGCCCTCGGTGGCGGTGGAGGTGAGCTCGCAGTCCTCACCCACAAAGCGGGCAAAGTCGCGCGGGCGGCGCAGCGGGCGCGCCATACCCGGTGTCGACACCTCGAGCGTGTAGCTCGAAGAAATGGGGTCGAGCTCCTCGATCACGTCGCCGACCCACTTGGTATTGGCCGTGACGTCGTTGAGCGACAGGCTCTGACCCTCGGCACCCTCGATACGCACACGCACGCAGGGGGCCTTGGTGGCGCCCACGAGCTCAACGTCGACAATATCGACATCGTGCTGGGGAGCGACGGCCTCGAGCGCGTCGATGATCGCCTGCTCGGTCTTGGTCTTGACCATTGCGGCACCTCCATCCATACAAAAAAGAAGCGGGGCCGAAACCCCACTTCTTTCAATTACAACTTCATTTGCAAGCAAACTATACCAATACCTGCGAAAACGTGCAAGCGTCAAAGAAATTCGCAGGTCAGCGCGCCCACAGCTTCTCCACAAAAATAGGACAATTAGGCGAGGACTCCTGTGCGGCGCCCACCCAAAAGCCCCAAAACGGGCCATGCGTCCCAGCGCACCGGCCAAATCGGGCCCTATGGGCATTCCATCCTTGGTCGCACATCGGCCAGACTGGAGCTGAAAGGCATTCCGTAGCAAAAAAGCCCACCGCACGCATTGACCGCACAACCTT
This sequence comes from uncultured Collinsella sp., assembly GCA_900542125.1. Lineage (GTDB taxonomy): Bacteria > Actinomycetota > Coriobacteriia > Coriobacteriales > Coriobacteriaceae > Collinsella. The sequence continues at coordinate 15,946 of UQMO01000014.1, read as the reverse complement.
CCGGATCCTCTACGGCAAGGAGACACCATGGAACGCCTAGGCACCCTCAACGCGACCGCACTCGTCATCACTGCCTGCTCGTTCGCCCTGGCGGGCTGCAGCAACGTCGATGGTAAAACCGGACCATGCAAGCCGGATCTCGGCAGCACCAAAGCCATCGAGAAAACGACGCCTTCGGAGCGTTTCGACAAAATCGACGAAGATAGAGTCGACCCCCAGGGCCTAGGTCCCGACCCTCAAGAACAGTTCCCCATTGACCTTGAGGCAGACGAGAACGTCCATGTTGCCTGCGTGGGCAAGGACACGGATGGCTACGGCGACGCCGTGTTGGTCTTTGCGGTGACAAACAACGCCGATGCCGACATGATGTTTGGCGATGTTGATGCTTATGCCTACGTCAACGGTGTCGTCCGCGACGTGCGCATGCGCCAGCCTGTCGCCGCAGGCGAAGAAACGACCGCGATGCTCACCTTTGTAGGCACCTTCGACGATCCGGACTTTGACGTGAACAACGACCTCAACGACATCTACCTCAACATCTGGATGTTCGAAGAGCAGACGGGCAACGTCTACTTTAGGGACCTGGTGCACATTCCGTAGCGTGTGACGCTCGGCGCAAGCCAAGCGGGGCATACAACGCAAAACGAGGGACGACCCCATCGGATCGCCCCTCGTCTTTTATGCGTCAGTTATGCTCGCAGTGCTTACTTGACCACCAGGTTGACCAGCTTGCCAGGCACGCAGATGGCCTTGACGACCGTCTTGCCCTCGAGCCACTTGGCGACGGCGGCCTCGGCGGCAGTCTGCATTTCCTCATTGGAAGCATCGCGGGGCACGTCGATGCGGCCGCGGACCTTGCCGAGCACCTGGACGACGATCTGCACCGTATCCTCGATGGACTCGGCCAGGTCAAACTCGGGCCAGGCGGCGGTGTAGGCGTTGCCCTCGCAGCCGAGCGCCTCGTGCCACAGCTCGTCGGCCCAGAACGGGCAGATGGGCGCCAGGACGCTCACGATGTCCTTGGCCACGCCGTAGCACAGGGCCTTGTCGCGGTCAGCACCCTCGGTGGCGTTGAGGTAGGCGCTCGCCGCATTGACGAGCTCCATGACGGCCGAGATCGCAGTGTTGAACTGGCCGCGATCGAAATCCTCGGTGCACTTGGCGATGGTGCGGTGACGCTCGCGGTAGAGCTTCATCGCGGTCTCGTCGAGCGCGGACTTGTCAAAGGCCACGTTGGCGTCGCCGGACCGGACGAGCTGCCACACGATACGCCAGGCGCGCTTGATAAAGCGGTTGGCGCCCTCGACGGCCTTGGGATCCCAGTCGAAGTCCTTCTCGGGCGGGGCGATAAACAGGATCGCCAGACGCATGGTGTCGGCGCCGTAGGGCTCGATAACCGAGCTCGGGGGCACGACGTTGCCCTTGGACTTGGACATGGTGTCGCCGTTCTCGTCCTTGACCATGCCCTGGCATAGCAGGTTGGTAAAGGGCTCGTCCACACTCAGCAAACCCAGGTCACGCAGCGCCTTGGTAAAGAAGCGGCTGTAGAGCAGATGCAGAATGGCGTGCTCGATGCCGCCGATGTAGTTATCGACGGGCATCCAACGGTCGGCCGCCTCGCGGGAGAAGGGCAGCTCGGTGTTGTGCGGATCGGTATAGCGCAGGTAATACCAGCTGGAGCAGGTGAAGGTGTCCATGGTATCGGTCTCGCGCTTAGCCGGGCGACCGCAGACCGGGCAGGTGGTCTCGTAGAAGTCCTTGCACTCGGCAAGGGTCTCGCCGGCGCCCAGGTCAAGGTTCTCGGGCAACGTCACCGGCAGCTGATCTTCGGGCACGGGCACGATGCCGCAGTGCTCGCAGTGGATGGCCGGGATGGGGTTGCCCCAATAGCGCTGACGGGAAATGAGCCAGTCGCGCAGACGGAACTCGACCTTGCGACGACCGCAGCCCATGGCCTCGAGGTCGGCCACGATGGCAGCCTCGCCCTCGGAGTGCTTACCGCCGCGCATGCCGGTGTACTTGCCGGACTGTACGAGCGTGCCCTCGGCAGCGTGGGCGCAATCCCAGTCGACGGTCTCGGCATGGAAGGTATCGATGGTCTCGCCGCTGGCCTCGACGGCAGCGCGATCGTCATCGTCCAGGATGATCGGCACGATCGGCAGGTCGTACTTGCGGGCAAACTCAAAGTCGCGCTGGTCGCCGCAGGGAACGGCCATGACGGCGCCGGTGCCGTAGTCGGCAACGACATAATCGGCAACCCACACGGGGACCTTCTCGCCGTTGACGGGGTTCACAACGTAGCGGCCGGTAAAGGCACCGTGCTTCTCGAGGGTGCCCTGGGCACGCTCGACAGCAGAGATATGCTTGGAGTCCTCGACAATCTTGGTGACGGCCTCCTCGTACTCCGTGCCCTCGACGAACTCGTGCAGACGAGCGTACTCGGGAGCCAGGACAAAGAAGGAGACGCCAAAGAGGGTGTCGGCACGCGTGGTGAATACGGTGATCTTGCCCTCGTCGCCCTCGATGGGCTCGCCATTCTGGTCGCACAGGGTAAAGTCAACCTCGGCGCCCTCGGAGCGACCGATCCAGTTGGCCTGCATCTGCTTGACGCGCTCGGGCCAGCCGGGGAGCTTCTCCAGGTCGTCGAGCAGCTCCTGGGAGTACTCGGTAATCTTGAAGTACCACTGCTCAAGGTCGCGCTTCTCGGGCTCGGTGCCGCAGCGCCAGCACTTGCCCTCGGTGACCTGCTCGTTGGCCAGAACGGTCTTGCAGGTGGGGCACCAGTTGACCGGATTCTTCTTGCGGTAGACCAGGCCCTTTTCCCACAGCTTCTCAAAAATCCACTGGCCCCAGCGGTAGTAGTCGGGGCTGCAGGTCTTGACCATGCGATCCAGATCGTAGGAGAAGCCCATGCGCTTCATCGTGGCGAGCGCCTGGTCCATGTTCTTATACGTCCAGGCGGCAGCCTGCGTGTTGTGCTTGATGGCGGCGTTCTCGGCGGGCAGGCCAAAGGCGTCAAAGCCGATGGGGTGCAGCACATCAAAGCCGCGCATGCGGGCCTGACGGGCCATGGCATCGCCGATGGTGTAGTTGCGCGCGTGGCCCATGTGCAGGTCACCCGACGGATACGGGAACATCTCGAGCACATACTTTTTAGGCTTACTGTCGTCGGTGTCGACGGCAAAGAGGTCGGAGTCCTCCCAGGCCTTCATCCACTTGGACTCAATGGCCTGCGCGTCGTAGGCAGGGATCTCGTCCTTATGATCTGTGCAATCGCACATATCAGCTCCTTTAATCTTAGCTGGGGTCGGGCGGCTTGGCTTTATTCGCTACTGCGGACAGTCCTGCGCAAGACGAAGAGCACATTAAGTGCTCTTCTTTGCGTGCGGAACTTGTAGCGAACAAAGCCAAGCCGCCCGACCCTAAGGTTAACTTGACTGATGATAGCAAATACGACAAGCGAGATGCCTGCGACTTGCAGGCATCTCGCTTTATCTAAATAACGTGGTTGTGAATCAACCGCTAAATGTTACCCGCCCATGTATGGTCGGGTTTTCCAAGTGCCGCAGATTGCCGTGAAAGAGGAGCGACGCGTACTTTGGTACGCGAGCGACGGTTTGAACGGCAAGGTGCGGTGCTTGGGAAAGCCGTTTAGCGGTAGCTGACGCTCTGCTGAGAGTCCTTGACGACAACGTCGTGGGCGCCGCCTTCGACGATGGAGGTGGAGCTGACCAGCGTTAGGCGCGCCTTTTCCTGGAGCTCGGGGATCGAGAGGGCACCACAGTTGCACATCGTGGACTTGACCTTGTAGAGCGTGCCGCCCACGCCGTCTTTGAGGGAACCGGCGTAGGGAACATAGGAGTCGACGCCCTCGACGAAGCTGAGCTTCGCGGCGCCGCCCAGGTCGTAGCGCTGCCAGTTGCGGGCACGCGCAGAACCCTCGCCCCAGTACTCCTTCATGTACTGGCCGTTGACGTTGACGCGCTCGGTCGGGCTCTCGTCGAAGCGGGCGAAGTAGCGGCCCAGCATCATAAAGTCGGCACCCATGGCAAGGGCGAGCGTCATGTGGTAGTCGTAGACGATGCCGCCGTCGGAGCACACGGGTACGTAGACGCCGGTCTCCTCGTAGTACTCGTCGCGAGCGCGGCAGACGTCGATCAGCGCGGTGGCCTGGCCACGGCCGATGCCTTTGGTCTCGCGGGTGATGCAGATGGAACCGCCGCCGATACCGACCTTGATGAAGTCGGCACCGCAGTCGGCCAAGAAGCGGAAGCCCTCGGCGTCGACGACGTTACCGGCACCGACCTTGACATCCTCGCCGTAGTTGGCGCGGATCCACTCGATGGTGCGCTTCTGCCACTCGCTGAAGCCCTCGGAAGAGTCGATGCACAGGACATCAGCGCCGGCCTCGATGAGCAGCGGCACGCGCTCGGCATAGTCGCGGGTGTTGATACCGGCGCCGACCATGTAGCGCTTGTCGCCGTCGAGCAGCTCGTTGGGGTTGGTCTTGTGGCTGTCGTAGTCCTTGCGGAAGACGATGCCCATGAGGTGATCGTTGTCGTCGACGATGGGCAGAGCGTTGAGCTTGTTGTCCCAGATGACGTCGTTGGCAACCTTGAGGCTGATGTTTTTGTCGCCTACGATGAGCTGCTCACGCGGGGTCATGAACTCGGAGACCTTCGTCTGGTGGTCATCGCGGCTGGGGCGATAGTCACGGCTGGTGACGATGCCCAGGAGCTTACCCTTGGGAGTGCCGTCGTCGGTAACCGGCATGGTGGAATGACCGGTCTTCTCCTTGAGCTCGATGACCTGCTCCATGGTCATGTCGGGGGTCAGCGTGGAATCGGACTGAACGAAGCCAGCCTTGTGATCCTTGACGGCCTTGACCATAGCGGCCTCGGACTCGGCGCTCTGGGAACCGTAAATGAAGGACAGGCCACCCTCGGTAGCGAGCGCGACACCCATGTCGACGCCCGAGACGGACTGCATGATGGCGGAAACCATGGGGATGTTCAGGGTGATTGCCGGCTTCTCACCGCGCTTAAAGCGGGTTAGCGGCGTCTTAAGAGAGACGTTGTTGGGGATGCACTGCGAGGACGAGTAACCAGGGACCAGCAGATACTCCGAAAACGTGTGGGACTCACCGGGAAAGAACGTAGCCATGTTTCTCCTTTTTCCATGCGACCGGTCGGCTGCAGGCCTCGTAGGACCCAGCCCAACCTTGGGCGCCCAATACTGGGGAAGTATCTTAACGCACTTTGACTGCTACAATGCATGATTTAAGAAGAGCACACGAGGGTTTGACGCAGGCTTTGCGTTTGCCCAGCAAACACTTTAGCGGGGAGACGTGGAGCAGATGGAGTACAAGACGACGGCAAAGTTGGTCATTCAAGCGTGCGACAAGGATTTGCCGGGCGTCTTCGGCCACGGCTGTGTCTTGCTGCTGCAAGGTATCGCCCGCGAACACTCGCTCAACCGTGCCGCCAAGAGCATGGGCATGGCGTATTCCAAAGCCTGGCGCATTGTGAACGAGGCAGAAGGCCAGCTGGGCTGCAAACTCATCGAGCGCGACGGTGCCCGCGGATCCACGCTCACCCCCGCCGGCGAGCGAGCCATCGCGGTCTACGAGACGTTGCAGGGCGAGATCAACAACGTCATCGCCACCAAAGCCAACGACCTCATCGCCAGCATCAAAAAGTAGCTAATTTGGGACGGGGCTTTTTTAGCTGCACAACCCCTTCTCCTAAGTTGCGGTGAAATAGGAACTGTTTATGCGGTTAAAGCCGTAAATCAATCCATATTTCACCGCAACTTATGAAGACGAGGATGATTTAGCTAGTTGCGGAAGGCATTATCTAGGGTGGCGGCCACGATCAAAGGGTCATCGGTGCCGGCGAAGAGGCGGATGGTGCTCCCCTGCTTGCCGCGTGGAGCCGAAAGACGCGTCGTTGCGCCGCCGGCGGACGATGTGCGAAACTCCTCCGGCAAAGCAACGAACAGATCATCCGCACTACGCTCGATAAGGTCGAATTCAACTGCCGGGCCAAAGCCGTGCTCGAGGATTCCCGTTGCAACCGCATGGTCGGGATGCGAGCTCAGTCCGGGATAGCGCACGTTGCGTACCATCTCATTGGCGGCCAGATACTCGGCCAGCGCACGGGCGCGGTCGAAGTGTGCCTGCATGCGGACATTAAGCGAGGAAAGCCCGCGCTCCAGCACGTCGGCCTCCCCGGCAGAAAGGTCGAGTGCCAAAGCACCGCAGCCTGCAAACAAAGCATGCGCGCACTCGGCAGCAGCATCCACACGATGGCGCTTGAGCTGCGAGCGCGCCACCGAAGCGGCAACGAGCTTGCGCGGAGCCTTACCGGCGCACACACGGTCGAGCGCCTCAAGCGACAGCGCAGCACCTAGCCGCAGCGGATCGCAGCCAAAAGCCGACGCCACGGTGTTATCCACCACGAGCAGCGCATGAGCCTCACGCGCTGCGCGGCCTAACGCACGAAGATCGGGGACGCGCAGACCAAACCCGCCGATAGAGTTCACAAACCACCACAGGTGCGGCCCCTCGGCATCAAACGAAGCATCAAAGTTCTCGGACGCGGCGACAAACGCCTCGACGGATGACGAGCCCACCAGCGCGACATCGCAGCCATCAAAGCCGCGCGCAAACGCATCGGCAAAGTCATCCGCAAAGGCCACCAGACGGTCACCGGGACGCACAATACCCAGCAGCGACAGAGCCGCCGGCACATGCGGGGCCGCAACAAGACGCGCCTCGCGCGCACTGGACCTCAAAGCCCAGGCCTCTTCTAGCTGCTGTACATCCACACGGCACCGTCCCTTCATAAGCAAAAACCCACGATGCGGGTGTTCCCCGCATCGTGGGCAACGGCTGCAGTATAGCGCCGATAGGCGACGAATCGCCTAGATGTTGAGCGTGTGATAGGTCACGTTCGCACCCGGAGCATCAACGGACACGCCATAGGCCTCGGGATAGATGCGCGTCGAAAACACGAGCGCGCCATCGTTCACAAACACCTCGACCGACGAGATATCGCCAACAACGCGCACGTTACGAACCTCGTCGATGGGCTCCCAGCGCACGGTACGACCGCAACCGGCAGAAGCGCGACCCTCATCGGTAAATCGCATCTCAAAGCGCGAGGGCAGCTCGCCCTCGGCGGGCACAAACGACAGCTTCAGCTCGCCATCAACGGTTGCGGTGAACGCTCCGTCGACACCGTCGACAACAACGTCAAAGCAGGTATCGCCGGCAACCTCCAACGAGCCCTCCCCTACACGCACCGAGGCATAATGGTGCTCAATCTCGCGCGCCGGCTGCTGCAGTACCACGCCGCCGTCACCGGCCGTAAGCTCGCGCGGCACCGTCATGCAGTGCTGCCAGCCGCACACCACGGTCGGTGCGTTGCCATAGGTCGGCTCATCGGGCATGCCCATCCAGCCGATTAGAATATGGCGACCGTCCTCGGCCGTGAACTCCTGCGGCGCATAGAAGTCAAAACCGGCGTCCCACAGGCGGAACTCGCCCAGCTCATAAGCGTCCTTGCCACCCGTAATGTCGCCCGATACAGGCATGTAGCCAGCGGCATACACATTGCCGCGATCCCAACGACCGCCCTCAAGGCCCTGGGGCGAGAACGACAAAAATGCAGCGGTATCGCCATTCGCATCGAGCTCAATATAGCCAGGGCATTCCCACATAAAGCCAAAACGCTCGGGCGTAGACACACGGCTCTCGAGCTCCCAGCTCAGCATATCGGCCGAGCCATACACCAGGATCTCGCCCACATCGCGACCGGCGCCCTCGCCGTGCATGGCGCAAAATCGACTATCGACATGCGGACCATCCACGCGACGACGGGCGCCCAGCACCATGTGATAACGCCCATCCGCGTCACGCCACACCTTGGGATCGCGCACGTGGCAGGTCAAATTCTCGGGATAATCCTCGGACGCCAGCACCACGCGCTTTTGGCTGAACTCCCGACCGGCAAGGCCATCGACGCTCTCCACATAAACGGTATCGGCGCGGCGGCCGGTATTGACGTAGTCGTACGTGCCGTCCGCATCGGAAAGCTTCACGTTGCCTGTGTACAGCACGCGAATGCGACCGTCCTCGGCAAGCGCGGAGCCCGAATACACACCGTGGCAATCGAACGGCTCGTCGGGCAGTAGCGGAGCGCCAACGTAGTCCCACGTCATAAGGTCGCGACTCGTCGCATGACCCCAGACCTTAACGCCGCCCTCGACATCAAACGGCGCATACTGAAAATAGGCATGAAACACGCCGCCCGCCTGGCAAAGACCGTTGGGGTCGTTGAGCCAGCCCGCCGGCGGCATAATATGGAAGCGCTGGCCATACGCGCCATGACCGCACTCAGAGGCGGCGGCGTCAACAGCGGCAACCAGCTTTGCAAGGTCCCGGCCAAGTGCATTAGACATATCAAAGTCCTAACGGATCGAAAGTTACAAGGCGCCACAGATCGGCGCCAGATGCGGGAAACACCCGCGAGCATACAGCCCGCGGGCATTCCCTCAATCAAAAGCTCTTAGGCCTGCTCGGAAGCCTTGGGCTCGTCCTTGTACAGGACAAACGAGACGCCAAAGGAAACCAGCGCGGCGACCGCAAACATGATCGTGTACTGCACGGGTTGGGCCAGGCACAGCAGGATACCGAAGATACCGGTAACGCCCGTGCCGGAAGCAGCAAGCGAGGTGAGTGCGCAGACCAGGGCACCGCAACCGCCGCCGATGCAGCCGGCGATGAAGGGCTTAAAGAAACGCAGGTTCACGCCGAAGATGGCAGGCTCGGTAATGCCCATAAAGGCGGACAGAGCCGAAGGAAGCGCCAGGCCCTTAATCTTGGCATCGCGGGTCTTAAAGGCAACGGCGAGCGCAGCGCCACCCTGGGCGATGTTGGCGGCACTGGCGATGGGCAGCCAATAGGTCACGCCGTACTGAGCGAGCTGGCCCAGGTCGATGGCGGTGTACATCTGGTGGATACCGGTAACGACCGTGGGGGCATAGAACAGGCCGACGATAAAGGAACCGATGCCGAAGGGCAGGGTCAGCAGGGCCTGGATCAGACCGAGGATGGCGTTCTCGGCCCACACGAAGATGGGGCCGACGGCAACGAGCGTCACGAGCACGGTCACGAACACCGAGACGAGCGGGGTCACAAAGAGGTCGAACATCTCGGGAACGACCTTGTGCAGACGCTTCTCGAGGAAGGCCAGAATGGCGCAGGCGATAACGATGGGGATCACATGGCCCTGATAGCCGACCCACTCAAAGCTGTACACGCCGGGAATGACGGTGACCATAGTCTGCACGCCCTCGGAGGCAACCGTGTAGGCGCTCTGCAGCGAGGAGTTGATGAACGCACCGCCGACGACGGCGCCCAGATACGGGTTGGCGCCAAAGGCCTTAGCCGCGGAGTAGCCGATCAGGATCTGCAGAATGCCGAAGGACGTGCCCGAGACCAGGTCGGCGATCTTATAGATAAAGTTATTGGTGTCGAGCGCGATAAAGCCGTTGGAGGCCATAAAGTTGAGGGCGCTCATAATGCCCAGCAGCAGGCCCGAAGCCACGATGGCGGGGATGATGGGGACAAAGACGTCGCCGAGCACCTTAATGGCACGCATAAAGATGTTCTGCTGCTGCGCCGCGGCCTCCTTGACCTCGGCCTTGGTGGCAGCCTCGACGCCACTGAGCGCGATGAACTCCTCGTAGACCTTGTTGACGGTGCCGGTGCCAAAAATAATCTGCAGCTGGCCCTGGGCCTCAAAGACGCCCTTAGCGCCGTCGATATTCTCGAGGGCCTCATTGTCAACCTTGGCGTTATCGGCAATCACCAGGCGCAGACGCGTGGCGCAGTGTGCGGCCGAAACAACGTTGTCGGCGCCACCGATGTTGTCGAGCACCTCTTGGGCTGATTTGCGGTAGTCCATGACTTCCCTTTCCTCCAACGGGCGCATGTGCACCCGGCCATCTTTGACACTTAAACTGTAATCGTTTTCAGTTTCATATGTCTGTAATCGTTTTCATAGTAGGGTGAACGGTAGGAAAAAGCCGGCGAAAGGTAGTTTTAAGGCAAAAACAGGCGACTCAGAGGCAGACAGACGTGCCCAAAACCTAGACATTCATAAGCTGATGGCCGAGCTTGAGCGTCTTGAGACCGCTCTCCCCCTCCACGCCATCGAGCGTGTTGAGCAACATATTGGTCGCCTCGACGCCACTGGTCAGGTAACCATAATGCACGGTGGGAATGCCGCCCGTCAGCGCGCGCAAAAACGCGTTGTCGCCAAAACCGCTCACGCAGTGTATGCCCTCGCCCATGCCGCGAACCTCATCGATGGCACGCAGCGCACCCGCCGCCATGGTGTCGGTCGCGCAGGCGATAAACGAAACATCGGGAGCGACGGAAAGCAGTTCACGCGCCGCACCATAGCCCGAGTCGAGCGTAAAGGACCCCTGGCGAATCAGGCTCGGATCAAGCGCCATGCCCGCGGCGCGCAGGCCGGCCTCAAAACCGCGACGGCGGTCATAACCAGCCGCGCGGTCCTCCTCGGTAACTCCAATGTAGGCAATCTTGCCGTCCACGCGACCCGCAAGCGCATGGCCCAGCTCAAAGGCGGCCTCGTAATCGTCGTGATAGACGCACGCCGCACCCTCGACATTCTGGCCAATCAGCACAATGGGCACGCGGCACGACTCAATCGCCCGACGATGCTCGTCGGTGATCATGGTTGCCACCAGCACAATGCCATCAACTGGGTGGTTTTGGAACAAATCGAGGTATTCGAGCTCGCGATCGGCCGCGTTGTCGGTGTTTGCAAGCAGCATCTGGTAGCCACGGTGACCGAGCACCTGGCCAATGCCGGCGGTAATGCGGCTCACGGATTCCGAGTTGATCTTAGGCACGATGACGCCGATGAGCTTGGTGGAACCGGTGCGCAGCGCGCGAGCCTGGCTGGACCGCACGTATCCGGTCAGCTCAATCGCCTGCTTAATGCGATCGGCCTTGTCCGCCGAGATATACCCACCGTTGAGGTAGCGCGAGACGGCGGCGCTCGAAACGCCCGCCAGCTCGGCGACATCTTTCATCTTTACCACGAGTACCCCTGTCATTGAAATCGCTTTCATCATGATACCCATGAAGGCACTCCGGATGAATCGATTTCACCCAGGTCGAAAAAACGCTAGCGAGCGCCGGAACCAAATTACCCGTGGTATTCGCCGTTGTACTGGATGAGCGTGAGGTCCTCCACGCCGTCGAGCGCGCGGATGGCGTCAGCATAGGGCATATCTACACCATCCGAGAACACCTCGGCAGCCATTTCGACGTTGTCGCCGCGCATGGTCTTGGACTTGACGGTGAACTTGGTGCGCCCAAATGCACGCACGATATCGTCGCCGGTGGTCTGGCCCGTGTAGTGGATGACCATCATGTACACGCGCGCCTTGTCCTGGTGGCTCGCAAAGCCGGCGATCATCAACACGATCACCACCGCCGTGAGCCCCACGAGCGCATACATGCCGGCGCCGGCCGTAATGCCCGTGGTAATGGCCCAAAACAGATACAGCAGGTCGAGCGGGTCCTTGACCGCCGTACGATAGCGGACGATTGACAGAGCACCGACCATACCGAGCGAGATGACCACGTTCGTCGAGATCGCAAGCGTGACCATGCAGGTGAGCACGCACATGCCCACGAGCGTCACGGCAAAGCTGCGCGAATACACCACGCCGGTAAAAAAGCGCTTGTACACGTAATAGATCAGGATGCCCATGGCGAGCGCCACGAGCAGCGAAAGGCCGATCTTGGCAGGGTCGACCTGGCCAAACGCCTCCAAGACGGAGTTCTTAAAAAAGTCCCTGGTGCTCATGGTCTAAATATCCCCTCGGTTCTCAAAATCCGATTCCCAGTAATTAAATCCGCGCAGGTAGGCGGTCTTTTCGTAACACAGGCAGTACTTGGAGACCGCCGTGAGTTCGGCCGCGCCCGGCGGCACCATATCGCGCACGAGCTGCGGGCAAAACTCCGTAAACTTGACCTCCATCACCAGCTTGCCGGGTTCTAGCACGGGCAGCGCGGGCAGCGTCGCATCAAAGATGTCGAAGCTACCCACCGCGGCACGCACGTTCATGTCAAACGTGATGCGCACGGTGCCCTCGTCCATCACCCACGGCTCGCGCTCGTAGTCCACGATGGTCCGCGGGCGCATCATGTTGCAGATGCACTCGATGTAGAACTCGCGACAGAGCGGATAAGGGCTCCTCAGCAAAAAGTCGTAGTCGCCAGCCAGAATCTGCTCAAACTCACCGCGCGTAAGCGGCGCGTCCTCCTTGTAGATCCAGCTGCCGTACTTCGTTTTGCGCTCAAGCTTAATCACCTTGTCGCTGCCGTTATAGATGCGCACGCGATACTTTTTGCGCATGAGAATGCCGGCGTCTTTTTCCTCGTAGGCCGAGTTTCGGTAGTCATCAAAATACAGGCTGCGAATAGTGTAACCGCCCGCCCGCGCATGCTTGTCCAGCTTAAACACCGGCGCCATGCGACAGGCAAGCGCGGCGTGCTCGCCCTCGTTAATGAGATATTTGAGCTCATGGCGGTAACGCTCCTGCGTGGCACGCACAGGCGGGGCCGCCAAGCGCTCAAGCAGCGCGCTAGCCCTCCTCATACGTGTCCTCCACGACCTTACCGCCGTCTTGCACGTAAAAACACTTCATGCCGTAGTGCTTACCGTCGTCAGTCACATAGTAGTCAAACGCATCTTGCGTAAAGCCGTCGGAGTTGGCGGCACGCACGCGCACAAAATACTGGCCGGCATCGGGCGCATCGCAGGTCACCTCGGGAAGCAGCACGTCCTCGGCCTTAAAGAACACGTCGCTTATGGCATAGTCGCGCGCAAGCTCTACGGTGTAGCGAATGTCGCGCGCCTCAAAGTCGTAGGACGCATCCCAGTTAATGCGCAGCTTACCGTTATCGATCTGCGGCACGCCGATGTAGAACGGCATGGGCTTTTTAAAACTCTCGCGAAAGCTCTTGTAGTTCTCCTCGATCTCGGAGGGAATCGACGCGGCGATCTGCTCGTATTGGTCCTTGGTGACAGGCAGATTGTCGATATCGGGCGAAGCAAAGACCAGGGATTCAGTCACCTCGCGGTAGTGCTTGATCATCTTGGTCAGGCGTGCCTCGGTCATATACGAGCGCAGGTCCTTGACGGCGCGATCGAGCTCACCGCGGAACGCCTTGCTGCGCAGCGCACGATTGAACAGTACGTTGCCCCAGTAGTTGCTTGCGCCGCGCTCCCAGCTCGCGTAGTCCGAAAACCCGGAAAGAGAAAGCTCCAGCTTGCGCAGCATGCCGTCGTTATCCCAATCTAATAAGTACCAGGTATTTGAGTTGAGCGGGCTGTACAGATAGCAGTTACGGTTCTGCGTATCGCAGTTGCCCGTCAGGATCTGAAACGCCAGCCAATAGACCAGGTTCTCGGTATCGAAGTAGGCGCCGAGCACGTCGTCGATCTTTTGCGATTCGTCGTTGAGCTCATCGAGCATCTCGATGAGCTTGGTGTGGTCCGAATCGCCCTTAATCTCGAGCATGCCCTCAAAGTTTGCCTGATTGTAGTCGGGATCGTCGGCGAGCTTAATGGTATCCTCGTAGCGATGGAAATCGAAGCTGTTCACCTTGTACAGGTGCCCGCTCTTATCCAGGCCATGTGCCTTAAGCGCCGTCTTGTTGAGCTGCTCCACCTGCGTAAACAGGCCGTAGTCCTCAAAGGTGTCGTTGGACTTTTCGGTCTGGTCGCACACCCACAGATGCACAAACTGCGTGCGCAGGCCCATCATCTGGGGAATCCCACGGATAAGGTCGTAGGCCATTTTGTTGCGAAAACGCATACCCTCGCCCATGTGCTTGTTGAGCGCAATCGCGCGCTGTTGGCGCCAGGTACCCTTGCCCTTTTTGAGCTCCACCTTGTAATTCTTTTGCGAGTTATTGCTCGATGTCTGACCACGCACTTGCACGGTGGCATTGGGCGCTTCCTCGCCATAGCCAACCTCGCCGGCCACCGGGCCGTCTTCGTCGCCCGGCTGCAGCAGGCCCATAACCTGATAGCGCGTCACGCCCATGTCGGCATAGTCATACACCGAGTACGTGTTGATCTCGGCCCAGCTGTGGTCGGTATTCTCGGAGCTGTTGCCGCGCGAGACCGTCAGGTACATGGTCACAATACCCGAGTCATCGTAGACCTCGTAGAGCTCGTCCTTGTCGCGCAGGTGCTTGGATTGGTCGGAGGCCTCGGCCTTTTTAATCTTGTCCTGCTTTTTGACCTTTTTGGTCGAGGATTCGTCCTGAGACGAACAGCCCGAAAGCAACAGAGCGCCGGCAGCTGCCTCGATCAGGCAGCGGCGAGACATCAACTTATCGATCATCAGAACCTCCCCAATGTTTTTGGTACAGGCGAACCACCATACGTTCAAACGCACTGCGCGGCTCACCGCCCGCGCGCTTGTCCTCGTAGCATTGCTCAACACGGTCGAGCACCCGGCCCAGCTGTGTAAAGCGACCCGTTTTGTCGGTCGCCACAATGGGCTGCTGGCTCAGGATACGATACGGCAAGTTGGCGGTATAGGTATCGAGCCGCAGCAGCGCCACGATAAAAAACACCGCCGCACCCAACAAAAAGCCAAAGCCGTAAAACTGCTGCGGCAAAAGCAACGACACGGCAGTCGCCAGCCCGGCCACAACGGCAAACAGGCCCGAAGCTAGCACGGCTCCCTTGTAGTCGGTAAAGTACAGCAAGATGAGCATCACCGTATTGCCCACGGCATATAGGCCATAGCCCACGCACAGCGTGCGAAAATACCCGTGCATAAGGTTGTTAAAGCCCAACGGTAGGGCCGACAGCACCGTGGTCTCGAGCGAAATGACCGCCGCGGTCACAAACAGCTGCTTGAGCGCACAAAAGCGCAGTTCGCTGTTGAGCGTGGAGAGCATCTCCTCCTCGGCCACCACAATATCGCCTACCACGCCGCCGTCATTGAACAGGCTGTAGTAGTCACGGTAGCGCGGATAGAAGTTGACCTCGACCGAGACCACAAAGTTGACGGTCGTGACCAGGATCGTCAAAAACGCAATGAGCGCCGGCACATCGTAGTAGGGCGCACCATAAAACAAGCCCTTGACCTGCACGCCAATGGGACCGGCCCAAATAATCACCAGGTGCGCAAAGAGCCCCAGATTGGTTAACAGACCCGTGAGCGCCAGCGGCATAAACTGATCGAGCCACCGCAAAAAGGGCCAGGGGCTGCGGTCGCTCTGAGGAAAATACCGGTACAGCAGCACCACGTCCCAGGCGAGCATGACGCCGTAGCCCAGAGCAATTGACGCCAACAGGCCCTCGACCGGCGGCAGTCCCAGCGCCAGCGCGGCCAGGGCGAACAGGCACGCCACGCCAATGGCGGCCGCAAAGCTGCACAGGATGCCGCGGTAATCCTTGATGGCCGTGAGGTAACTCATGCCGTTCCAGTTGACGATCATAATGTTGAACAGCCACAGGCACAGCAGCCCCTGCAGCAGCGTGGCGCCCGAGAACAGCAAAAAGGCGCCGTAGAGCACGGTGCCCGCAACGAGCATGATGGCGCTGGAGCCCCAAAACGAAGGCAGAATCTCATCCTCGCGCTCGGCAAAAAGCATGTCGGCCAAAAAGCGCGTGACCGGCATGGAGAAAAAGCTCGTGAGCAAAAGCGAGGCCAGCAGTGTGTAGGTCACCATGCACACCAGCAGATCCTGGTTGGCACGGCCCACACCCCACAAACCGCACAGCACCAAGATACCCACCTGGAGCAGCACGCCCAGCAGCATCGGGCCCTGTCTCTTATACACATCTCCGAGCCCACGAGACGCTCATGAATCTCG
>UQMO01000013.1 GCA_900542125.1 uncultured Collinsella sp. | reverse complement strand
TCGTCGGCAGCGTCAGATGTGTATAAGAGACAGCCCCTACCCCGCGCGTTTCGCTACGAAATTGGAGACCGGGGGGTGGTGCCATGCGCAACGCTAAGAGGGGTACCGATGCAACGCTAAATCTCACGGCACGCCTATGCTCCCCATCACGACACGCCGGAAGGGGACGCGACAATGCGCGAAAACGAACTGAAAATCGAGGAAATCGAGATCGACTCGCTCGTTCCGTACGAGAACAACGCGAAGAAGCACACGAGGGAGCAGATAGACGCCGTCGAGGCCTCAATCAAGGAGTTCGGCTTCAGAAACCCCGTTATCGTCTGGCGAAACGCGGACGGCCTGCCGGAGGTCGTGGCCGGGCACGCGCGAATTACCGCAGCGAAGAACCTTGGGATGAAGAAGGTTCCGTGCGTCGCGTGCGACGACCTAAGCGATGCCCAGAGGCGCGCGCTCACGCTCGTCGACAACCAGACGACCATGATGACCGGGTGGGACGAGGACCTTCTCGCCTACGAGCTGGACGTCCTCGCGGACGAATTTGACATGGGCGACTTCGGCTTCTCCGAGGAACTCGAGCCGGACGGCCTAAGCGCCGTGGAGGAGGACGACCCCGAGCCGGAGGTCACCATCTGCAGGGCAAAGCGCGGCGACGTCTTCGTTTTGGGAAACCACCGCGTGATGTGCGGTGACTCGACATGCCCTGAAGACGTCGAGAAGCTATGCGGGGGGGGTCTCGCGGACATGATCTTGACCGACCCGCCCTATAACGTCGCGCTCGGCCAGCACATGAGGCCATCGGAGAAAAAACAGCTCCAGCGCAGAACGGACGGCCTCGTAATCGACAACGACGAGTTCGAAGACGAGAAGCAATTCGAGGAGTTCCTGCACACAGCGCTGAACGCGGCCGTGCCCCATCTGAAGGAAGGCGGCGCGGTCTACACGTGGCTCGCGGTGATGCACATGCCAGCGTTCGCCTCGGCCCTCGCGCGCGCCGGAATCATGTGCAAGCAGATGCTTATATGGGTCAAGAACACATTCGTACTCGGCCATCAGGACTACCAGTGGCGTCACGAGGGATGCCTCTATGGATGGAAACCCGGAGCAGCGCACTACTTCACAGACAGCCGCTCCGAGTCGACGGTCTACGAGGACCTCGGCAAAGACCCGCACAAGATAAGCAAGGCAGAGCTCATCGAGATGGTCGAGGCGATGTCGGGCGACAGCGTGGCGACGGACGTGCTCCACTACGACAAGCCGTCGCGCAACGAGGACCACCCGACCATGAAGCCGGTAAAGCTGTTCGCATACCAGATGCGCAACTCGAGCCGCAAGGGCGAGACGGTGCTCGACCCGTTCGGCGGTAGCGGTACATCCGTGATAGCGGCCGAGCAGATGGGCCGCAGGTGCCTGTGCATGGAGCTAGACCCGCACTACTGCGACGTGATCATAACGAGATGGGAGAACATGACGGGCCGCGAGGCGGTCCTCGAAACGGGGGAAGTTTGATAAAGAGATGCGAGTCATGCGGGCGCGAGTTCCAGGCGAAGAGGAGCACCGCCCGCTTCTGTTGCTCGACGTGCCGCAGCCACGCATATAGGGTCTACGCCTACCAAGGCGAGCTTCAGCCTCCGGCACCCAACGCCGCCATGAGCGACGACGAGGTGCTCGAGGTAATCCAGCGCGCGCACGTCGCGGCCTCGGACATGTCCCGCGCATCCCTCATGACCGCCGCCCCGCTGTGCCTGTCCCTGAAGAAGGCCGCAAAGAAGATGGAGGACGCGCTGCGGGGTGAGGGCCTGTGAAGGGTGCCAAGCCGAAACACGACGCCATCAGGCGCGGGATAACCGACGCATACGGCCTTGCGGCGAAGACCGACGCCGCCGGAGTCCTCATGCCCGAGGACATCGCCATCGACCCCGTCCAGAGCGAGATATGGGCGTGGCTGTGCCCGCCGGTGAACAACTTCTCCGAGCAGGACATACCGACCCTGCGCCTCCTCACCTACTGGCACGCCGTGGCCGAGCAGGCGCAGCAGGCCATCCACAGCGAGGACGGCCGCATAAACATCTTCGACAAGATCGGCGTGAAGCCCTATAAGACACCGGATGGGAGGGAGGTCCCGCTCGTGCGCAAGAACCCGGCACTGACAATCCTCAAGGAGGCATCGAGCGAGATTCGCGCCCTTTCCGACATGCTCGGCCTGTCGCCGCTCGCGCGCTCGCGCATCGGCCTCATGGACGCAACGACGGTCAAGACCGCAGCGGACACGGCGTCCATGTTCCGCTCAATCGACGCAGCATACGAGCTGCCAGCGGAGGTAGTCGATGTATCGGACGCCGACTAGCTACACGCGCGAGGGCCTCATCATGGCGCGCGACTACGAGCGCTGCTTCACCTCGATGTGCCGCCACGTCGCCAACGACTCCTACTACGCGCAGCCATTCTATCTGGAGGAGTTCCAGCGCGAGAATATCTGGAAACCGCTCTTCGCCTCGGGCAAGATGACCGCCAGAGGCTTCAAGCGAAAGTACCGCCGCGCCATCATCGGCCTGCCCTCGGGCTACGGCAAGTCCGAGACGTGCGCCGGAATACTCCTCACCGTGGCCACCATGGAGCCGGTCCACAACGGCCAGTACGGAATGGTGGCGTCGTCGAAGGACCAGATTCGCAACGTCTACGAGAAAATCTGCACGATGATCAAGCTCAACCCGACGTGGCGCGAGCAGTGGGACATCGGCAAGAACATCATCACGCACAAGGAGACCAACGCGAAAATCATGATTCTGCCGAACACGGCGGACGCGCTGGAGTCGTGGCACTTCAACTTCCTGATATTCGACGAGCTGCACACCTACCCGGACTCGAAGGTCTGGGACGCCGGGGTCAAGGGCCAGAAGGTCCTGTGGAACCCGCTCACCGTGGGAATCACCACGGCCGGAGACAAGCGTGAGGGTTTCCTCTGGGAGATGTACAGCGACAAGGCGCGCCGAGACCCCGGCATGTACCTGTACTGGCTGGGCCTCGACGATGACGACGACATCGAGAAGCGCGCCGACTGGGAGAAGATCATGGTGGCCTCGTGGGTCAACTGGGAGAGCATCGAGGACCAGAGGGGCATGGCCGCATCCGACCGCCAGTTCGAGCGCTACACGGCCAACCGATTCCCGAAGGACAACGACGCCTACTCGGTCTTCAAGGCACCGCAGCTCGACCGCTGCGAGCGCGGCACCAACAGGTTCGACTTCGGCAAGCCGTGGACGCTCGGCATCGACGGCGCAACGGCGGGCGACAGTTTCGCAATAGTGGCGTACCAGAAGCGCAAAACAAAGAAGGGGAAGACCGTCTGCCTCACCAAGGAGTGGGTGTTCGACACCCCGGACGAGGAGACGGGCCACTACGACTTCGAGCAGATAACCCAGCTCATCGCCGGGCTGTGCTCGGAGCACTGGCCGCAGGTCGTGGGAATCGACCCAAACCGCCTGATCGTCATGAACTCGCGCCTGCGCGACGTGTACGGAATCGAGACGGTCTCGTTCCCGCAGAACAACGCGACGATGTGCCAGGCCACATCAATCGTCGTGAACGAGGTCAAGGCCGGGGAGCTGCGCCTGCGCGGGTGCCCAAAGCTCCGCGCGCATCTGGCCAACACCGTCGAGATGGTGCGCGAGCCGTACGGTATGCGCTTCGGCAAGGACTCCAAGAAGTCCAAAATCGACGCGGCCATCGCGCTGGCCATCGCGGCCCTCGCATACGACAAGCTGGTGAGCGGCACGGAGTCCTACGTGCCCGTCAGCTAATCTCACGCGGCCCATACGATGCCCCCGACAGAAAGGGGACGTATGGGACGTTTCTACGACATGTTCTACAAGAGGGAGCCGGTGCAGGACGTCGTGCACGTCACGATGCCGCCGGGCTTCGCCACGCCGCACGGATACGGCGCGCTCATGTCCATCGACTTCGCCGCCCGCGAGCAGACCAAGGCGCGCAGCATGGCCAGCCTCCCGTTCTCGGTGATGCAGGCCGGGCGCGACGGCCACAAGCGGCTCGACAACCACCCGCTGGCCAAGATTCTAAACGGCATGGCCAACGAGGAGATGACCGCCGCGAAGCTCATGGACTGGACCGTGCTGCGCCGCGACACCTTCGGCAACGCCTACTGGTACGTCGAGTGGTTCAAGGGCAAGCCGGTGGCGATCTGGCCCATCACGGCCAGCGTGATGCACGACTACGACAAGTACGCGCCCAGGGGCAGGCGCACGCGCTACTACGTCTCCCCCGGTGACGACCACGTGCCCGCCGGGTGGTACTACCCAGACGAAGTGGTGAACATCTCCACGCACATGACCAAGGACGGCGTGAGGGGCATCTCCCTCGCGCGCCTCGCGGCCGAGGAGATCGGCCTGTCCATCGACCTCGAGCGCTTCTACCGCTCCATGCTCCACAACGGAAACCACCAGCTCGGCCACGTCGAGGTGCCCGAGGGCCGCATGGACGAGAAGGACCTGAAGGCCCTCCGCGAGGCCGTGGACGCCAAGAGCGGCGTCAAGGAGGCGGGACGCGCGCCCATCTTCGGCTACGGGGCCAAGTGGGTGACGGACCAGCAGACGATGAAGGACGCATCCGTCATCGAGCAGCAGAAATGGGTGCTCCATCAGGTCTGCCGCGCCTGCAACGTGCCCCCGTGGAAGGTCTACGACAGCGAGGGGGCCACGTACAACGGCGGCCAGCAGATGCGAATCGACTACGTGACCGACACCATCACGCCGGACGTGCGCGACCTCGAGATGGCGCTACAGCCCGTCCTCGACGCCTGCTACCAGCGCAACACCAAGGCCAAGTTCAAGCTGAACGGCCTGATGCGCGGAGACGACGCGGCCCGCACGCAGTATTACCGCGAGCTCGGCTACTTCGGCGCAATCACCCGCGCGGACGTGCGCGACCTCGAGGATATGGAGCCGGTCGAGGGCGTCGACCAGCCGCTGTTCCCGCTCAACTACGGCACCGTGAACGACGACGGCACCGTGAACGTATTCAACGCTGACAAGCCGAACGGCACCGCCGACGGCACCCAGAAAGGGGCAACGAATGTTCCGAATCAAGAATGAGGCCGAGAAGGCCACCGTGTACCTCTACGGCACCATCGGCAGTGACTTCTGGTCCTCCGAGGAGTCCAACACGGCCAAGAACTTCGCCAAGGAGCTGGACGGCCTGAAGGGCAAGCCCGTCGACATCCGCATCGACTCCCTGGGCGGCGACGTCTACGAGGGCTTCGCCATCGCCTCGGCCATCCAACGCTACAAGGGCGAGACCACGGCGCACATCGACGGCATCGCCGCATCGGCGGCCTCCTATATCGCCATGATGGCCGACAAGGTCGTCATGAGCAGCTTCGCCCAGCTGATGATCCACGACGCATGGACCTACGCGCAGGGCAACGCGCAGGAGCTGGCCGACGTCGTCGCGCAGCTCGCCGCGCTCGACTCCACCATCGCCGGAATCATCTCCGCGCGCTCCGGCATGGAGCTGGCCGACGTCAAGAAGGCCATGGACGAGGAGACGTGGTACACGGCCGACGAGGCGCTCGAACTCGGTCTCGTCGACGAGAAGGTGGCCACCGAGAAGCGCGTGGCCGACGCGCTCGACCGCACGCTCATGGGCCGCTTCAAGCACGCGCCCACCGACGCAATCGAAAAATCTCACGCCGTGGATACAGTCGCCCGGAGCGAGGAGGGCTTCGTCCTCCTCGGCAACCACGTCTACCGTAAGGAGTAAGCATGCCGCTCAATTCCAAGCAGCTCTGGCAGGAGCGCAGCCGCCTCGCCGAGGAGCAGCACAAGGCCGCCGATTCCGGCGACCAGAACAAGGCCCTCATCATCGAGGGCCAGATTCAGCAGCTCGACCTGACCCTCGAGCACGTCATCGAGGAGGAGGACGCCGCCCGCAACGCGCCCGCCCCCAAGGTCCCCACGCCCAAGGCGTCCTTCGCCGAGCGCATCCTCGGCCCGCGCGACGAGTTCCGAGGCCTCTACCGTGGCTTCAAGAACGAGGCCACCGTCGTCACCGTCGGCG
Source organism: uncultured Collinsella sp. (assembly GCA_900542125.1). Classification (GTDB taxonomy): domain Bacteria; phylum Actinomycetota; class Coriobacteriia; order Coriobacteriales; family Coriobacteriaceae; genus Collinsella. The sequence continues at coordinate 38,018 of UQMO01000013.1, read as the reverse complement.
CGCCCACCGAGATCGAGCTGACCCTCGACCCGAAGCCCGACAGCCTGTTCGGCAGCTTCGCCGACACGCTGCGCGAGACCCCCGCCACCGGCTCCGTCACCTACAAGCAGCGCTCCACGCAGACGGGCATGCCCGCCACATGGGGCGGCGTGGTCGACGGCACCTCCGCAGCCAAGGCCAAGGTCCTGTACTCCTACAAGGACGCCGTGGCCAACAAGGAGACCATCGCCGGATACGTCCCCGTCTCCGAGGACACGCTCAAGGACTACGACGAGCTTTCGAGCATCATCCAGCACGACCTCCTGCTCGACCTGAACAGCGTCACCGACGACCACATGTTCGGCGGCAACAACTCCACCGGCATCGTCGGCATCAAGAACACCACCGGCATCCTCGAGTTCGAGGAGCACGTCGGCGGCCTGTACTACGAGGCAATCCGCAAGATGCGCACCAAGGTCATGCTGACCGCCAAGCGCGTCCCGACCCACGTGCTTGTCTCCCCGATCATCAAGCAGGAAATCGACCTGTACAAGACCGAGACCGGCCTGTACCAGTCCATCACCGGCGACGTGCTCTGGGGCATGAAGGTCGTGGAAGACCCGAACTGCGACGGCCTGCTCGTGTACGACTCCTACGCAGCCGAGCGCCGCTCCATCCACGGCACCACGGTCGACGTCGACCGCGTCAACGACCAGTTCATCCACAACGAGCTGTGCATCCGTGCCGAGCACACCAAGGCGCTGCAGGTCCGCTACCCCGACGCCTTCTGCTACGCCTCCAAGACGAACCTCGACACCGCAGCGGCGTAGGGGGGAGCCATGGAGACCTACACCTCACCCAAGCGCGTCGTGCGCGACGGCCACCTGGTCGCCTTCGAGGGCGAAGTCATGTCCACAGACGAGGCCGTGCGACGCGGCCTCGCCATCGAGGCCGTGAAGGCCCCCGAGCCGCAGGCCGAGGACCTCACCGTCAAGGAGATCAAGGCCAAGCTCGACGCCGAGGGCATCGAGTACCCCAAGGCGGCCAAGAAGGAAGAGCTTCTGGCGCTCCTCGAGGCCGACCTCTACGACGACGAGGAGGAGTAGCGGTGCTCGTCCAGCCCTACAGCACGCTGCGCGTCGCCTACACGGACGAGCTGACACTTGAGACGGAGGCCGCGCCCGACCGCGCGGCCCTCCTTTTGGGCAGCGGAACGTCCATCGAGTACAGGCTCGAGGACAGAAAGCTGAAGCTCCCGCGCATCGCGGCCCCCGATTCCGTGCGAATCAACTGGTACAGCGGGGACGACCTGCTGTTCACCACGTTCCTCGCGGTGGTCACGCGCCACTACTTCAGGCTCGAGCAGCTAAAGGGCATGGACGACACCGACGACTTCTCCGACGTGACCGAGGAGGAGTTCTGGGCCGCGCGGCAGGCGGCCACCGAGACGTTCGAGCGCAACGCGAGGCGCAGCTTCGTGCAGCAGATGGGCGTCACGGAGACCTTCGGCGGCGGCTTCGTCTGGCTCGACCACAACGACGTGGCCGAGGTCCTCACCCCCGGCTGGTCGCTCGTGAGCGACTGCCAGGCGGTCGGCCCCGAGGGGCGCGCGACCATCCGCTACCGCTACGGCCTCACCGAGGTGCCGGAGCGCGTGAGCGAGGCCGTCCTGCGGCTCGCGGCCTACTACCTGCGGCCGTCGGCCACGCCCGAGAGGGCCACGGGCGAGGCCACCGACGCGGGCTTCATCCGCTACACGCTCGCCGGGCGCGACGGCGCGACGGGCCTGCCGGAGGTCGATGCCGCCATAGAGCAGTTCGGCCGGTGCAGGGCGGTGGTCATGTGATCGCCATGCCCTACGCCGAGGCCGCCACGGCCCTGTTCGAGCGCGCGTCGCTCGTGCTGTCCGAGGGCGCGCTGGCCATGTACGGCGACGGCGGCAAGGTGCCCGAGGTCCACGACCACATCCCGCCGAAGCGCCCGCCGTTCCTCGCGTGGTGCGACCCGCTGGCCGACATGGACAGCACGACGGGCGGGGCCACGAGCGCCGAGTACGCCAAGCAGTTCACACTGCACGTCTACCTGTTCGCCACGCACGCCAAGTTCGACGTCGCGCGCGAGAGCGTGCAGCGCTGGGTCAACTCGCTTTGCTACGGCATCGCCGCCGACGCGACTCTCGGCGGCGCGGTCGACTGCGCGATTCCGCGCATGAGCGACGCGGGCTACGACTCGACCCCCGACAAGAAGTACGTGGTGGCGGCCCAGGTCGATGTGACCTGCAAGGTCTTCTCGGCCTGCCCCAGAGAGTTCAAGGAGCTGGTGCGCAATGCTTCGCGCGGCTAAGGGTTTCGAGGCCACCTACAACGGCCTCACGTATCGAGCGAAGAAGGGCGAGCAGGTCGAGGGCCTGCCCACGTCCCTCCTGACCATCCTGAAGCGGGACGGAATCGTGAAGGAGTCCCGCACGTCCAAGAAGGAGACGGCAGATGATTAACACATCCATCGGCCTCCTCGGCGTCGCCCGCCAGGAGTCCAAGACCAAGGCCGCGCCGACGCCGACGTTCCGACACGGCCTCACGGGCGGCGGCCTCATCAAGCCCGAGCGCACCGTCGAGCAGAAGAACGTGGCCTGCGGCCTGCGAGCCAACACCACGAACGGGGCCTACGTATCCGAGGTCAACATGGCCGTCGACTTCGAGACGCTGGCCTACGCCGACTCGCTGGCGCTCTACATCCTCGCCGCCATGGGCAACCTCGTGACCACGTCCGCAGAGAAGTCCGGCTACTACAAGCACGTGATCACCCTCGGCTCCGAGATTCCCTTCCTGACCTTCTGGGGCCAGGTGGGCAACACGTCGGCCGCAACGGTGCACAAGGCCACGGGCTGCAAGATCGACACGCTGTCGCTCTCCTTCGAGGGCAACGCGCCGCTCGACATCGGCATCACCGCCGCTGGTATCGACGCCGCCCTGTTCGGCGGCTGGTCCGGCGAGACGGAGCCCTCGTGCTTCGACGGCTACTTCATCCCGACCAACGGCGTGTTCAAGTTCTCCCCCAACGACCAGACACCCATCGAGGTGCTGGTGACCAAGGGCGAGTTCGAGCTGTCCAACAGTCTCACCTCCTACCGAGGCGCGGGACGCGTAATCGCATCCGAGGTGGCCGAGTCCAAGCTCAAGACCACGGTGAAGCAGACCATCATCCCCGAGGACTACACCGAGATTCGCAAGGTGCTCACGGGCAGCGAGAACGGCACGACCGTCACCAACAAGGTCGTCTACGGCTCCGCAGCGTGGGAGTTCACCCACTCGCAAGACCCCAACTGCACCATGAGCGTCGTCTTCAGCAACGTCCCGTGGAACTGCGAGACGCCCGAGATCGACCCCGAGGGCAGCGCCGCCGAGGTCGAGTTCAGCGCCGACGACATCGGCGTGGCGGCCAAGGACGGCTCCCCCGTGACCATCACCATCGTCAACAAGGTTCAGACCTACGCAGCAGCCTAGGAGGCACTAAATGCTCAAGTTCCACTTCACCCTCACCGACGGCGACAACGACCCCATCGAGTTCGATGCGGGCCGCACCTCCAACTGGAAGTCCATCGACGCCATGGCATCCATCCCCGACTCCCCGCACAAGGCGGCCTACAACGACTTCGTCTGGTGCGTGATCGCCGCCGAGCAGGCGGGCAAGGCCAAGGAGGTCGGCATCGAGGGCATGGAGCTGGCCGAGGCCGCCGAGTACATCGCCGACACCTACGACGCCGTCGTAATCGACGACAACACCAAGCTCCTCGCCAAGGAGAAGGACGCCCCTTTAGCATCTGCGCCCGCCAAGTAGCAAGCGCCGCGAGAATCACCGGGGCCTCCCCATACGACATGGCGCGCCTCCTGGACGAGTACCCGTTCGTCTTCGAGGAGTGGCTGGCCCTGTTCGACCGACGCGGCGAGGGCTTCGCGGCCAAGCGCGAGAGGACGAGGGGCGAGCGCGTGCAGCGCCTGTTCGACCGCATGGGGAGGAAGAAATGAGCAGCTTGAGCATCAGGGTCGAGGGCCTCGCGGAAACGCTGAAGGGCCTCCGCGAAATCGACAGCGAGCTGCCGAAGGAAGTAAAGAGGGGGCTGCGCGAGGACGTGCGGCCCCTTTTTGCAGCCTATCAATCCTACGCGCGAGGCCTCGGCGGCTCCGGGCAGTACGCCGCCAACGCCTCGATGCGGACCATATCGGCAGGCGTGAAGATCGCGAACAGCGACCCCGGCGCAGGCCCCATCGAGTTCGCAAACCCCGGCGCGTTCTACCTGAACGGCCCCAGGGCGGGCAGGCGCATGGGCGTGCCCCATGCCGGTAAACCGCGCGCGCTCATGCGCGCCGTCGACGAATACGAGGACGAGGTGCGCGACCGCGTGGAGTCGCGCATCGAGAAAGTAATCCAGAGGTACCTAAATGGGTAAGGCATCAATCTCCATCGCCGTCACAGGCTCCTACAACGGCTCCGCGCTGGAGAAGGCCGAGCGCCGCCTCGACAGCATCTCCAAGAAGGCCGTGGCCGCCGGGGGCAACCTAGAGACTGTCGGCGGCAAGCTCGTGAGCAGCGGCTCCAAGCTGGCCAAGGCCGGAGGCGAGATATACAACTACGGCGAACGCGTGGAGCAGGCCGGGCAGAAGCTGATGCCCATCTCGGCCGCCATCGCCGCCGTCGGCGTGGCCACCGGTGCCGCAGCCGTCAAGATCGACACGTCCCTCACGGGAGTGCGCAAGACCGTGGACGGCACCGAGGAGCAGTACCGCCAGCTCAAGGAATCGGCCATCGAGTTCTCCAAGACCAACGCGGTGAGCGCCGACCAGATTCTCGACATCCAGGCGCTGGGCGCGCAGCTCGGCTTCTCAATCGACGAGCTGGACGAGTTCTCGCGCGTGGTATCAGGTCTGGACATCGCCACCGACATGAACGCCGAGCAGGCGGCCACCGAGCTGGCGCAGTTCGCCAACATCGTGAAGATGTCGCATAGCGACGTGAGCCGCTACGGCTCGGCCATCGTCAACCTCGGCAACAACCTCGCAACAACCGAATCAAGCGTCTCGTCCATGGGGCAGCGCATCGCCGCCGCATCCAACCAAGTCGGCATGAGCACGCCGGACATCCTCGGATGGTCCGGTGCCATGTCCTCCCTCGGCGTCGAGGCCGAGGCCGGTGGCACGGCGTTCTCCAACACCATCGCATCCATCGACAAGGCCGTGGCCACGGGCGGCGACGCGCTCGACTCGTTCGCATCCATCGCCGGTATGAGCGCCGACCAGTTCGCGCAGAGCTGGAGGACGAGCGCCACCGACACCATGCTGGCCCTCCTCAAGGGCACCAACAGCGCCGAGAACATGACCGTGGCGCTGGAGTCCATGGGCGTGACCGGAATCAGGCAGACCGACGTGCTCAAGCGCCTCGCGGGCAACACGGACCTCGTGAGCCAGGCGCTCAAGGTCTCCAACGACGGCTGGCGCGAGAACACCGCGCTGCAGGCAGAGGTCAACAACAGAAACGACTCCATGGCCGCCAAGCTGGAGATCCTTCAGAACAAGGTCACGGCGGTGGCCGAGGACATCGGCACGCCGCTCGTCAACGCCGCCACCGACGCGGTCGACGCCGCCGAGCCGCTGTTCGATGCGGTCGAGAACGTGACGCAGGGCTTCGCCGACATGGACGAGGGCGCGCAGCGCAACGTTATCGCGCTCGCCGCCGTCGCCGCAGCCGCCTCGCCCGTCCTCACGACGAGCGGGCGAATCGTCAAGACCGTGGGCAACGCCGTCACGGCCGTGGGCAAGGCCAAGCAGGAGTGGGGCGTCTACGCCGACGCGCTGACCACCACGAATGCAGCCGCACTGAAGGCGTACAGCGAGAACGAAAAGCTAAACAAGGCCCTCGAGAAGAACCCGGCGGCCAAGGCGGCCGGAGGCGTCGAGAAGTACGTCGAGGCCGTGCGCAACGCCAACAGCGACACGTCCAAGTACAACACGGCCGTCCGCAAGCTGTCGAACGAGCAGAAGAAGGGCAGCAAGGCCAACGCCGAACTCGTCGAGAGCCTCAAGAAGGAAGTCGTCGAGAAGCGCAACGCCATGAACCAGTCGAACGGGCTGGTGAACGGGTACAGGCAGGAGGCCGCAGCGGCCAAGACGTCCGAGGCCGCCACGAAGAGCCATGCCGCCGGACTCATGATGTGGGCGAAGGCCGCCGACGTGGCCAAGCTCGCCCTCGCCGCCGTCGGCCCGGCGCTCGTGATCGGTGCGGTGGGCATGTTCATCCAGAGCATGCAGGACGCCAAGAAGCACGCCGACAACCTGAAGGCATCGACCACCGAGCTGGAGGCCGCCGCCGCTGGGGCCAAGAACGAGGTCAAGGAGGAGGCCGGGGCCTTCGACGTCCTCACGGGCTCCACGGGCAGCGCCAAGGCCGACATCGACAAGATGCTCGAGAGCCAGGCGCAGCTCGCCACCACGCTCAAGGACACGAACACATCGGCAGCGGCGCAATCGGCGCAGCTCACGGCCGCATACGACACCATCAGGGAGTACGCGAACAAGAGCGACCTAAGCACCGAGGCACAGGGCCGACTGCGCGCTGCGGTCGATACGGTCAACTCGATGTGCGGCACGCAGATAAGCGTCGTCGACCAGGCGAACGGCAAGCTCGCCGACGAGCACGGTGCCATCAGCGACGTCACGGGTGCGCTCGGCGAGTATGTCGAGAAGAAGCTCGAGCAGATCAGGGTGGACGCGCAGCAGTCGAACCTCACGGCCCTATACGAGCAGCAGGCGCAGGACATCCAGACCCTCGCCGTGGCCCAGAAGGACTACAACGACGAACTCGACCGCTGCATGAAGAACAACCCGCAGATGACGCGCGAGCAGGCCGAGCTGACCGTCGGCTACACGAAGCAGGGCAAGGCACTCGACGAGGCCAAGGTCGCGCTCGGCGCGGTGAACAACTCCATCGACACCGTCACGGAGAGCCTCGGCGCATCCGTGGCCGTGGCAGACGGGGCCACGGCGAGCGTGAAGGACCTCGCGGCGGCGTCCCCGGCCGTCTCCTCCGCGTTCGTCGGCCTCGGGAAGGACCTCGGCCAGTTCTGCGACGACCTCCAGAGCGCCGGAATCAGCGTCGAGGACTTCCAGAGCCTAAGCGACGAGCAGCTGATCAAGCTGGCCGCTTCGTGGGACGGCACCACCGGGAGCATCATCAAGGCCCTCGGCGACATGGGCATCAAGTGCAAGACCGAGGGGCAGGCGGCGGCCGACAACTGGGCCAGCGGCTTGAGCGCGGGCGCGCAGGGAGCCATCGGCGCGGCCCAGCAGGTCACCGGCTCCACGCTCGAGGAGTTCAAGCGCAACTGCGACGACTACGGCATCGCCGGAGACGCCGCCGTGACGGCCTTCGCCAACGCGCTCGCCCAGGGCGACACCTACGACGTGGCGGCGGCAAAGGCCAGTGAGGCCGTGGGCGGCCTCGACGAGGCCAAGCAGGGCGGCTCCGACGCGGGAACCCTCGCCGGAGCGCTGTTCGCCGAGGGCATCACCACGGGAGGCGCACCGACCGAGGGCAATGCGGCAGCGCTGGCCGCAGCGCTGGCGAGCGGCATCTCCACCGCCACCGCCGACGCATCCGCGACGGGCAACTCCGCCGGAGCGGGCTTCGCCCAGGGCATCGCCGACAACACGCCGCAGACATCGAGCAACGCCGCAGGACTGCGCGCGGCCCTGTCCGGCGGAATCGCCCCGGCTCCCGGCGACGCATCCGGCACGGGCAAATCGGCCGGTGCACTGTTCGCCAGCGGCATCGGCTCCGCGTCCGGCAGCGCGAACGCCAACGCGCGCTCGCTGGCCAGCAACGCCAAGTCCGGCGTCTCCTCCTCCCCCGGCGACCTCGGCGGCACGGGCAGCTCCGCTGGCTCCAACTACGCCAGAGGCGTCGGCGCTGCGGCGGGTGCCTCTAGGTCGAGCGGCTCGTCGCTCGCCAGCAGCGCCTCGTCCGGCGCGAGCGGGTGGAGCGCGTACACGAGCGGCTCGCACCTCGGCCAGCAGTTCGCCAGCGGCATCGGCTCGGCGTGGAACTCCGTCCGCAGCTTCGCCACGTCGCTGGTCAATGCGGCCAAGAGCGTCATGGGCTTCTCCGTGCCGGAGGACGGCCCCTGGTCCGGTGCCGAGAAGGGCGGCGAGACCTCTGGACGCCACCTCGGCGAGAACTTCGCCCACGGCATGCTCGAGGCCCGCGCGGACGTGAGGGACAGCGCCAAGCGCCTCATGGCCACGGCGCAGCTCGACGGGAACGTGGCCTACACGGGCAACGGCGGCACCAAGACCACCGTGGTCAACAACTACTACTCGCTGGGCGACGTCAAGATCGACGCCTCCTCGATAAGCGAGTTCATGACACTTAACGACTTCTTCCAGACCGTCCGCAAGGCGAAGGCAGGGATGTAAATGGCATGGGGCAACGAGGTCTGGCCTACGGGCCAGACCGCCTGGAACACATATATCGAGTGGAAGATCAAGGAGTACGGCGAGAACTCCTGCTACGTGCAGGTCAAGTACAGCTCCTACGTCAAGTGCGGCGACATGCTGGGCACCATCCTCAACCGCTCGTGGGGCGGCCAGTACCGCATGTACGGCCCCGGCTGGTACGGCGACAGCGGCTGGCTCGACGTCGGCTGGGTCAACTACGGAGACCCCGTCACGCGCGAGTGCTCGGCGTGGTACACGAGCTACTCCGGCACCTTCCGCAAGTCGACGTGCAGGGACACCTTCAGGCCCTCGGCCCCGGTCTGGACTCCCCAGACGCCGAGCAACGCCAAGGCCGTGCGCAAGTCCCAGACCCTGAACGTAATCACATGGACGCGCAACACCACGGCCGCCCGACCGTACGACGGCATCTACGTCGACCGCCAGACCGACGGCGGCGAGTGGATGAACATCGCCAAGCCGGGCGGCGACAAGACGGAGTACAGCGACGACACGGTGCGCCCGAACCACACGTACCGCTACCGCATCGGCGCGTACAACACGGCCGGAAACGCCGGGGGCCACTCCTACACCGACACGCTGCGCAACCCGCCGGAGAAGCCCGCAGCGCCGAGCGGTGCCAAGGTCGAGCGCCTGAGCGACGAGAAGAACCTCATAACGTGGGCCAACCACGCCACGGACGAGGCCCCCTACTCCGAGGTGCGCATCGAGCGCAGCACGGACGGGGGCGGCTCCGTCCAGATCGCCCACGTGAGCGGCTCCGCGACCTCCTACACAGACCCGACGTGCTCGGCCGACCACTACTACCGCTATCTGGTACGCGCGTACAACGAGAGCGGCTACTCCGAGCGCGTCATGACCGACCGCACGTTCAACACGCCGTCCGCGCCATTTAAGCCGAGCGGCCAGCGCACGGGAGACACCTCCGTCGAGCTGACCATCCCAAACCTGTCGCGCACCGCGAGCGCCACCGAGATTCAGCGCTCGCGCGACCGCAAGGACTGGACGACCATTGCCACGGTATCCGGCAAGGCGCTGTCGTTCGGCGACAACCCCGGCGGCGGCACGTTCTACTACCGCGCGCGCAACATGCGCGGCAGCCTCGTCTCCGCGTGGTCCGAGCCATCCGAGGCCATCGTCACGATCTGCGCCCCGGCGGCACCGACGCTCCTCGCGCCGACGAGCGGCCAGGTACTGCTCGTCTCGCAGGGCAGGGTCACGTTCACGTGGCACCACAACCCCATCGACGGCTCCACGCAGAGCGCCGCCGAGGTCCAGTACTCCACGGACGGAGCCTCATGGAAGACCGTCACGGCCGCGACCGCCCAGAGCGCGAGCGTGCCGAACTTCCCCCTCAACTCCACCGTCTACTGGCGCGTGCGCACCAAGGGCGTGCACGCCGACTTCGGCCCCTGGTCCGGCAACAGCTCGTTCCATGTCCGGCAGCCCCCGCAGCTCGCCTTCGACGCGCCCGGCCAGACCGTGCGCAACGTGCCGGTCGGCGTGAGCGTGCAGTACGTCGACGCATCCGGCGCGCTCGCGGCCATGGCCGTGGCCATAACCGATATGGGCGGCAACGTTCTCTACGAGGAGGCGCTCGGCACCTCCTCGGCCACGAGCGTCACCAAGGACGAGTGGATGCCGGAGGACGGCGGCGAGTACCGAATCGTGGCCACGGCCCGAAGCACAAGCGGCCTGCAGTCGACGGCCTCCATGCCATTCCGCGTGGAGTTCGAGCTGCCCCGCCGCGCCTCCCTCCGCATCGAGGCCGACATCGAGCGCGGATACGCCGAGCTGGAGTGCATCGTCGACAACAACGACGATGGGCAGGACGTCGAGAGCCTGAGCATCTGGCGCATCACGCGCGACGGCGAGAAGCTGATCGCCTCCGACCTGTCCGACGGCTCGTCGGTTGTCGACCGCTACGCGCCGCTGAACACGGAGTACAGCTACCGCGTCGCGGCATACGCGGCCTCGGGCGCGTCGAGGGCGACGGAGCACCCGGGCAGCATCAAGACTCCCTACTGCTTCGTCTACTACGGCGACGGCCTTATGGCCCGCGCGCAGTTCGACCCGACCGAGCAGCGAAACCTCGAGCGCGCCAACCGCACGCTCGTGCGCTACGCGGGCAGGGCCTACCCGGTGCTCTACGACGCCGGTGGCATCAGCGACACCCGCCCCATGACCGCGCACGTCATAGGCGAGGAGGAGGTGCGCGCCTTCGAGGACCTCATCCTCTACCCGCGCGCCATCTTCAAGAGCGTGGCCGGTGACGTGTTCCACGTCGCCGCCGACGTGAGCGTGAACCGCGACCTTTGCATGCCGACGACGCACGCCGACATCAGTCTCTCGCTGACGAGGGTGGACGGTGAGGCCCTGTGATCTGGACAGGTTTCCGGCGCGAGTCTTACATCTACCGCCGTGTCACGTGGCCCGGCCTCGTCGAGGCCGAGGACTACGGCATGTTCACCGGCGGTCGGCTCACGCACTCCGCGCTGTCGCAGCTCCGCTCCCAGGGCACGCTCGACTTCTCCGGCAGCGCCATCCCCGACGAGCATGACCTCGTGCGCGTGTACTACCAGATGGAGGACGAGCGCGGCGAGGCGGGGACGTTCGCCCTCGGGACGTACTTCTGCAGCATCGGCACGCCGAAATATAACGGGCCGCTGGTATCCGGCAGCGTCGACCTCGAATCTACGCTGCGCCTCGCGGTGAAGGGGAAGTACGGCCGCTACTACACGGTGAAGGCGGGGACCAACGCGGTCGCGCACGCCGACGGCATCTTCAAGCGCCTCGGCCTCCGGACGAACGAGCCGCGCTGCGACTACGTCCTGCCGAGGGACGTGGTGTACGGGCCGGACGACAGCTGGCTGACGATAGCCAACGACCTCCTCGCCATGGCCGGGTTCGCATCGGCCTACCCGGATGCCTACGGCGTCATCCAGATGGTCCCGTACGTCGAGCCGCAGGCGCGCAAGCCGGTGCGCACGTTCGACGACGGGGCCGACTCCATCATGCTCCCCGAGGTATCCAGATCGGACAACGCGGACGACATCCCCAACGCCGTGTACCTGACCTACGAGACGGAGGAGGAGAGCCTCTGGGCCGTGTGCCGGAACACCGACCCCAACTCCCGCGCGTCCATCCCGTACAGGGGCTACGAGGTCCCGCTCGTCGACCAGGTGACGGAGCTCACGGGCGCAACCAAGGATGATCGCCTCGAGGCCCTCAAGGCCAAGGCAAAGACGAAGCTCGTGGACAACTCCTCGTCCATCGAGTACGTCGAGTGGGGCCACCCGTGGGTGCCCCTGCTGCCCAACGACGCGATCGGCATCGACTATCTCACCGCCGGGCTAAATTGGCGCGGTGCGATAACGGAACAGGAGATAGAGGTCGGCGGCCACTGCGCGGTGACGGGCAAGGCCCGCCGCTTCATCCGCTCCGGCTTCGTCACCGAGACGGAGGGAGGGTCATGGTAAGCGGCCACGAGCTGTACGAGCTGCTGTTCGGCGGGACTGGTGCAAAGGAGTCCCACACGTGGGGCACCGTCGCCGCAGTAAACCAAGACGGGACCGCCGACGTGCGGCTCAACCCATCCATATCGACCACCTGCACGTGCCTGGCCGAGGTGAAGGCCGGGGACCGCGTGCTGGTGCTCGTGTTCAAGCAAGGAGCAGTAGTGCTCGGGAAGGCGGTCTAGATGCTCATAGACCTCACGCTCGACATCGAGAAGGGCACCAACCGCTTCTCGACGCTCGACAACCCCATCACGCTTCGGCAGCAGGACGCCGAGGCGTACGTGTTCAACGTCAACCTGCGGCAGGGAGGCGCGGTACTCGACCTCACGGGCATGACCGTGCGCTTCTACGCGCTGCGCCCGGACGGCGGTAAGGTCATCGACGGCGAGAACGTCGCGGTGCTCTCCGCGCCCGACGGAATCGTGCAGTACACCGTCCCCGCCAAGCTCACGCAGGCGGCGGGCGACATCCCGACCTCGTACATCCGCATCAGCTCGGGCGACTGGTCGGCATCAACGGGCAACATCGCCATCAGGGTCGTCCCCTCGGTGGCCATCGAGGCCACGGGCGGCGACTACATCCCCGAGATCGACCACCTCATCAACGCGCTCGAGGCGCAGCGCGTCACCTACGGCAACGCCGAGGATATGCGCGCGTCCGAGTGGCAGGCAATCATGGACGAGGTTATCAACGCGCGCGGACGGGCTGACGCCGCGGCAGACCGCTGCGTGGCCGCGCTCGCGTCGCTCAAGGTCGGCTACGACGACCTGACGGACGACGCGAAGGAGAAGATCGCCGCGATGGCGAGCGCCGGAGTGGTCTTCGCCACGCACGCGGAAATCGACGAGGCGTTCGATTCCATCATCGCCCCGGCAATCGGCACCGACACGGTCCTCGACGGCCTCACCCAGGAGGACTACGACTACGCCTTCGGCAAGGTTTTCGGCCAGTAAAGGAGAAAGAATGGCAGTACAGGTAAACAAGGTCATGACGTTCGGCGACACCGTCGACCTCATCACCAAGGTGCACAAGGCCTCGGCGAACCCCGTGGCCGTCGCGCCGCACTACGACGGCACCAAGGGCGAGTACGACAACCTCGGCGAGTGGTTCAGCCTCCGCCGAGACGGCAAGGTGTACGGCGTGGACATCCCCGAGTACACCTACTCGAACGACCCCAAGGGCATCAAGACGCGCGACAACGTCGGCCTCGTGTGCCAGCCCGCCACCAACACCACGGCGGGCCGCGACGACTACTCCAAGCTCAACGCCTTCGAGTACTTCACCGTCAACGGCACTGTCGACGACAGCGGCAAGTTCCACTGCACGGCGATGAAGGGCGACGGCCGCTTCAGGGCCGACGGCTCCAACGGCGACGTCTGGGTCATGGTCTGCCCCGGCTACTACAGCATCACGCGCAGCAACGGATACAAGCGCCTGCTCTACTCCGACACCAAGTACGAGGGCATGAGGCCGCTGCCGGGCCAGAAGTACTCCGACGGCACCGAGCGACCGCTCCTCGTGTTCTCGCCGTATCTCGCGTGGTGCGATTCCAACAACGTGCCCCACAGCTACTCCGGTAAGGTCCACACGTTCCAGTTCGGCTCGCATGACACCGGCATCAGCTACAGCAAGAAGAAGGGCGCTGGCTACACTGGCCGCACGGTCGCCGACAACTTCTATATCCAGCTCATGCTCATGATCAAGTACGCCACGCAGGACCTCCAGAGCCTCGGCGGCTGCACCGACTACGCGAACCAGTACAAGGTCCTCGAGGCCGAGACCGGCGTGAACCGCGTGCTGCTGCCGAAGGCGGCGGCCGACTACTTCCTCGTCGGCTCCACGCTGAACTGCGGCCCGAACAGCGACCGAGGCGCGACCGCAGGCCAGTCCACGTTCGCCTACCGCACCGTCACCAAGATCGAGACGATGAGCGACCGCTGCGCGGTCTACGTCGACGGCGCACCGTTCACCACGGCCGTCGACGATTACGTGAGCGCCATGCCCTGGAAGACCGGAACGTGCGACAACCTGCTCGGCACGGACGGCTACCCCATCGCAGGAAAGCCCAAGCAGCGCCAGCCGTACCGCATCCAGGGCATCGAGGTGCTCTGCGGAGCGTACGAGCCGCTGTGCGACGTGATCGTGAACCAGGTCAAGACGTCGGCCGACGAGGGCCACTGCGAGCTGTACAAGTGCTTCGATTCTCGCAAGTACTCCTCGGCACTCGACGCCAACCACGTCAAGCTCGACCTCGAGCTGCCCGCGCGCGACAGCAAGACCAACGGCCAGTGGATGTACAACGAGGACTGGCAGGAGTCCGCGAAGTGCCCCGGCCTCCTCGTGCCAACAGGTTCCAAGGGAACATCCACCACGGGCACCTGCGACGCGATATATTCCAACCCGATCTCATCCCCCGGCCTGCGAGAGCTGCAGTGCTTCGGCGATCTCTGGCTTGGGTCTTTGTGCGGCGCCTTCTGCGGCAATTCGAGCTACGGGCTCGGCGGCTTCTGGTGGAACTATGGCGGTCGGCTATCTGGCCTGGGGGTCACCATGGCCTAGCCATGGTGCGGGGGTGAAGCGCAAGCGAGGGGGCAGCGCCCCCTCCTCACCCCTCCCAGGCCCTTGGGGGTTCTCGGCGGTAGCCGCTTGGTTCTCGGCCTTCTGCAGTGCTTCGGCAATCTCAGGAATGGGTCTATGTACGGCGCCTTCTGCGGCAATTCGAGCCACTGGCTCGGCGTCTACGGGTGGCACTATGGCGGTCGGAAATCTGGTCAAACGCGGAACACGCTCGTCGAGTCCACCCGCTTCGAGCGGGCATGCCCCGTCAACTGACGAAAATATCAACCCCACGGCGTTTGGTAGCCAAACGGCGAAGAACGCCAAAACCAGATAGGAAACAATGAGGCGTTACTGCAAGCGCGTGGACATCGAGGACGAGGGCTTCTGCCTCGCCGCTGTCCGCGACTTCCTGCGAGGCAAGAGCGGGCGCAGGGAGGTGCAGGCGCTTCTGGACGAATACGGAGGCGAGGAGGAGCTGGCGCGCTCCCTCGCCGCCGAGATACGCGAGCGGCGCGTCACGGTCGCACCCATCCAGTACTTCAACCGAATCGAGCCGATCAACGGCAAGCACCGCATCATCGGGCGCGAGATGCCGAAGCACCAGTGCTTCGACTACATCGCGGTGAACGGTCTGGCCGAGATGCTCATGGCCAAGATAGGCGACTACCAGACGGCCTCCATACCGGGGCGCGGCCAGATATTCGCCAAGCACGCCATCGAGAAGTGGATACGCGAGCCGAGGGCCAGGTACTTCATAAAGCTGGACATCCGCAAGTTCTACCCGAGCATCGACCAAGACGTGCTCCGCGCCATGCTCGCGCGCGACGTGAAGAACGAGGCCCTGCTCTACCTCGTCGGCGTCCTCCTCGACCAGTTCCCGCACGGCCTGAACATCGGCTCGTTCCTAAGCCAATACCTGGCCAACTACTACGCCTCGCGCGCGTACCACTACGCGCAGGAGCGCCTGCGCAAGACGCGCGTGAACAGGCGCACCGGCGTGGTGACGGACAAGCGCCTCGTGGACCATGTGCTGTTCTACATGGACGACATCCTGCTCATGGGCCACGACAAGCGCGACCTCAAGATGGCCGCGCGCCGCCTGTCCAAGTTCGTGAGGGACGAGCTGCACGTCGAGCTGAAGCCGTGGAAGGTGTGCGCCGTGGACAAGGAGCCGCTGGATATGGTCGGCTTCGTCTTCTACACGTACAAGACAACCATCCGGCCGGGCATCTTCCTGCGCGCCAGGCGTGCCTTCATGCTCGCCGGGCGGTCGGAGGTCATACCGCTGCCGCTGGCCCGGCGCTGCATCAGCTACTACGGCTACCTGAAACACAGCTGCAGCAAGGGAGTCATCGAGAAATATCACGCCGAGGATACATTCGCACGGTGCAAGGACGTCGTGAGCCTTGCCGAGACCGAGAGGAGACTCGATGAGAGTTTATTCGACGGCGGAGCTTCAGGCCGTGGACTACCACGAGCGCCCGGACGGCTTCGCGGACATCAGACTGCGCCGCAACATCCAGAAGGTGACGCGCGAGCAGATCGACCCTGCCGGAGAAGCCACCGTGGAGTGGCAGGCTGACGAGCAGTACGTCCTCGCCGCCATCTCGAAGGACGAGGCCACCGAGGCGTTCGACCAGCTCTGGGAGCAGGCCGTGCGCGACGGCATGACGCTCGACGAGCGAGTCGACGAGACCGAGCAGAGCGCCAGCGACAGCGGCGACGCCATCGCGGAGCTCGGCGACATGGTCGCGGAGCAGCAGTCGGCAATCGAGGACCAAGAGGCGGCACTGGCCGAACTCGGCGACCTCGTGGCGACCATCAAGGGAGGTGAGTAACAATGGCGAAGATCTACTACCGCCAAGTCAAGGCCGGAAAGCGCACCGTCGACGAGGTGCCGGAGCTTTGGCGCGAGAAGGTTCAGAAGATGCTGGACGAGGAGGCCTAATGCTCTCCACCGTTATCAGCGGACTGACGCTCGCGGTGGTGACGGGCCTCGCCGGGTATCTCGGCAGGCAGCTGAAGGACATCCGCAGGGAGTACTCGGCCGTCATATCCGCGCAGCGCTCGCAACTGAAGGCCTCCATCGTGCACAGCTACGAGGAGGCAGAGGCCCGGGGCTTCATCACGGCCATGGAGCTGGACACGCTCAACAAGCGCGCCGACAACTACGCCCTCCTCCACGGTGACACGTACATCGAGACGATCAGGGCGCACGCGAACACCATGGATATCCGTGGCAGCATCCCCGAGTACACGCACCCAGAGAACCACAATGGTTAGGAGCAACTATGAACAAGGACGCGCTCAAGCGCTGGCTCATCGCCGCCGGAGTCCGCGCCGTGAAGACGGCCGCCCAGACGGCCGTGACGCTCATCGGCTCGACCGCCGTGGCCATCACGTCGCTCGACTGGGGCCAGATCGCGGCCGTGGCCGCATGCACCGCAGTGGTATCGGTACTCACCTCAATCGCCGGAGTCCCGGAGGTCGAGGAGGGTACCTCGCCGTTTGCGATGCGGCACTAGCGCTACTCGCGGCATCCGTGCTCGTCTTCCTCTCTCTCGAGCTAGGGATGCCGCAGGTGCGGACGGCCGGGAAGGCGATACCGACCGTCTACGACAAGGACGCCCCAGCGCAGGTCCCGACCTACCTCCAGACGGACGAGCGCTGGGGCGCTCTCCCCTATGCGGGGGACGACATCGCAACGAGCGGCTGCGGCCTCACCAGCGCGGCCATGGCATACACCCGCCTCACCGGCGAGGAGTGGACGCCGCTGCGGCTCGCGCTGACCGTCGGCGACGCGTGCACCACGGGCGGCCTGAACGACATGCAGAAGTTCTGCGCGTGGATGCGCGCGAACGACGGGAGCCTGTCGAGCACGGGCCTGCTCTACGACCAGCAGGAGGCGCTCGGGTATGCGGAGCGCGGCTGGATGGTGTTCGGCTCCATGACCGGCCAGCTTCACGAAGGCGGGAGGGTCTACGGAGGCCACATCGTGCTCATATGCGGATGGGACGGCGGCACGGCAGACGTCCGCGACCCAGACGAGGGACAAGTGAATCTGAACATAGACGAGTTCGCCAGCGTATCGTGGGCGTACTTCATCGCTATAGGGAGTGATTGACGGTGCAGGGCATCGACATCAGCAACTACCAGAGAGGCATCGACCTCGACAAGGTCCCGTTCGACTTCATGATCTGCAAGGCGACCGAGGGCACCGGAATCGTCCACGACACCTGCGACGGCTTCGTCCAGAAGGCCAAGGCGCTCGGGAGGAAGTGGGGCTTCTACCACTTCCTGAACGGCGAAGACCCGGTGAAGCAGGCCGAGTTCTTCGTCTCACAGACCAAGAACTACTTCGGCAACGGCGTGCCCGCGCTCGATTACGAGATGTACGGCATGGTCCACGGGGCCGCCGGTGCCAAGAAGTTCCTCGACCGCGTCCACGAGCTGACTGGCATCCGATGCGCGGTCTACATGAGCCGCAGCGTCTGCACCGAGGACGACTGGAGCGCCGTGGCCAAGGACCACCCGCTGTGGGTCGCCCAGTACGCGAACACGGAGCGCACGGCATACCAGGCGACCCCGTGGCTGCCCTCCGGCGGCTTCGGAGCGTGGGACGAGTGCGCGCTCCACCAGTACAGCTCCAACGGCCGCCTCGACGGATACGACGGGCCGCTCGACCTCGACATCGCGCACCTCGATGCGGACGGCTGGGACAGGGTGGCGAACCCCAAGGGCCTGCCCGTGCCCGATGCCAAGCCGAGCGGGACGGTCCCGCAGCCGCAGGAGACGGCGCTCGAGCTGGCCGCCCGCGTCATGGACGGCACCTACGGCAACGGCGACGCGCGCAAGGAGGCGCTCGGCGGCCGCTACGACGAGGTGCAGGAGTTGGTGAACTACGTCCTGAAGACGGGGGCCACGGAGCTGGCCGACGCTGTAATCCGTGGGCAGCTCGGCAGCGGCGAACTTCGCAAGCGCGTGCTCGGCGGGCGCTACGCGGAGGTGCAGGGCGTGGTCAACGACCGCCTCGGGGCGTCGTCCAAGAAGACCTACACGGTCAAGAGCGGCGACACGCTCTCGGGCATCGCCGCCAAGTACGGCACGGACTACCGGACGCTGGCCAAGGCGAACGGGCTGGCGAACCCGAACGTGATCTACCCCGGCCAAGTTTTGGTGGTCGGATAGCCAAAAGGAAAGGGGAGGCTCCTCGTGGGGCCTCCCCTTCTTCAGGCAAAATAATTTAGGCGGCCCGAGAAAACCTGATGAACACGGAGCGTCCGAGCGCCAGTATCTGGGTTCGACTATCTTTTGAAACGGGGCACCATTTAAAATGAGAAGCCCGTTATCCTCACGATAGCGGGCTTTTTGCTGCCATGCGCCGGGATTCGAGCCCAACAGGGTGCGGAGCCGAGGAAACGCATTTACGCTTCGACCCTAACAAGTGATTGACTTAGTCCCTAGCAATACGATATCTGAGACGTCCGCATCGAAAAACATTGCCTGGAGACAGCTCCGTCTCCATTTGCCGTGATGTTGGCAAGCTTTCTCATCAATCGCACGTCTTGAAAAATTACCCCAACTTCAAAATCGCTGTAAGTTCCGAGGGTGCCGGAAAACAGCACATTCCCTCAACTCGCACCCTGCACACGGCATAAATGCCTCCGATCTGCACATCGATAAAACAGCGCCGTGTGTAGTCCAGTTCCCTGGTCTCGATTTGTAAACTTGTTGGCGAAGTCCAGGCATACGCTGCAAACAGCTTGCGAACATCCCATGCGGGGGCATCGTCTCTCTCAGCTTCATGAGTTACAAAAGGAAAGAGGTCTCCGACTCCGAGCCCATCGCCCGATTTACAAACCCAAGACTTGTAGCCGGCCCTCACGCCGTACTCACGACCATCGCGCAACAGAGACAAATCCAGCTCATTCTTATGAAATCGAATATCGATCTCTTCAAAATCCCCGAAAATGCAATGATGAATGCCCTCGAGACGTAATGAGCTCAAACGTCCGCCAGAAGCCAACCCAACTGGCACGGGAATGCTATCGAAGTCACGTTCGGAAGCCACCGTTTCCCGAACACTAGACTCTTTGAACAATACCTCATACAGCGGATCAAGCAACGCCTTACTTCCTGTCGTGGAACTCGAGCAGGCGATGACAAGGCCATCTGTGGGCCGTATGTAGCACAGCTGCCCAAAAAGGCCAGAGCATCTGAACCCGCCACGCCGGCACATCCAGAACTGGTATCCATAGCCATTGCTGTCTTCAGTCGCCTCAGACGGATAAAAGGGGCTCGTTTCCATCTGAATCTTCGTCGCCTCGGCAACCCATTCCGCGGGAATGATCCGTTCCCCACGCCACTTGCCGCCATCTAGCAAACATTGACCAAACTTAGCCAAATCCGGTGTCGAAAGGTGAAGACCAAAACCTCCGGTCGTATGACCGGCTTGATCCTCTTCCCACCACCAATTTCTAATGCCTAACGGCGTAAACAAACGTTCGGCGAGATAATCGGATTCTTTCGTTCCACTTATGCGTTGCACGAGCATGCTCAATAAATGTGAACACAGCGAATCGTAGTGAAAGACCTCGCCCGGCTTCCAGTCAAACTCACGATGAAGAACCTCATGTGCCCAGTCGTCTCCCGCGCCAATATACGAAAGGTCACTCTCCTGCCCCATCGTCATAGTCAGCAAATTGCGAACTGTCACATTGCGAAAGCGCTCATCCGCAATCTCGCCTTCATATTCCGGGAAGTATGAAATCCAGCGATCGGCCAGCGACAGCCGTCCTTCATTCACCAGCATCCCAACAGCAACCGAGGTGAAGGACTTAGTCACAGAATAGAGCGGGTGAACGTGTTCGAGGGAGAACGGCGCAGCCGCATGCTCGAAGACGACTTCACCATCTTGTCGGACCACGACTGAGCGGACTTCCACACCTGCGGACCTCCACGCCGCAAGGCACGCCTCGCCCATCTTATTGTCAAAGATAATATTAGGCACCCTCAACCACTGCCTCTCGAACGAAATCAGTACAAGACGAGGTCGCCCTCGACGCTTATCCAAGGACGACCTCGTTTAATTGCTGGCGCGCAGGGAAATACTTGTCCCGCAGCTCCACTTCTTTGGCTACTTTGCAGCCTCTACCGCCGGCACGTCCTCCTTGTACGTCGCATACGTAAGCAGGAACGAAATCACGCTGGAAACCACGATGGCTATGATTACGTAAATCAGGTAGTTCGCGCCCATTGCACCGGACGGGTCAATGAAGCCCGGGAAGGCGCAGAAGCCGCCGCCGGTGAAGGCGAACATCTTGGTGCCAAGAGCGCCGATGATTAGGCCACCGGGCACAGAGGCGATGCAGCTCATGATAAAAGGCTTCTTGCGCGGAAGGGTCACGCCGTAGATGCAGGGTTCGGTGATGCCGAAGAAGAAGCCCGAGATGAACGCCGGCCATGCAAGCTGCTTGAGCTTTAGGTCCTTAGTCTTCAGAAGGATAGCGAGGACGGCAAGGGACTGAGCGTATGAACAAACCATGTACGGCGCCATGACAATATCCCAGCCCTGGGAGGCAATGTTCACCAGCATGAGGGCAATGACACTCCAGTGGAAGCCGAAGATGACCATAGGCTGCCAAATGGCAGTAAGCACGATGCCGCCGAGCGCGCCGCCGATGACAGGCAAGCTGTAGAGGGAGTTAAACAGCAGGCTCATGAGGTTCGTGATCAGGGTGGCAATCGGGCCAATAATCAAATAGGTAGCGGGGACCATCACAACGAGCACGCACGTAGGCACAAAGAAGAACTTTACATACTCAGAGAAATGCTTGCGGCACCACTTCTCCAGCTTTGCCGCGAACCAAACAGAGATGATAATCGGAATGACAGAGCTCGTATAACCCGAAGACGGCATGATGACGGGTATGCCGAGGAAAGTCGTGTAGTAGTTCATGGCAAAGGGAGTGCCGGCAAGCACCGTTCCCAAAACATCGCCCGATGTGATGTTGACCATCGCCGGATACGTAAGTGCGATACCGAGCGTCATGCCAACGAACTCACTACAGCCAAACTTCTTTGCCGCGGTATAGCCAAGGATAATCGGCAGGAAGTAGAAGAAGCCGTCACCAGCCGCATATAGAATCTGGTACAAGCCGTCTGTCGCCGTGATCCATCCGAGGGCGACGAGAATACTCAAAACACCCTTGATCATGCCCGCGGCACACAGCACCGCAAGAATCGGCTGGATTACGCCCGAAATAGTATCGATAAGGGCACTAACAACGTTTCCTTTCTTGACGGGCTCACCATCAAGATTAACCTCGCCCAGCCCCTCGACACCAGAAGCGGCAACCGCGGCATCGTAAACATCCTCAATCACATTGATGCCGACAACAACCTGATACTGGCCATTCGCGTTGATTACTTGAATGACGCCTTTATGAGATTCAATTGCCTTAGTATCGGCCTTCGCATCGTCTCGCAGCTTGAAACGTAGACGCGTCATGCAGTGCGAGATGCTCAGGATGTTTTCCTTACCGCCGACGAGGCCAACTACGTCCTCGCCGAGCTTGCGATTTACAAGCTCTTTGCTTTCGCTCATGGTTTTCCTCCCATGCGACCTGTCCAAGGTCGGCCGCCCGCCATCATTCGCTAAATTGATTTCCGATACTAGTGAAGCTCTGGCCAGAACTCCTTATTCGCCTCAATGAGATCGTCAAGGATCTTCTTTGCAACGGAGGCAGAGGGGACCGTCTTCGAAAGCGTCAGCGCCTGCCAAAGCTCCTGATAGGAATGGTCGACCCAAGCAGACACTGCAAGCTTTTCGACCGAGACCTGTTCCTCCATAAGTCCTTTCTGGAATTGCGGAATCTCACCTTGGCAAATTTTCTCGTAGCCGTCGCTGCCGACGATGCAGGGGATCTCGACCATAGCCGTTGGGTCAAAATTGGACACAGCCCCGTCGTTGGGAACAATCAGCGAGAAACGTTCACGGGTGTTCTCTGCCAAAGCGCGAGCGAGATCGACAATGTACTCAGCGTGGGTATCTGGCTTAAGGCCGAAGCCCTCAGACGTGCCCTTTTCGATAATCTGGCGAGCGGTACCGAAAACGCGTTTCTCGCGACCCTCACGGACCTCGTCGGTGCGGGTGTGGTTGGGGTCGGTGTGCTCAACCACATAGTCCGGGAAGAGATAGTACTTGAGGTAGGTGTTCGGAATGGTATTCGGATCGAGCGCGTAAACATCCTTAGCCTTACGGAACGTCTGGTCCCAAGACGCATCGACGAATTCAAGGCCAGAATCCTCGCCAGCATAACCGTTTTTAGCCATTTGGGCCTTGATAGTGGGCATAAGGTCATTGCCTGCACGGTCGTGAATCTTTGTCCACCAGCCAAAGTGGTTGAGGCCGTAGTAGCCGACGACGAGGTCGTTGTGGTCCTTGAGACCACACATCTGAGCCATGATATCCATCAGGGCTATTGGCATGTCGCAAATGTTGATGATCTTTGAATCCGGGCGAAGGCGGCGTGTCGCCTCAGCAACGATCGCCGCGGGGTTGGAGTAGTTGAGCATCCATGCGTTGGGACTGTATTTCTCCATGTAGTCAAGGATCTCGAGTACGCCGCCAATGGAGCGCAAGCCATAAGCAATGCCACCAGGACCGCAGGTCTCTTGGCCAAGAACGCCATAGCGCAGGGGGATCTTCTCGTCCTTATCGCGCATAGCGTACTTGCCAACGCGAATCTGGGCAAGTACAAAGTCGATGCCTGTGAAGGCCTCCTCAGGGTCGGTCGTATAGCTGAAGGTTACCTCTGGAGCATTCTCCCTGATGTAGATGGCACATGCCTTGGCAATTGTCCCCTGACGCTCGGCATCGTTGTCATAGAGCGTAATCCTATTGATGGGGAACACATCACGCTTCGCGAGAAGTGTCAGAACAACGCCCGGCGTATAAGTGCTTCCGCCTCCCGCGATAGTAACCGCATAGCTCTGTTTTGCCATTGCAAATCCTCCTGTCTAGACATGTACTTGACGACTTGAATTATATCCTCAGTGATTTGCAATCTGTCTAGACATGTTAAGCACACGGGTGAACGGTTGATTTATGGCGGTAAGCGGTAACTTTAAGCGTCTTCACTTCCTATAATTGGTAGAAACAGACTATCGCGCCGATTTGACGCATTCCGCACCACCTCTATAAGGAGAGCATTTTGGCAAGGATCCTGTACAGTGAAATTTACCGCAGCCTTCGAGAGCGGATTGTCGAAGGTAAGCATCCCGTGGGATCGCTCCTTCCTTCCGAACAAAATCTGTCCAAAGAGTTCTCCTGTTCTCGAATGACGGTGCGCAAGGCCATTTCACTTCTCGCAAATGAAGGTCTAGTTCAGTCCATTAAAGGCAAGGGAGTCCTCGTAATCGAGACGTCACTTGCAGGCGCCAGCAAAGAGGGCGCATTCACCGTAAATGACCTTTCTTCGTTCAGCGAATCGGCACACGCGATCGGAGCAATTCCAACGTCAAAAATCGTCTATTTCGAACACGTAAGCACCAATAAGTATCTAGCTCAGTTGACGGGATTTCCCGAAGGAGAAGACCTTACGCATTTGAAGCTCGTCCGCATGCTCGACGATAAACCGGTCGCTGTCGACCGCCACTACTTCCTAACTTCCTCCGTCCCCGGCCTAAACGAGCAGAATGCCACCCTGTCGCTCTTCCATTACATCGAGGATGAGCTAGGGCTCACCATTGCCGTGAGCAAACGAACGATAACACTCGCCCAGCCCGACACTGAGGACTGCCGGTTGCTTGACGTCGATTCTTCTTCGTATCTGGCGGTCGTAACCAGCCAGACATTCGACTCAACCGGAACTCAATTTGAGTATGTCGAGGCGCGTTATATTCCGAGCATCTTCCATTTTCACGACACGGCAACGCGCACACCCCTACCCTAGCAAACGGCACGGAGCAGACTCTTCCCTAATAAATTTGTTCAACAAGAAAGCCGGGGCCCGCGCGATGCGGACCCCGGCTCAATACCGTGACGATATGTCGGTTACGTTCTACACGTAGAACAGAATGTCGTCGTAGGTCGGAACCGGCCAGTAGTCGGCGGCCACGATCTCCTCCATGGCATCCACGGCGCCGCGCAGCGTATCCATAGCGGGAACGACCTCGTGCGCGTACACGTTGGCCTGCTCCTGGCCATCGAGAGCCTCGGCCTTCTGATGTACGGCGTCGAGCGCCTTGATGGAGTCGTTGATGGCGGTGATACCGTTGCAGAGCTTGTTGAGCGTGTTCTGCTCGCACTGCATGGCGGCCTCAGCACCGGCGGCACGAATAGTCTCAAGGCCCTTAGCGACCTTGGTGGCATAGGCGGTAATGACCGGGCGATAGGTACGACGCGCCTCGCGAACCATCGTGGTAGCCTCGATGTTCATGAGCTTGTTGTACTTCTCGAGCTTGCAGTCATAGCGGCACTGAGCCTCGGCCTTGGTCAGGACGCCCGTCTCCTCAAAGAGCGCAATGGCCTTATCGGAAACAAAGGCGGGAAGAGCGTCGGCCGTGGTCTTGTTGTTGGCAAGGCCGCGCTTCTCGGCCTCGATGGGCCACTCGTCGGAGTAACCGTCGCCGGAGAACAGGATGCGCTGGTGATCGGTCAGCACCTTCTTGCAGTACTCGAGCGCGGCGTCCTGGAACTTATCCTCGGGCGTACCCTCGAGCGCATCGGCGAAGGACTTGAGCGACTTGGCAACGGCGGCATCGAGCACCAGGTTGGAGTCGGAAACGTTTTGCTCGGAGCCGCAGGCACGGAACTCGAACTTGTTGCCGGTGAAGGCGAACGGGGAGGTGCGGTTGCGGTCGGTGTTGTCCTGCATCAGTTTGGGCAGGGTATCGGCGCCCAAGTCAAGCACGCCGCGCGTGGCATGGACGGAAGCCTTGCCATCGATGATCTTCTCGACAACCTCGGTAAGCTGGTCGCCCAGGAAGATGGACATAATCGCCGGAGGAGCCTCGTTGGCGCCCAGACGATGATCGTTGCCGGCCGAGGCAACGGAGGCACGCAGGAGCTCCTGATAGTTATCGACGGCCTCGATCACCGCGGTGAGGAAGACGATGAACTGCAGGTTGTCGAGCGGGGTGTCGCCCGGGTCGAGCAGGTTCTCGGACTCGGTGCCAAGCGACCAGTTGTTGTGCTTGCCCGAACCGTTGATGCCCTCAAAGGGCTTCTCGTGCAGCAGGCAGACCAAGTCGTGACGGGAGGCGATGAGCTTCATCTTCTCCATCATGACCAGATTCTGGTCGATGGCCTCGTTGACCTCGCCATAGACAGGGGCGAGCTCATGCTGGCAGGGAGCGACCTCGTTGTGCTTGGTCTTGGCGGGAATGCCAAGCGCCCACAGCTCATCGTCCAGGTCCTTCATATAGGCCGAGACGGTGGGGCGGATAGCGCCAAAGTAGTGCTCCTCGAGCTCCTGGCCCTTGCAGGGAGCAGCACCAAAGAGGGTGCGACCGGTGATGACCAGGTCCTTGCGCTTGCGATAGGCGTCCTTCTTGATCAGGAAGTACTCCTGCTCGTCGCCCACGGAAGGAACGACCTTCTTGGGGGTCTTGCCAAACAGCGCTAAAACGCGCTTAGACTCACGCGAGAGCGCGGTCATGGAGCGCAGCAGCGGGGTCTTCTTGTCCAGGGCCTCGCCCGTGTAGGAGCAGAAAGCCGTGGGGATGCACAGGACATCGTCCTTGATAAAGGCGGGGCTGGTGGGATCCCAAGCGGTGTAGCCACGGGCCTCGAAGGTGGCACGCAGGCCGCCGTTGGGGAAGCTGGAGGCGTCCGGCTCGCCCTGGATGAGGTTCTTGCCCGTAAACTTGGTAATGGCGGTGCCGTCGTGGTTGGGCTCCAAGAAGCTGTCGTGCTTCTCGGAAGTAATGCCCGAAAGAGGCTGGAACCAGTGCGCGTAGTGCGTCGCACCCTTGGAGATGGCCCAGACCTTCATGGCATGGGCAACGGCGTTGGCCACATCCAGGTCGAGCGGCTCACCGCCCTCGAGGGTTGCAGCAAGGCGCTTCCAAATGTCCTTGGGGAGGTAGTCCTTCATGACTTCCTCAGAGAACACCATGGTCCCGAAGCGGTCAGTAAGTTCGGCCATACGGAACTCCCTTCGTATCGGCACCGCGTGAGAAGCGGTGTTGATTACTAACGAACGAGTCATAGCTTAGACTCGCCGTGTTTCCGCGACATTACCGTTATGTTGCTGTCGCGAAACCAATCAATGAGGTTACCCTATCGAGGCGGCGTTGCCACCCTCAACAGCCAATCAACTGCATAAATTGCAGACCTCTCCCCATGGTTTAAGGGTAGTCAATTTGGGATTGAGCTCTATTAACTGGTATTTTGCATCAGATACCAGTCTTTATAGTCCGTGCCTAGATTAGCCGCTCTGTTATAGAGAAAGCCGATAGCAAGGCATCTTTGATTGGTATCCCCGAATAACGAGTGAAACTCCACCGTGACACAGTGGTGCTGTAGAATCCTTACAACACATCACACTATTACGTATCTAGAGGAGCACGATATGCGCGTCGACGAGGTTTTTAAGCAGGCAGCATCCCAGGGTACCGCGCCCGTTTCGTTTGAGATGTTCCCGCCCAAGGGCGAGCTCACCCTCGACACGGCTCGCGAAGTGGCAGGCAATCTGTGCAAGCTTTCGCCGAGCTTTGTCTCGGTCACCTGCTCGGCCGGCGGCTCGGGCAACGGTGCCACCACCGCCCCCATCGCGCATATGATTTCGAGCGAATTCGACACGCCCTCGGTGGCACACCTCACCTGCGTGGGCCGCACCCACGCCGACATCGCCGCCAAGATCGACGAGTATCGCACCGCCGGCGTTGAAAACATTCTGGCCCTGCGTGGCGATCTCCCTGCCGGCGCGACCGAGGACGACAAGCCCGCCTCCGACTACGCCTACGCCCGCGACCTCATCCCCGAGCTCGTCGACGCCGGCTTTTGCGTGGGCGCCGCAGCCTACCCCGAGGGCCACATTGCCTGTGAGGATCTCAACCTCTCGGTCGAACACCTCAAGCAAAAACAGGACGCCGGCGCGAGCTTCTTTGTGACACAGCTCTTCTTTGATAACGAGTGCTTCTACCGTTTTCGCGAGCTTGCCGACAAGGCCGGCATCACCGTGCCCATTACCGCGGGCATCATGCCGTTTATGGGCAAGTCGCAGATCAGCCGCATGGTCTTTATGTGCGGCGCGTCGCTGCCCTCCCCCGTCATCAAGATTCTCGCCAAGTACGAGAACGACCCCGAGAGCCTGCAGGCAGCCGGTGTAGATTATGCCGCCCGCCAACTTTGCGACCTCAAGGAGCACGGCGCCGACGGCCTGCACCTGTACACTATGAACCGTCCTGCGATCGCCGCGACCATTATGGAGCGCCTGGGGTAATGGAAAAACCGCACATCGATACAACCGCTGTCGAAGTGCCGGCCGACCTTGCGTCGCCGGCGCTTTACCGTGTCGATGCCGCGCACCATCCCCGTGTCGACCGTGCCGAGATGCTGCGGTATCTGGGTTACGGCGGCCAGCAGATTGAGCCCGAACTGTCACGACGTATTGAGCTTGTCGTTGAACGTCTGGAACTGGACATTGAGCCCCGTGGCGTGCGCCGCGTGTTTGCCGTCGATGCCACGGGCGTGGACGAACAAAGTGAGCCTTGCATTCGCTTGGTCGGCACCAACGTTGAGCTGCGGGGTCGCGATATCTATCGACATCTCAAAGATGCCCGCTTTGCCGCGCTCATGGCATGCACCCTCGGCATGGACGCCGAGCGTCGCCTGCGCACCACGGGAGCCCAACATCCCCTGGAGGGCGCCGTGCTCGACGCCGCGTGCTCCGCTTACGTAGAAGCCGCCGTTGAGCAAATGGACCAGCAGGTCAAGACGGACGCCGCCGTTCATGGGCTCGCCGGCAACTGGCGCTTTAGTCCCGGCTACGGCGACTGCCCGCTCTCGGCCCAGCGCTCGATCGTCAATGCGCTCAACGCCACGCGGCTCATCGGGCTTACCGTCACACCCACCAGCCTGCTCATGCCCACCAAAAGCGTGACCGCGGTGATCGGCCTATTCGACGGCGAAGTCCACGACGCCCAGAGCCGCCCCACCTGCAATATCTGCCGCATGCGCGAGCACTGCCGCTTCCGCGCCGCCCACACCACCTGCTATTCCAGCCATTAGGAGCCCTCAATGTTTACTCCGCTTATCACTCATGATTCTGACGGCACTGCATTGGCGGCACCCGTTGATGCCGCACGTCGCAACGGTGCCACGTACAAGACGCGCACGATCGGCGATCTGCGCATTAAGGACGATCGCCTGCGCGCCGCCATCGAGGGCACGGGACACCTGCTGTTCGACGGCGGCATGGGCACCATGCTGCAGGCGGCCGGCATGAAGGCCGGCGCCCTGCCCGAGCTGCTCAACTTTGAGGAGCCCCAAGTCATTACCGACATCCAGCGTCAGTACGTCGAGGCCGGCTGCGACGTGATCACCGCCAACACCTTTGGTGCCAACGCCCACAAGCTCGACGGTGCCGCCACCGTGGCAGATGTCTTTGCCGCCGCTGTCGCCTGCGCCCGCGCGGCCGGTGCCCGCTACGTCGCCGGCGATATCGGCCCCATCGGCGCGCTGCTTCGCCCCCTGGGCACCCTCAGCTTCGACGAGGCCTATGACCTCTTTGCCGAGGAAGTGCGTGCCGGCGTCGATGCGGGCGTGGACCTCTTTATTATCGAGACCATGACCGACCTTGCCGAGATCAAGGCTGCCGTCCTCGCCTGCCGCGAGAACTCCGACCTGCCCGTCTTTGCCACCATGACCTTTGAGGAAGACGGCCGCACGTTCCTGGGAACGAGCCCCGAGGTCGCCGCCATCACGCTCGACGCTATCGGCGCCGACGTTTTGGGCATCAACTGCAGCCAGGGACCGGCCGAGCTCCGAGGGCTCGCCGCACGCATGCTCACCGTTACCGACAAGCCCATTATGGTGCAGGCCAACGCGGGACTCCCCCGCGTGGACGACGACGGCGACACCGTCTTTGATATCCAGGCACCCGAGTACGCCGAGGCCGTCGCCGGCATGATCGAGGATGGTGTGAGCGTCGTGGGTGGCTGCTGCGGCACCACGCCGGCGCACATGGCGGCCCTGCGCACGCTTATCGACAACCACACGCCCAGCCCACGCCGCCGCAAGCCCAGCATGTCGGTCACGAGCGCCCAGACGGTCGTGGACCTTCCCAGTGACGGCCACAAGATCGCCGTCATCGGCGAGCGCATCAATCCCACCGGCAAAAAGCGCCTGCAGCAGGCCCTGCGCGACGGCGATCTGGACTACGTGGTGAGCCAGGGCATCAGCCAGCAGGAGCAGGGCGCCGACATCCTGGACGTCAACGTGGGCCTGCCCGAGATCGACGAGGTCAAGATTATCCAACAGGCGACCGAACAGCTCCAGGGCTCCACGCTGCTGCCGCTGCAGATCGACTCCACCGACCCCGCCGCTGTCGAGGCCGCCGTACGCCGCTACGCCGGCAAGCCCATCATCAACTCGGTCAATGGCAAGCAGCAGATCATGGATGAGATCTTTCCGCTGGTCGCCCACTACGGCACCAACGTTGTCGGCCTTACGCTCGACGAAGGCGGCATCCCCGATACCGCCGAGGCCCGCTTCGCCATCGCCGAGCACATCGTGGCCGAGGCTGCCCGTTACGGCATCGGACCGGACCGCATCCTCATCGACTGCCTGGTCATGACCGCCTCGACCAATCAACGCCAGGCCGAACAGATCCTGCGCGCCATGTCCCTGTGCAAGGAGCGTCTGGGCGTCAAGTGCGCGCTCGGCGTGTCGAACATCAGCTTTGGTCTGCCCGCGCGGCCGCTGTTGGGCTCGGTCTTTTTGGCCGCCGCCTTTGGTGCAGGTCTGGACGCCCCCATCATGAACCCGGGTTCCAAGCGCTTTATGGACACCGTCTACAGCTATCGCGTGCTGAGCGTTGAAGATGAGGGCTCGACCGGATACATCGAACACTACGCCGGCTGGACCGACCCGTACAAGATTGCCGCCAACCCGGCGGCGACTCAGACCGCATCGACCGACACCGTGCCCGCTGCTGGCACCGCTGGCACCGACGGCAATGACGACCCGATTCGTCGCATGGTCGTCTCGGGCCGCAAAGGCGAGATCGCTGCCGAGACCGAGCGTCTGCTGGCAGACCACGACGCCATGGACCTCATCAACAATCACTTTATCCCCGCTCTCGACGAGGTTGGCGTCCTCTTTGACCAGGGAAAGTTCTTCTTGCCGCAGCTCATGGCCTCGGCCGAGGCGGCGCGCGTGGGCTTCGACACCATCAAGCGCCTGATGCCCGCCGGCGAGATTGCCGACAAGGGCAAGATCTGCGTGGCCACCGTCAAGGGCGACATCCACGACATCGGTAAGAACATCGTCAAGATGCTGCTCGACAACTACGGCTACACCGTCTTTGACCTGGGCCGCGATGTCGATCCGCAGGAGGTACTCAAGACCGTCAAGGAGCGCGATATCAAACTCGTCGGCCTCTCGGCGCTTATGACCACCACCGTCGTCGCCATGGAGGAGACCATCAAGCTGCTCCATGCCGAGGTTCCGGGCGTCAAGATCATCGTGGGCGGCGCCGTGCTCACCCCCGAATACGCCAAGCAGATCGGCGCGGACTACTACGCCAAGGATGCCGCCGAAAGCGCGCGCATCGCCGAAGAGGTCTTTGGGCAGTAACACAACGGAAACAACCGAGCACTAAAACGTGCCGCACGCGCCACTTGGCACGTGCGGCACGTTAGAATAGAAAAGACTATGCTCGTTTTGGCAGATAGGAGCGCAAGGATGGCGATCACGCCCGCAGAAATCGCGGAAACCCGCGGCATGGTTGAGGAGCAGAACCTCGACATCAGGACCATCACCATGGGTGTTTCGCTCATGGGTTGCGGTGACGAGAACCTCGACCGCATGTGCACGAAGATCTACGACCACGTGACGCACACGGCTGAGCATCTGGTCGAGACCGCCGAGAACCTCGAGCGCGAGTACGGCATCCCCATCGTCAACAAGCGCGTTTCCGTCACCCCGGTGGCGCAGATCGCCGCGTGCTGCAAGGATGAGGATCTCACCCCCATCGCGCATGCCCTCGACCGCGCGGCCGAGACGCTCGGCATCGATTACCTGGGCGGCTTCTCCGCACTCGTCCAGAAGGGCATCGGCGACGCCGATCGCCGCGTCATCCAGTCTATTCCGCAGGCGCTCGCCACCACGAGCCGCGTCTGCTCCAGCGTCAACGTCGCCAGCCTGCGCGCCGGCATCAACATGGACGCCGTGCTTATGGCCGCCCAGACCATCATCGATGCCGCTAAACTCACGGCCGACCAGGATTCCGTCGGCGCTTCCAAGTTTGTCTGCTTTGCCAACATGGTCGAGGACTCCCCGTTTATGGCGGGCGCCGTCCACGGCGGTGGCGAGGCCGACGCCGTCATCAACGTAGGCGTTTCGGGCCCCGGCGTTATGGCCGCAGCCCTGGAGACGCTGCCCGATTCCGCATCGATGATGGAAGTCGCCGAGAAGATTAAGCAGACCGCCTTTAAGATCACCCGTGCCGGCGAGCTCATGAGCCGCGAGGCCGCCCATCGTCTGGGTGTCGAGAAGGGCATTGTCGACCTGTCGCTGGCTCCCACGCCTGCCATCGGCGACTCCGTCGCGCGCATCCTCGAGATCATCGGTGTGGGCACCTGCGGTGGCCCGGGCACGACCTGCGCGCTCGCCATGCTCAACGATGCCGTCAAGAAGGGCGGCGTCATGGCCAGTTCCAGCGTGGGCGGTCTCTCCGGCGCCTTTATCCCCGTGTCCGAGGACGCCGGCATGATCGCCGCCGTCGAAGCCGGCGCGCTTTCGCTCGAGAAGCTCGAGGCCATGACCTGCGTATGCTCCGTTGGCCTGGACATGATCGCCATCCCCGGCGACACCCCGGTCGAGACCATCGCCGGCATCATCGCCGACGAGATGGCCATCGGCGTCATCAACAACAAGACCACGGCCGTCCGCGTGATTCCCGCCATCGGCAAGGGCGTGGGCGACTGCGTCGAGTACGGCGGCCTGTTCGGCCGTGCGCCCATCATGCCGGTGAACCCCAACGCCGGCACCGTGCTTGCCCATCGCGGTGGACGCTTCCCGGCGCCGCTGAACTCGCTGAAGAACTAGCTGAGGGGTTCGGGCGAGGAGCCCTGGGGAGGGCAAATATATAAGGTCGCCTGCTCGGACAGTCCTGACTCGCACGGAGAGCACATTAAGTGCTCTCCGGCTCGTGCGGAACTCGCGATCGACCTTATATATTTGCCCTCCCCGGGGCTCCCGCACAACGGGACCTCGGTTGGGTTCTATCCCTTTGGCAGCCGCTTCGCTTCTGCCCTACTTTGCTGGTATGGCGGTTTGGCGTTGGATCGGTTCTTTCTGATATATGCTGGTTGCGGCTCTTCTTTTTGGGGGAGTCGCTTTTTTGTTGCTAGGAGGTTGGCCCGTGGTTGATGGGGATGCTCGCTCTGAGCTTCTTTCTGCGGATTGGAATGGCGAATGGATGCGCCTGCAGGCTGATCGGCGGCGGGCTGATGATTCTTTTGAATGGGATAAGCGGGCTCGGCATTTTCGGCCGTTGGAGACTGCCCCGTATGCCCGGGACTTTATCAAGCTGTTGGCGTTAAAGCCTGGTGAATCCGTGCTTGATATGGGGTGTGGGGCTGGGTCGATTGCTATTCCGCTTGCTCAGGCTGGGCATCCTGTGATTGCGGCTGACTTTTCCCCTGCTATGTTGGGCACGCTTGATGCTGGTATTGAGTACTATGGGCTCGAGGATCTCATTACGCCGCTTGAGCTTGCTTGGGATGATGATTGGGATTTGGTTGGACCGGTCGCGAAAGCGGTGGATGTTGCCTTTGCCAGTCGGTCGGTTACGACGACCAATCTAAAAGGCGCACTTGCCAAGCTCGACCGTACGGCTCGTCGGCGTTGTGCTGTCACGATGGTTGCCAACTCCAGCCCGCGCTATGATCTGCACTTGATGAACGCTATCGGCGCCTCGGTTACCTGCAGTAATGGCTTTGTGTACGCCTTCAACATCCTCATTCAGATGGGTGCGTTGCCGCAGGTTACATACTTTGAATCGCCTCGTCGCGACACCTTCGATAGCCTTGAGGCGGGCGTAGCAGATTTTTCCCGTATGCTCGAGCATGGCAACGAGGATAAGATCGACCGCCTGCGCGACTATATCGCTCAGCACATGATTGAGAACCCCCGTGCCGGTGAGCCGGGCTCCAAGGGCGTGCCGCAGGGGCGCTATATGCTCGACCATATCCGTAAGGTTCGCTGGGCGTTTATTGCATGGGAACCGGTCTCTGAATCCCGCTCGTAGCCCGTTCACAGCCCGCACCGCCCATCACCTCGGCATCCGCATTCTTTTTGAACTGGGCAAACGCGCTCCACACCACGCCGTTCCTGCGCTATCGTGGGACAGCTCACGTAGATTAAGGCCCCGTCGCGGGGCGCCCCATACATAGAAAGCGAGAACCCATGGCACTGACAGGAGCCCAGGTCAAGCAGCTTCGCAGCATGGCCCATCACCTCAACCCCGCCATCATTATCGGCAAGTCCGATGTCAACGAGGGCACCGTCGAGCAGACGGTCGCCTACCTGGAAAAGCACGAGCTCGTTAAGTGCTCCGTGCTCGATGGCTCCAGTCTTTCCGCCCGCGAGGCCGCCGAAGAGCTCGCTGAGCGCTGCCACGCCGAGGTCGTCCAGGTCATCGGCCGCAAGTTCTCGCTGTATCGCGAGTCCTCGCGCAAGGACATCGAGAAGATCAAGCTCGTCTAAGAGCCAATGATCCGGCAAGCCAACACATAGCAAGCATACGGGTGCCCAAGTACTTCGGGCGCCCGTTTTTTATCGCTCGACCAGCACGCGATTGAGCCGCCCCTCCACCAAACGCTCGTATAGACGCCGCGTCTCGGGCTCGGGCACGCCATTGACCTGCTCCCTCAGATGGTGCATATGCCCGCTGTACAGCTCGACGATATCGCGCCGTCGCCCCGCCGCACTGTAGACGCGCATGGCGCAGCGCACCATATCCTCACGCGCCGTTTCCTGCCGAAGCCCCGACTCCGCCAGCCAAATCGCCGACTGCAGATCGTTTTCTTCTAGAGCAGCATTTGCTCCCTTAATCATGCAATCGATGTACTTTGACTGCATAATGCGTCGCATACGCAAAAAGTAGGTGGGATTACAGCCATTGGGAACATACAGCGGTCCAGCATAAAGCTGCTCAATCTTAAGGCACAGTTCAACTAAATGGGGCCCGCGTGCACCCGTGCGATTTCCCAAAACCTCGCGGCTTATCTGGTCAAACAGCCGTACATCGGTCTTGACGTAGTCGCCGTTGAGTCCGATGCATTCATTTTGGATGAGCACACACGACTTGCCATCCGGCGTCGGTCCCAAAGCCGACCGCAAGCGCGATATCGTCGAGTACAGGTTGTTGCGAGCGCTATTGAACTCGGCATGGGGCCACAGCTCCATGGCCAGCGTCTCACGATCGACGAGCGCATCCATGCCCAGCGCAAGCCGCTCGGCAAGTGTCGCCGCCTTCTTGCGGCGCCACATTTTGTCCGTGATGGGAAACCCGTCGCGCTCGGCGCGAAACGCGCCAAACATGCGAATCTCGATATGGTCGATGGTATCAACGGCTTCAACCTCGCCAGCCTGGAACAGGCGCTCGCCCTCCCCTTCCAAATCGTCGCGCAACGAGTACCGCGACAGCTCGCGCACGGGAAGCTTCTTGCGTATCCTGCCCGCCGGCTCGCCCAGACAATGCATGGCAAGGCGCGCAAAGAGCCGATACGATGGCTCTAGAATCCCCGCGCGATTCATGGACATCCAGGCCGCAAGGTCGCTGTCTCGGCCCGCACAGGCCAGATGCAGCGCCACCATCCAGGCCTCCGCTCCACCAACCTGCGTCTGGCTTATATCGAGTAGCTCCGCTTCCTCGCGCACCGAAACCATCGAGGTGTTACGCAGATATGCCGCGCGCTCCAGCAGCAATGCGTTATCGCGCATGTACGCAATCGACTCCTCGGCAAGTTTGAGCACTTGGACCGCACGGAACTTTGCATTAACCGGCCGTCCCTCTGTCAGCGACTGCCAGCCTTCTAGCAACAGGCCAAACAGCTGAATCTGGTTGTCGCGCATGCGCACGGCAAAACGATCGAGCTCGTTGAACGCCGCGTCGTCGGTTACCGGCAAGCCGGAAAGGAGCCGCCGTGCCGCCAACACCATGCGCACCCAGATAGCCATCGCCTTAAGCCCACGTACGTCGAGCGCCTCCCGCACCACCGTCATCTCGTCGTCGCGCTCGTCGGTTCCCGCAAACGACCCGTCAAAGAGCTCCACCAGCATGCTATCGGCCCGTATAACAATCCCCGCGATATCGAGCTCACAGTCGTAGGCCTTGCTCGTTTTGAGCTGCTGTAGAACGCCGCCGTCATCTCCCCGCTCGGTCAGACAGCGCTTGACCTCGATATGCGCAGACAACATATCGAGTGCGGTATGGGATGTCTCGATTTCTGGCACGGCCAGGTTCGTAGGAAGCCCAAGTCCGTTGTCCCCATAGCAAACAGCCGTCAGTGTCTGGGCCACCCTCCATGAAACAGGGTCTATTTCGCAGGCCGCCCGTTCGCCCCCGCGCTCGATGACCGATGCCATATAGCGGGCGAGCTTTGTGTTGGACACGCTGACCGCCGCCAGATATACGCCAAGCGCCTCGGCAGGCGTTGGCTCTGGAGCCGGATCGTCGGCATCGATCGTGCCCAGCGCTGCTCGGCAGATATCGGCCCCGTGCCCCGTCAGGGCCAGATCGACCCCATACTGCCCAGCAAGTTCAAGGACCGCTTCACGGTCCAAAAAGGCATCCGCCAGGCCCATCGCCGCATCGCATCGGCCCGCCTTAAGCAAAATCCGGGCCGCCCTCGGAACAAGTTCGGGGCGAACCTCGGCCACCAACTTACGCAAACGCAGGCGTCCGTTATCCTCCGTGCCCAGACACGTAAAACTCCGCTCGGCGGGATCCAAGCCAAAGATCGGGTAGTCGCGTACAAAGTAGGACTGGTCGACCATCGACAGCCTCACCCCGCAAGCCTCGAGTTCTGCGATATTGCCCTCGCCCATCAAAACCATGAGACATGCCACGCAAAACAGCGCATTATTGTCGAGCGAAGCCAGATCGGCAAGTGCCGCGCCATATACGTTGACAATCTCGTTTTCGAGCAGACCGGCTACGTCGCCTTGGCCATACAGACCCGTCTGCAATGCCGAAACGAGCTCGGGCACGCCCTGCGTGAGCTGATAAAAGTCGAGCGATGTGCTGATCGAAAACGCCGATGCCCACGCCGAATACTCATAGGCATGCACCTTGAGCATCTGCGCATTGATCTTAACCGAATCGCCCAGCCCATGAATCAGCTGACGATTTGAAGGACGGCAGGAGATAAAGACCCCTACCCCCATAGCGCGCAGGCCGCGAATCCTGTCGATGAGGTCTTCGGTATCGTGCTGATCGAGGTTTGGCACATTATCAATCGCGATAAGGGAGTGCGGTTTGTCTTTGAGTTCTTCGGCAACCACCTCGAGCTGCATAAACACCTCGCGCCCAATGGCGCGATCGGCCTCGATAATCCGCACGGGGCCTCGCGTCGGGTCGCATTTAACCTCATGGGTGTACTGAAGCAGCACCGAGGTCTTCCCAAACCCGTCGGGCGCATAAAGAACCACGATGCCGGCCTTTCGGCCCTTGGCGATAAGCTCATTCATCAAGCGTTCGCGTCGCACCATATAGCCTCCGCCCAGCGGCATCAGCTCGAGGTCGTCTATACCGCTCAAATCGTTTACCATGCCCGCTCCTCAACTCGACCGTATGGACACTGTAGCCGCAAGACCATACAAGCCGCGCTATGAATAGAGCGACCTTGTGTTTTAGGTTGTCTTTTGGTACGCAAGCGGCAAGTTTTTGTACAGCGAAGGCCGATTGTTATTAATCCCCCGACTAATCGGTCTTTAAGCAGGTAAATGAGCTTGTCAGCTTGTCCCATCTAAGCGGCAGTGTAACGCAGATGAACAAGGTTCAGCCATGTCATTCAACTCGCCTAGCACCCGCTACCGTCTACGACCTTCTAGTGGCTTTTTTGCATAGAATCTGGTATAGAATGAATCAAGCTGTTGGGCATCCGGCATTCGTCAAGCTTGCGGCAAGTTTTTGGTCAAGTGGGCAAAAAGGGATAACAAAAGGCTCTGTTAGACCAGGATTGACATGCCGGCCTGCCGGCTATCTCGCCGTCTCCC
>UQMO01000012.1 GCA_900542125.1 uncultured Collinsella sp. | reverse complement strand
CTACACCTAAGCCTTCGTCGGCAGCGTCAGATGTGTATAAGAGACAGCTTCGAGGTGAGCAATGATCTCGGCAGCGCTTTCCTCGATGGCTTTGCCGTCGGTACGCACAACAAAGCAGCCTAAGCGCTTCATGAGGGCACGAGCTTCCTCAAGCTCGCCGCGCACGCTCTCGGGCTCGGCATAGGAGCCGGCAACGGCACGAGCGTAGTCATCGCCCAAGCGGCTATCGCGAATTTCGGAAATCACATCGACGGTCGAAATCAGGCCGAACAGGCGCATCGGGTCAACCTCGTAAATCGACTTCGGCGGCTCCATGCCATGGGCCAACGGAACATTGGCAACCTTGAAACCTTGATAGGCCAGATACATCGACAGCGGCGTCTTGGACGTGCGCGATACGCCCAGCAGCACGATATCGGCACCCGACAGATCGTCGCAACCGCGCCCGTCGTCGTGCTCAACGAAATACTCCATGGCCTCGATACGATGGAAATAGCGGTCATCAGTCTTGTGAATCACGCCCGCGACGCCCTTTGGCGACACACCGATGAGCGACGACAGCACGGCGAGCGTCGGGCCGATCAGGTCGACCGAACGGATATGCAGCATACCCAGGTAATCGAGCACACGGGCGCGAAGCGCCGGATCGACAATGGTGTGAAACACGGCAATATCGCGATGGTCGGCATCGACGCGCGGCCCCACAAATGACTTGACCTGCTCCACGGAAGTCACCTTGGGCAGACGTAAAACGCGAAAAGCCCCTTCATCAAATTGCCCGGACGCCGCAAGCACCACCTCACAAGCGGTATCGCCGAGCGAGTCGGAGATAACGATAACGGTGGGACGAGCGGTGACCGGGCAATCCATGCGGGGCTCCTTTTGCGCTTACGCGCAGGCTGGCTTACTTTTTGCGGGCAAGCTCACCGATGTTGGCAATGCCGGAGAAAACGGCCTCGAAGCGGTTGAGCAGCTTAAGGCGATTATCGCGGAGCTGCTCGTCCTTGTCCATGACCATGACCTCGTCGAAGAAGCGGTCGATGGGGGCGCGCAGGGCGGCAAGGGCGGCAAATGCGGCCGGGTAATCCTCGGCAGCAAGGGCGGCGTCGACAGCGGTCTGAGCAGCCTCGGAGGCATCGGCAAGCGCGAGCTCGACCTCGCCCATCAAGGCGCGGTCGTACTCCGCGCCCAGCTCGGGCTTGGAGATATGCGCGGCGCGAGCATAGGCGGTCGCAAGGTTGTCGAACGTCTCGGCGTCGTTCTTGCGGGCCTCGTCGAGGGCGGCGCAGCGGGCGAAGAAGACGGACGGGGCGATGATGTGCACCGCAGAGACGGCGGCAACGGTATCGGCCGGGATCTTTTCGTCGCGGGCCATGCTCACCAGGCGGCCATGGAAGAAGTCGTGAACCTGCTGGGCGACCTCGGCGGCGTCGAACTCAATGCCCTGCTCACTGTAGAGCTCGAGGGCGAAGTCGATGAGCGACGTGGGGTCGATCGGCAGACGGTCGCGCAGGATGTTGATGATGCCGATAGCGGCACGACGCAGCGCGTAGGGGTCCGAAGAGCCGGTCGGGGGCTCGCCGATGGCAAAGATACCGGCAATGGTATCGAGCTTGTCGGCGCAGGCCACGATGCAGCCAGCGGTGCCCTCGGGCAGCTCGTCACCGGCAAAGCGGGGACGATAATGATCGCGAATGGCATGAGCGACCTCGTCGTTCTCCCCCATCGCGGTCGCGTAATAACCGCCCATCACGCCCTGCTGGCTCGTGAACTCAACGACGGCGTTAGATACCAGGTCGGCCTTGCACAGGTGCGCGGCGCGAGCAGCGTCGGCAGCAAGGTGGGCACCAAGATGGGCCTCGCGGGCGATAACGAGCGCGAGCTGCTCAATGCGATCGGACTTGGCGAGCACGCTACCGAGCTTCTCCTGGAAGGCAACCTTGGCCAAACGCTCACGGAACTCGTCGAGGGAGATCTTCAGGTCCTCCTCGTAGAAGAACTTTGCGTCGTCCAGACGGGCGCGCACGACGCGCTCGTTGCCGTCAATCACGCGCTCGGCGTTCTCGGGCTTGCTGTTGGAGACGACCACGAACTCACGCGTCAACTTGCCCTCGCCGTCATAGATCGGGAAGTAGCGCTGGTTGGTGAGCATGGACTCGCAGATGATCTCGTGCGGAACCTTGAGGAACTCCTCATCGAAAGTACCGACGAGCACCGTCGGCCACTCGCAGAGGTTGATAACCTCCTCAAAGACCTTCTTGGGCGTGTCGACATGGCAGCCGGGACGGGCAGCCTCGACCTCAGCGATACCGGCGAGGATGGCCTCGCGACGACGCTCGGCAGAAAGCACGCCGGCGTCCTCGAGCACCTGCTCGTAAACGGCGGGGCTGGCAACCACATGGTCACCAGGGCCAAGTACGCGATGACCACGCGTGGTGTTGCCACTCGTCACGTCGGCAAACGACACGGGCACAACATCCTCGCCCAAAAGGCAGCAGATCCAACGAACCGGACGAACAAAGGTCGCGTGCTCGTGGCCCCAGCGCTGGCTGCGGTAGTTGGGCCACTGCAGGCCGGCGATGGTCTTCTCGCACAGAGCGGTCAGAATCGGCGTAGCCGGTGCGGAGGGAATATTCTTCTCGGCGAACACATACTCGCGACCGTCGGTGTCCTCGCGACGGACAAGGTCCTCGGCAGCCACACCGCACTTGCGGGCAAAGCCCTGGGCGGCCTTGGTGGCGTTACCGTCAGCGTCGAAGGCAATGTTGGCCGCGGGGCCACGCTTGACCTCGTGAACCTCATCGGTCGCGGTGGCGACGTCGGCAACGAGTGCAGCCAGGCGACGCGGACTCGAGATCACGCGGACCTCGCCGTGGGCCAGACCGGCCTCGTCGAGACCCTTGGCGATCATGGTGCCAAGCTGCTTGACGGCATTGTTCAGCGGTGCAGAGGGCATTTCCTCCGTACCGATCTCAAACAGGAAATCCTTAGCGTCTGCCATGGCTTACGCCACCTCGCCTTCCTGGTCGGCATTCTCGTTGACTCCGGCGACCTCGGCCATGTAGGCCTCGCAGCACGCCTTGGCGACGGCGCGGACGCGCAGGATGTAGTTGGCACGCTCGACCGCGGACAGCGCGCCGCGGGCATCGAGCAGGTTGAAGGCGTGGCTGCACTTCATGACGCAGTCGTATGCCGGCAGCGGCAGCTTGCGCTCCAGACAGGAGTGGCACTCGGCCTCGTAGTCGTCAAACTTCTGACGCATCATCTCGACGTTGGCGACCTCAAAGTTATAAGCGCTGAACTCGCGCTCGTTCTCGAGGAACACGTCGCCATAGGTCATGGGCGTGCCGTCGGGCAGGTAGCTCCACACCAGGTCGTAGACGGAGTTGACGCCCTGAGCGTACATGGCGATACGCTCTAGGCCGTAGGTGATCTCGACGGGCACGGGGTCGACCTCGATGCCGCCCACCTGCTGGAAGTACGTAAACTGCGTGACCTCCATGCCGTTGAGCCAGACCTCCCAGCCAAGGCCCCAGGCGCCAAGGGTCGGGCTCTCCCAGTCGTCCTCGACAAAGCGGACGTCATGGTCGTTGGGGTCCAGACCGATAGCGGCAAGAGACCCCAGGTAAAGCTCCTGGGCGTTGACCGGCGAGGGCTTGATGAGCACCTGGAACTGATAGTAGTGCTGCATGCGGTTGGGGTTCTCGCCGTAGCGGCCGTCGGCGGGACGGCGGCAGGGCTGCGCATAGCAGGTGCGCCACTCGGCGGGACCGAGCGAGCGCAGCGTGGTCGCGGTATGGAAGGTACCGGCACCGACCTCGGAGTCATAGGGCTGCATAATGACGCAGCCCTGCTCGCCCCAGTACTGCTGGAGGCGCAGGATGATGTCTTGGAAGGAAAGCGATGAAGCGTTCATGCCTCTAATATCCCCTCGTCGAAACGATTACACGGTTAGGTACTGTACTATAGCGGTTTTTAGTCGATAGCGCCGATGCGGTTGAGCGGCCAGTAGCGCACAAGCGCCACAGCGATCAAATCAGAGCGATCGACGGGACCAAAGTAGCGTGAGTCGGCAGAGTTTTCGCGGTTGTCGCCCATCACCCACACGCACCCGTCGGGAACCGTGTAGGGATAGCTTACCTGAGCGCCAGGCGCTTGGACCGAAAGCGGCCAGCTCATGCCCGTCGTATAGTCCTCGTCGAGCGCTTGGCCGTCAACGACCACCTTGCCATCCTGCAGGTCGACCGTCTGGCCGGCCGTGGCAATAACACGCTTGACAAGAACATCATGCTCGGAGGTGCCATCGGGGTTGTGAAACACCACGATATCGCCTTGGCTGACAGGCTGACCGAGCTCGAGGCTCACCTTTTGTGCCAGGATCTGGTCGCCAATCTCGATCGTGGACTCCATGGAGCCGGTGGGCACCACAAAGGGCTCGACCACAAACGAGCGAATCAAGAAGGTGGCCACGAGCGCGATCGCGATGACCACGATCCACTCAAAAGCGCCCCTCAACGCGGAATGCTGCGATGGAACCATTCTCACTCCTCGCTCTGCGAATACGAAGCGTCCAAAATCTCCTGCGCGTACGCACGCTCCTGGGGCGTAAGGCGCGCCGTCTCGATCAGATCGGGACGCCAGCGGCAGGTGCGCTCGATGGCGTTCTTGCGGCGCCAAGCGTCGACCTTGGCGTGATCGCCACTCACGAGCACTGGCGGCACGCCCTCGCCGTTGAACTCGGCGGGACGGGTGTACTGCGCGTACTCGAGCAGGCCTCCGTCCTCGGCGGTCGAGAACGACTCGTCCACATTGCTCATCTCGTCGCCCAGGGCGCCGGGAATCAAGCGTACGACGGCATCGGCAACGACCATAGCGGGAAGTTCGCCACCCGTAAGCACGTAGTCGCCGATCGACAGACGCTCATCGGCATACGCATACGCACGCTCGTCGACGCCCTCGTAGCGGCTGCACACAAACAGCAGGCGCTCACTTTTGAGCAGGCGCTCGGCCACATGCTGCGTAAAAGGCTCGCCACAGGGGGTGAAGAACACCACAGTGGGCTTGGGACCCTCTGCGCTAATGGCCTCGATGGCCTCTGCGATAGGCTCGACCTTCATGAGCATGCCCTGCCCGCCGCCGTACGGCTCGTCATCGACGGTACGATGACGGTCGTGCGTCCAGTCGCGCAGGTTATACGCCTTAAAATCAAAAAGGCCGGCCTTGCGGGCGCGGCCCAAGATCGATGTGGACATGACGGGCTCAAACATCTCGGGAAAGACCGAAAGGGTCTCGATCAGCATGTTGTCCTCCCTACTTGTCCATATCGATCAGGCCGTCCATAACGTGGACGGAAATTGTTCCTGTGTCGGGAAGATCGAGCACGACCTGCTCGATCACGGGAATCAGTACCTCGCCGTACCGATCGCCCTCAACAACCCAAACATCGTTAGCGGGCGTCGACATGATCTCGACGATCGTGCCGAGTAAACCGAAGCGCTCGTCGACCACCTCGCGACCCATCAGGTCGGTATAGGCAGCGTCGAGCGAATCGAGCTCAAAATCGTCACGATTTGCCAGCACGTAGCATCCCGTGATGCCCTCGGCGGCCGTCAAGTCGTCAATGCCCTCAAACGAGACCAGATCGCCATCGCCCGTATCGGTGACGGACACGACCGTGCAAAAGCGGTCGCGCTTGAGCGCCGGCGGCGTCAGGGCGACGCGCATACCAGGCTCTAATACAGAAGGAAGCCCCCGCAGCGGCTGCGCGAGGACCTCCCCCTTCCTTCCGTGCGGCTTGACCACACGGGCGATGTTTTTGTACTGGGACCTCAAGGTCCTAGCCCAGAACCTCTACCTCGACAGCAGTGTCGAGGCGAGCGGCCAGTGCACGGGCGAGCGTGCGAATGGCCTTGATGGTACGGCCACGACGGCCGATGACCTTAGCGACGTCATCCTCGGCGACCGAAACCTCAATCGTAGAGGCGTCGTCACCATCGATGACCTCAAGGCTCACGGAATCCGGGTCGTCGACGATCTGAACAACGAGATATTCGACGAGATCGGCGATGCGATCTGAGAGCATTGCCTCACCCTCGAGCTGTGCAGCGTCAACCTCAGGCACGATTTACTCCTCGGCGCCCTCAGCGGCCTCAGCGGCAGCCTTAGCGGCCTCGGCCTCTTTGGCGAGCTGCTTCTTGGACTTCTTGACGACGGTCTCGGTCTTCTCGCCCTCGTTGGCGGCCTTGACCAGAGCAGCGACGGCGTCGGTGAGCTGAGCGCCCTTGGACTGCCAGTCGGCGATCTTCTCGAGGTCGAGGTTGATGGTCTTGGGGGCGGTCATCGGGTTGTAGCGGCCAACCTCCTCGATGATACGACCGTCACGCGGGGCGCGGGAATCGGCGACGACGACACGGTAGTACGGACGCTTCTTAGCGCCGTGACGAGCAAGGCGAATCTTGACTGCCAAAGGAAACTCCTCCAACCAAGCAGCTTTAGGCTGCAACTACAAACAAACAGTTGAACATAATACGCCATCGACGCGGGCAGGTGAAGTCCGTGAGACCAACTTCTTCGGTGTAGTCGAGGGCAAATCCATATCTTAGACAAGAATTCGGGATTTGCAAGCACATACACGCACCCCACATGAGCTGCGCGGTATACTCATGACATGGAAAGACGCGAACATACATACGGTTATGAGGATGCCATGGGCGTCACGCCGCCTCCCTGGACGGGTCCGGCGGTGGGCCTGATGGACCTCGATGCGTTTTTTGCGAGCGTGGAGATGCTCGA
Source organism: uncultured Collinsella sp. (assembly GCA_900542125.1). GTDB lineage: Bacteria > Actinomycetota > Coriobacteriia > Coriobacteriales > Coriobacteriaceae > Collinsella. The sequence continues at coordinate 39,059 of UQMO01000012.1, read as the reverse complement.
TCATCCCGAGTGGCGCGGAAAGCCGCTCATCGTGGGCGGAGACGCCGATTCGCGTGGCGTCGTGTCCACGTGTTCGTATGAGGCGCGTCGCTTTGGCGTGCACTCTGCCATGGCCTCGGCCGAGGCGCGGCGCTTGTGCCCGCAAGCCATTTGGACACACGGGCACTTTGATCGTTACCGCGAGGTCAGCGCGCAGGTCATGGCGATTCTTGCCGAGGAGACGCCGCGCGTGGAGCGCGTATCCATCGACGAAGCCTTTATCGATATCACACCGGGTCGCTTTGCGCCCGAAAACCCGCTGCTGGTTGCGCGACGTATAAGCGACCGCGTGGCAGGACTGGGAGTGACCTGTTCCATTGGCGTGGGCTGCAACAAGACGGTCGCAAAGATCGCAAGCGAGCGTGACAAGCCGTTTGGATTGACGATTGTGCGCCCCGGAACCGAGCAGCGCTTTTTGGCCACGCTGCCGGTATCTGCCATGAGCGGCATCGGACGCTCGGCCGAGGAGCGACTGCGCCTCATGCGCATCTACACCCTCGGCGAACTATCACGTGCACCAGAATCCACCTTGGCCTCTATTTTTGGCGTCAACGGCGAACGCATGCGCCAGCGTGCGCTGGGACTCGAAATCTCCGAAGTCACGAGTCTCGATGAGGAGCGTGAGGTCAAGTCGGTCAGTAATGAACGCACCTTTGCGAAAGATTTGACTGAGCGTGGGGATATTGAGGCGGCGATTGCGCTGCTGGGTGAGTCGGTGGGACGCCGTCTGCGCCGTCAGGGGCTGACGGGTGCCACGGTAACGCTCAAGCTCAAGTATTCGTATGGAAGCGGGCGTACGGCACAGCGCCGGCTGCCTCATCCAACCGACGATGAGAACATCTTCGTGGCGGTTGCACTCGAACTGCTCGACAACATCTGGCAAGAAGGCATGCATGTTCGCTTAGCCGGCATCGGCATGAGCGACTTCGACCACCAAGGCGGCATCCAGACTGACCTGTTCTGCGAGATCGATGACCGCGGAGCCCAATCCAGCGACCGCCGCGACCTCTCCGTCGCCATCGACGCCGTCCGAGACAAATTCGGCGACACCGCCCTTTCCTTCGGCCGCCAATCCCGTTTCAACGATTAACCGCCTTTGGGCAAAAAGAAAGCGGGGCAGGTGCGGAAAACCGCAACTGCCCGGCGATATGCGTGAGGGTAGCTAACCCCGTCTCAAATGAGCTACTAGAGGAGGTTGAGGGGGAGCTGGGGGGCGTCTCCCCAGAGTTTCTCGAGGCGGTAGAAGTCGCGGGCTTCGGGAGTGAAGACGTGGACGACAACCGAACCATAGTCCATGAGCATCCAGGTCTTCTGCTCGCGACCCTCGATGGAGAACGGGTGCTCGCCGCAAGCCTCGGCGACCTTCTCCTCGATCTCGTCGACGATAGAATCGACCTGGCGGTTGTTGGTACCGGTGGCAAGCACAAAGTAGTCGCATACGTCGGAAAGCTCGGTCAGGTCGAGCACCTGAACGTCCTCGCCCTTCTTGTCGTAGGCGGCCTGCGCGGCGGCGCGGGCGACATCCTCGGCGGCGACACCGCTCGCAGACAGCGAGGCGGCAGTGCGGTCGGACGTGGCGACGAAGCTCTTGTGCTCCACACCTTCAAGAATCTGCTCGTCGGTCATGGTCTCGTCGGCCATGGAATACCTCTTTCTAGACAGCCCGAGCTAGCGCAGCTGGGCGTAATGGTTGTAAATCGAAATAGCCGTGGGATAAAGATAGCGCCCGGACTGAATCACATAGACCAAACCCTGCGCAAAACAGGAGAAGAACAACTCGTCGAGCGTCGACTCCCCCACCATCTTGCGCAGCGCATGGGCATAATCGCCGTGGCGGTTGGGTTCGATGGCATCAGCCACAAAGACCACCATATCGAGCGGCGTCATGTCGCAAGCGCCCACGGTGTGACGGTCGACAGCCTGAAAGACCGCCGGCGACAGCTCGGGAAAAAGCTGCGGAAGTTCATAGGCGGCAACAGGGCCATGCAAAAGCGGCGTCGCGGCGGAAGGAGAGCCGGCAATCTTAATGCCGTAATGCAGAGCGCGCGTGACCAGCTCGTCGTCGGAGAGCACTTTGTCCCAGTCATGGATCAGTCCGGCGGCAGCGGCATCAAAGCGGTCAACGCCGTAGACCTCGGCCAGATGAAGTGCGGTCTCGGCAACACCCAGCGAATGCACATAGCGCTTGCGCTTATCCTTCATGCGAACATCGAGCAGCTCTTGAATGCGCTTGAGCAGCGCGCGCTCATCGCCCTCAAACTGATCCTCTACCGACAACGTAGACCCCCATCACTCAAAATCTTCTTGGCCCAAATCGGCATATAGCCTGCGTTTGCGAATGTAGCCGAGCACGGACTCGCTCGTAAGATAGCGCACGCTCATGCCGCGGGCAACTCGCTTACGAATGTTCGTCGAGCTGATCGCCAGCGCCGGAATCTGAATATAGCGCACGTCGAACGGCAGCCCCGACTCTTTGATTCGGGCACGCGCCGTATCGATATCAAAGCCCGGTCGTGTCGCCGCAATAAAGGTAGCAAGCTCAGCGATTCGTTCGGCATCATGCCAGGTCACAATATCGATAATCGCGTCGGCGCCCGTAATAAAGTAGAGCTTTACCTGCGGCGGGTAAAAGTCGCGAAGGGCATGAAGCGTATCGGCCGTATAGGTTACGCCCGGGCGGTCGATCTCGAACCGGCTCGCCAAAAAGGCCGGGTTCGCAGCGGTGGCGAGGACCGTCATGGCATAACGGTCCTCGGCAGGCGTCACCGGCTTGTCAAGCTTAAAGGCAGGAGAGCCCGCCGGCATAAAGAGCACAGCGTCCAAGTCGAGCGACTCGCGCGCCTGCTCGGCGGTCACCAGGTGCCCGTAATGGATGGGATCAAAGGTGCCACCCATAATACCGAGCCTAAACTCCTGCCCGTCCTCTAGAGGAAGCTCGGGCAAACCGATTCCACCGCGCAGCGACATGGCTTACTCGCCCTCCGGTGTCTCGGTATCGTCCGCGGCATCCGCCGCATCGACAACCTCGACTCCCTCATCCGCAGCATCGGCCACGTCAATGGCTTCAACGGCAACGTCCTCGCCAGCATCCTCGAGCTCCTCGTACTCCGAGAAGTCCTCGGCGCCCTCAAAGTCAAAGGCGCGCTGGCAAATGCGGACCTCGTCGCCCGCACGGCAACCGGCCTTCTCGAGCGCGTCGTCAACACCCATACGCGCAAACTTATGCTGCAGGTAAATGACGGCTTCCTCGTTTTCCCAGTCGGTCTGGATGACCATACGCTCAATGGCACGACCGACCACGCGGAAGGCACCGGGCTCTTCCTGGACAATGCGGAAACGCTTCTCGCGCTGCAGGCGGCGGCGCTCCCATTCATCGTCGCGCAGAACGACCGGCTCATCCGAGACAGCCAACTCGGCGCGCAGCTTAGCCACCTGCTCGCCCACGGCAAGCATCAGCGTGTTGAGGCCGGCGCCCGTCACGGCAGACACGGCAAAGAACATATGTCCATCGTCGAGCGCTGCGCGCTTGAGGTCGGCAATCTTATCGGCCGTGCCCGGCGCGTCGCACTTGTTGGCAACAACGATCTGCGGACGCTCCGAAAGCTCGGCGCCATACTGCTCGAGCTCGCGGTTGATGATGCGATAATCCTCGACCGGATCGCGATCCTCAAAACCACCCGTCATGTCGACGACATGCATGATCAGAGCCGTACGCTCAATGTGGCGCAGGAACTGGTGGCCCAGGCCCTTGCCCTCGCTCGCGCCCTCGATCAAACCGGGAACGTCGGCAACGACGTAAGAATATTCGCCGGCACGCACCATGCCGAGATTCGGCACGAGCGTGGTAAACGGGTAGTCGGCGATCTTGGGGCGGGCGGCACTCATGCGCGCGATGAGAGATGACTTACCCACCGAGGGGAAGCCCACGAGCGCGGCATCGGCCATGAGCTTCATCTCGAGCTCAATCCAGTGCTCCTCGGCCGGCTCGCCCAGCTGGGCGAACGCGGGCGCGCGGCGCACCGACGTCACAAAGTGCGTATTGCCGAGACCACCGGCGCCACCAGGGGCCACGACAACGCGCTCGCCATCATGCACCAGATCGGCAATCTCGAACATCGGGGTCTGCGTCTCGGGGTCGAGCTCGCGCACCACGGTACCCATAGGGACCTTGAGAATCAGGTCCTCGCCGCTCTTGCCGTTACGACGGGCACCCTGCCCGTGCGTGCCGCGCTCGGCGCGAAAGTGATGCTTAAAGCGGTAATCGATCAGCGAAGACAGCTGAGCATCGGCCTGGATGACGACATTGCCGCCACGACCGCCGTCGCCGCCATCGGGGCCGCCCTTGGGGACAAATGCCTCGCGCCTAAACGACATGCATCCGGCTCCGCCGTCGCCGCCGCACACGTTAATGCGGCTGATATCGGTGAACTGTGACAACAGAATCGCCTCCTACAAAAAAGAGGGAGACCCTTGAATCCTAAAACTCAAGTGCCTCCCACATATGTGCTCTATGAAGGGTGAATTACGCGTTCGCGAGCGGGCGTACGCTGACCCTGTGCTTGATACCCTTGTGGAACTCAACGGTACCGTCGACCAGCGCGAACAGCGTGTCGTCCTTACCACGGCCAACGTTCTCACCCGGGTGGATGTGCGTGCCGTGCTGACGGACGAGAATCGTGCCCGTGGTTACCGTCTGGCCGGCATAGCGCTTCGTGCCAAGGCGCTGACCGCGGGAGTCACGGCCATTACGGGAGGAACCGAGTCCTTTTTTGTGTGCCATTGTGTATACCTACTCTTTCGTTACGAGTGTAATCTACTCGGCGACGGGAGCCTCGGCAACAGCCTCAGCCTCTGCCTTGACAGCCTTCTTGGCGCGGGAGGTAGCCTGAACCTTCACGATCTTCAGCTTGGTGAGCTGCTGACGGTGACCCTTCAGACGACGATAGCGCTTGCGCTTGTGGAACTTGAAGACCAGCTGCTTCTCGCCCTTGAACTGCTCAACGATCTGAGCGGTAACCTTGGCCTTGGCCAGCTTGTCGGGATCGGTGACGATCTTCTTACCATCGTTGAGGAAGATAACCGGCAGGGTGACCTTGTCGCCCTCATTGCCCTCGATCTTCTCGACGGTGATGACATCGTCGGTGGCGACCTTGTACTGCTTGCCGCCCGTGTTAACGATTGCGTACATGTTTACTTGCCCTTCATGCATCAGTTAGTGCAACAGCCGAATATAGTAGCAGGCGAAAATACCCCCGTCAACGAGTATGTGGAGCAAATCCACAAGTTCGCACAGGTATGGGGCTGACGAGTCGGCCCTCGTCGTCCTCGCATGCTTGATTCTGACGCTCGACATCGTAGGAGCAGATGGTCACGAGGTCTTGCATACCGGTGGAAACAATAGGTGCATCCACGCCCGGGGTCAAGCCCTGCAACAAAACATCAGCAGCGGAAAGCAAAATTTCCGGACGCATGGAGCCCTCGTTGTCGGCATGGGTGTCGAGCATGAGCACCAAATGGTCCGGGCGCTCCCCCGCCGTGAGCTCATAGCCCACGAGCGTGTGATCCAAATCCAAGCGCTTGCTCTTTTTTCCGCGCGCGTAGTCGATGCCATTGCCCGCGCGCAGCGTGTCGAGCGCACGACGCACCTCGTCGGCGCTTACGGGCGCCTCGGGATCCAAGTGCAGGTCGATGCGATACGACAGGCGCGTGAGCTGCGCCGTCAACGCCGGCGTGCGCACGTCGATGTACGCCGCCTCGATGGGCGCCAGATCGGCCGGAGACGCCGCAGCCAGGCGCCCAAACGCCTCGTCGAGCGCCACGAACTCGGTCATAAACAGGTCATACCACTCGCAGGTCGACGACGTACCCACCGGCAGCGCCGAAGAGAAGCCCACGCGCATGTGCGGAGAGAAGCCCTGCGTGACGGCATAGGGAAGTCCCGCACGGCGCACGATGCGCTCAATGGTATGGATTACTTCGAGATGGCCCAGGTACTTAAGGCGATCGCGCTTGCCATAACGAACACGAAGCCTAAAGAGCGAGGGGTTGTCGGTCAGGCGTTCACTCATGCGCGATCACCCATCAATACATTCTTGGCGTGGAGCGTGGGGCAGATCCCGCAGCCGGTGCACGACGTGCGGGTACAGTCGGGAGTCGTGACGCCCTCGAGCGAGCGACGGTACTCGCGCTCGAGGAAGCCGCGCGTGCAGCCGGGGCTCACGTGCTCCCACGGCAGGCGCCAGTCCAACTCGTAGGGCAGGTGCACGAGCTCATTGAGGTCGATGCCGTTTTTGGCAGCAGCTTCCTTCCAGTTATCGAGCGAGAAATGCTCTACCCAGGCGTCAAAGCGAGAGCCCGAGCGCCAAGCATCAATGATGACGGGCGTCATGTCACGACCGGCGCGGGAAAGCGCGGCCTCGATGAGCGAGGTCTCGGCATCGTGGTAATGCACGCGGACGGCACGGTTGCGAACGCTCGTGATGAGCAGCTTCTGGCGACGCTTGACGTCGTCGTAGTCGAGCTGCGGGCACCACTGGAACGGCGTGGCAGCCTTGGGGATAAAGACCGAAACCGAGATGGACACCGAGATCGAGCCGCGACGAGCCTTGGGCACCACGGAGCGGCCGAGCTCCAGCACGTGATCGGCCAGGTTGGCGATAGCCACGATGTCCTCGTCGCGCTCGCCGGGAAGGCCCATCATGAAGTAGAGCTTCATGCGGTTCCAGCCAGCCTCGAAGGCCGCCTTGGCCGCGCGATCCAAGTCCTCCTCAGTCACATTCTTGTTGATGATGTCGCGCATACGCTGGCTGCCCGCCTCGGGCGCGAACGTCAGGCCGCCCTTCTTTTCGCCAGCGACCGACTCGGCCATATCAACGCCAAATGAATCCAGGCGCTGCGAGGGAATGGACACGCGAATGCCCGTGTCCTCCAGACGACGGTTAAGCCTGCCGAGCACGTCGCGGATACAGGAGTGGTCGGTCGTCGAAAGCGAGGTAAGCGACACCTCGTCATAGCCAGTCTTTTCCAAGCCCTGAATCACCGAGGACACGATCTGGTCGGCCGAGCGCTCGCGTACCGGACGATACGTCATGCCTGCCTGGCAAAAACGGCAGCCGCGGGCGCAGCCACGCAGGATCTCGATAGACAGGCGATCGTGAACGAGCTGCGCATATGGCACGCACGACTGAGAAAGCGGATTGGTGGCACCAAAGTCCTCGACGACGCGCTTGTAGACTACCGGCGGGACGTCCTTGCCCTCGCGCGGCACGGTGTAGCCATGCGGCGAGCAGGGCTCGTCATGACGCACCTCATACAGGGACGGCACATAGGTACCGGCGACCGTCGCGAGCTGCTCGACAATCTGAGCGCGCGAGACGCCCTCGTCGCGCAAGCGGCGATGCAGCTGGCAGATCTCGAGCAGTGACTCCTCGCCCTCGCCAATGAGGATGGCATCGAAGAATGCAGCGTACGGCTCGGGGTTATACACCGAGGGACCACCGGCGACGATGATGGGATCGTCCTCGGTACGGTCGGCAGCCAGCAGCGGAATGCCGGCGAGATCGAGCGCTTCGAGGAAGTTCGTCACGGCCATCTCGTGCGGCACGTGCATGCCGACGATGTCGAACGAGGCCACGGGCGCTGCGCCCTCGAGCGACAGCAGCGGAATCCCCGCCTCGCGCATGGCATCGCCCATATCGGGCCACGGCACGTAGCCGCGCTCGCAGGAAATGCCCTCGGCCTGATTAAGGATGTTGTAGAGAATGGCGATGCCCTGGTTGGGCAGACCGACCTCATACACGTCCGGATAGATCATGCAGCAGCGATAGTCGGCATCGGCCTTTGAGAGCGTGCCCCACTCGTGGTCGATATAGCGACTCGGCTTTTCGACCTTGGCGAGCAGCGGCTCGATCAGATGAAAACAGTCTTGATATGGAACGCGCAACAGAAAACCCCTAAGCAGCGAGATCGGATGCGTCTTGGTAGGACGCCATAGGACGGGTAGCGCCGGCGACCGTGGTCACCAGGTCGCGAACGCGCGAGAACGTGGCAGCAGCGACCTCGTTGGCGCGGCTGTAGTCCACATCGCGCTCGTAGAGCGACACGAGCGCGCGGCCCATGCCATAGGTACCCGCGGCTGCGGTAAGCGCCTTAACGACAAAGCCGATGTGCGGCGTCTGCTTCACCAATACGCGGGTGACGGCGCGAATCACCAGACCCCCGGCAAGCACGCCCGCCACCTCGTAGCCGCGCTCGGGCTTAATGCCGCGCCCAAAGATGGCCGCGAGCTCAAAGAGCATACCCACCTGCGCCAGCGCCATCACGGGATAGTCGGCACCCGGCAAAAACACCAGGGCGCCCGTCGCCATGTTGGTGAGCGCGCACGAGGTAATGATGCGATTTGCCGCCGCGATGCGCATAAAGGCAAAGTTTGCGGCAAAAGCCGTCTCCTTATCCGTACGATCGAGGATCCAGCGGGCAAGCGTCTCGAGCAGATAGGTCTTATCGGTCGCCGCCACCACGCCGAGCATGGGCGTAGATTCCTCAACGAACGGCACCTCGACGGCGGACTCGGCAAGCACGCACACGGGCGCGCCGGCAATCACGAGCTCCTGCACAGCACTCTCCAGGCGGTCGGATCCACACGAGAGGACCAGCACCACATCGGTATCGGCCTTGGGAACGATACGGTCCTCCCCCAGGCGATCAACACGCACAATGCCCGAAGTCGTCTGCGGCACAAAAGCATCGCGCACCGTCTCAACCAAAAAGCGAGACGCAGTCGAATCAAGGTAAACCGAGACACGCACCGGTGTATCGGAATCCTTCTTAACAGACGCGCCCATCTTAAAAGCGCTGGTCAACTTATCTACGGGAATCTTCATGGCAAACCCCTCCAGCGGTTACGCGGCGCCCGAACGATGCCGCCATATGGATTGTACGATACCCACCGTCAGCAACTGAATCATCATCGACGACGAACCAAAACTAATAAACGGCAGCGGAATACCGGTAATCGGCATCATGCCAATGCACATGCCGATGTTCTCGAAGGTCTGGAACGCCCACATGCCGACGATACCCACGCACGATAGGCGCAAGAACAGTGACTCGCACTTAAAGGCAACGCGGATCGTCGAGAGGATCAGCAGCACGTAGAGGCAAAGGAGCAAAAAGGAGCCGCAGAAGCCGAACGTCTCGGACAGGAAGGCGAAGACGAAGTCGGTGTGGAACTCGGGTAGAAAGCCGCCGGCCGACTGCGTCGCGTGGCCCAGGCCCTTACCAAAGAATCCACCCGAGCCGACGGCAATGAGCGACTGCTGCAGGTTGTAGGCATCATCCGAATCAGCTTTGTCGGGGTCGATGAAGACTGTCAGACGGTTCATCTGATACTGCTTGATAAGCACGTCGTGGCCAAGGAGCGAATCAAAGACTGAGTCGAGCACCAAGATGAGCGCAACCAAACCAACCAGCAGGGCCAAGGTCGACAACACCCATTCGCGGCGTGCACCGCTCATGCAGATGACGATGGCACCCGAGACCAGCACGACCAGGCCCGAGCCCAGGTCGCCCATGGCGACGACGGCCAAAAACGGGATGGACAGCATGCCGCAGAGCTTGACGTAGTCGCGAACGGTATCGATACGGCCGTTGTATTGCGAGCCCAGCGTGGCCATAAAGAAAATGGTGATGAGCTTGGCAAGCTCAACGGGCTGGAAGGTCAGGCCGATACCGGGGATCTTGATCCAGCCCGTCATGCCCAGACCGCCCGTATAGGACAGGCCCGGAATCTTGGGCGAGAAGATCACAATAAGGTCAATGACGAGCAGCGCCGTCGAGAAATTGGAAATACCACGCAGGTCAGTGCGCCAGACGAGCACCGCCAGCACCGCGCCAATGCCAATGCCCAGCAGGTGGCGCGAGAACGAGGCATCGGCCTTAAACTGCGACGCCGACCAAATAATGATGGCGCCATAGGCAACGAGCGCGACCGAGGCCAGCAGCACACCGATGTGTACCTTCTGGCGGAACGTGCCGCGCGAGGCCGAGAGCTGCTTGTTAACGCGGTCCAGGCTGCTGCGAGAGCCGGTTTTGGTTGAGCGGAACAGGTCCGCCGGCGAAAAGTCCATCGCAACCTCCTATCGAACCGAGGAATCGCCCGTGGCCGTCGACGTGTCGGGCTCGTCATAAATCGCACCGAGGACATCGCGCACGACGTGCAGGGCGGTATCGGAGCCGCCACCGCCCTGTTCCAAGATAGTGGCAATCACGTACTTGGGGTCATCGGCCGGCGCGTAGGCGCAAAACCACGCGTAATCGTCCTCGCCGCTCTTCTCGCCCGTGCCGGACTTACCGTAGACCGTAGGGGTCAGGGAGTTAAAGTGCGCGGCGGTCGAAGTCGACGCGGAGTAAATCACATCGTGCATGCCGTTGCGAACAAGAGCCAAATCCGAATCGCTGTTGATCTTGGCCTCCAGGCGCTTCTTCTTGCCCTTGCCGTTGTACTTGTAGGCATCGCCGTCGCCATCACGCGAGACAGCAGACAAGAACACATGCGGCACATACTGTTTGCCGCCGTTGGCAATGCCCATATAGGCGCAGGCCATCTGCAGCGGTGTCACCAGAATGTCGCCCTGGCCGATGGCGATGTTCGTCATATCGCCAGCGTTCCACTTGCGGTCCTCGGCAGATGCGTCGGTAAAGTAAGACTCTTTCCACTCGGCATCGGGAATACGGCCCGTGCCCTCACTCGGCAGATCGATACCGCAGGTCTTGCCCAGGCCCCAGCGACGAAAGATCTCTTGCAGGCCCTCGGGATGCTGGTCGTTGTAGAAAAACGCCTTGCCCATATCGTAGAACACGGGGTCGCAGGAGTTGGCGATACCGGACTGCAGCGTCATCGTGCCGTGGCCGGAGTGCAGCCAGCAGTATTTTCCCCAAGATTTGCCCAAGCCGGTCCAATATCCCGTGCAGTTGGTCGTCTGACTCGACGTGTACGTTCCAAACTCAAGGCCCGCCAAGGCCGAGAGCGGCTTAATGGTCGAAGCCGACATGTACTGGCCGCTAATGGCGCGGTTGAGCAGCGGATGCGAACCCTCGTCATCGTTGAGCTCGGTCCAAACATCGTTGGAGACGCCGCCGATAAACACCGAAGGATCGAACTTGGGCTCGCTGGCCATGCCCAGAATCTCGCCGTTATTGGGGTCGAGGCACACCACGGCACCGTTGCCGGCGTCGCTGTGGCCTGTGGTCTTAGCGAGCTCAATGGCACTTGCAAGCGCCGTCTCGCAGGCTTGCTGAATCTTGAGGTCGAGCGTGAGCTTAATGTCGGAACCGGCCTTCGCGGGCACGGCGCCGGCCTGACCGGTCACATTGCCCGAGGCATCGACCTTCACCGTCTGCTCGCCACGAATACCCTGCAGCAGGTTTTCGTAGTAGCTCTCAACGCCCGCCTGGCCCACGATATCGCCCGACTGGTACGTAATCTTGCCAGCAGAAGCATCATCATCCCCAGAGGTTTTCTTATTCTGGGCCTCGAGCTGCTCGGAGGTAATGGTGCCGGTATAGCCCAAGATATGGCATGCCGTCTCGCCATATGGATACTGGCGCTCGGTACGCTCGGCAATCTTGACGCCCGGGAACTCGCCGGCATGCTCCTGAATATAGGCAACCGTGGAGCGACGGACGTCCGTCGCGATGGTATGCAGGCTCTGAGCGCCCTCTGTATTGTCCTGAATATTGCGAAGGACCGCCACGTAAGGCATTCCAAGCACGTTGGCAAGATGGCGAACCAGGACCTCATCCTCGGCAAGGTCGCGGTAGGCCACGACAGCAAGTGAGGGACGGTTCTGGACAAGCGCCACGCCATTGCGGTCGAGGATGCGGCCGCGCACAGCAGGAGTGGTAACGGTGCGAGTCTGATTGCTATTAGCCTGCTTCTCGTAATAGTCCGACGAGACCATCTGCATGCCCCACAGCTTGACGGCGAGCGCCGCAAACATCGCGCCCACACCCGTGGTGAGGATGGAAAAGCGGCCCTTAAAGGCGGTCGCCGCGGTATTACCCTCGCCCTCGGTGGCGCGTGGGGCCGTTCCATGCTGCGTATCGTAGGTAAAACGGGAATCGCCACGACGCATGATGACCAGCGCGACCACGATGGCCACAACCAGCACGATACCAGCGATAATAACCGTCAACTGGGAAGACATCTACGGGCCTCCCCTATTTGAGCTTGCGGGTCTTGGGCTTAAAGCGCATACCCGTCTGGCGTCCGCCACGTGCGGAGAATCCATAGCCGGACTGCGGCACGACGCCGGACATCAAAAACGGAATGGCAACCAGACCCGTCAGGATCGAGGACGGCAGCGCATGGCCGAAGATCGCCACGACAAAGCCCGTCTCCAAACCCATAAACAGCAAGATGATGCTGTAAATCACATTAATGACGAGCGCAAAGGCGCCCACAGTGACGCCGCGCGCACTCGGGGTACCGCCCGTCTGACCGACGGCGCTGTGCACCAGGGCAAAAGAACCCACGGTCAGCAGGAGCGACATAACGCCCACCGGCACGGCAGCGGACAGGTCATAGAACAAGCCGCTGCAAAAACCGCACACGACGGCACGGGTCGGGTCGCCCGAGAACACGCTTAGGCACACCAGGATAATCATGAAGTTGACGCGACCGCCCGCAATGGAGATCTGCGGTGCCAGGCCTGCCTGCAGCAGCACGCACACGATGGCGGCGATTACAAACGTGCGGGAGCTCATCCCCTGCTCGTGTAGATCCATGGACATGCCCCCTATTCGCTCGAGCCGGAATCGGTCGTCTCGGACGTGTCGGAACTGTCATCCGAGCTCTCGTCCTTCGTCTTGGTCGCAGCATCGCGCGACGTTCCCTGCGGCGTGCTGTTGGCCGTGCTCACGTCCTCATCCGAGGCCGACTGTTCGTCGGTCAGCGAGGTGATGACCAGCACTTCCTCGTTGTTCTCGGCCGTGGTCTGAGCGCGCACCACAATGGTGTAGTACACGTCGTTTGCCGATTTCTCGACCGACGAGACGGTGCCGAGCGGTAGACCCTTGGGGAACACACCGCCAATGCCCGAGGTCACGATGATGTCGCCAACCTTAACATCGGAGTCGACGCTCACGTACTCAAGACGCAGCGTGCCGTCAGCCTGACCCTGCAGCATACCCTGGGCGCGCGTGTCCTGCACCATGGCGGACACGCCCGAGTTCTCGTCGCCAATCAGGCGCACGGTAGAGGTCTTGGCCGATACCTCGATAATCTGGCCGATAACACCGGCCGAACTCGTTACGGACATGTTGATGGTAAGCCCGTCGGCAGAACCCTTATCGATCGTGACGGTCGAGGTCCAGGCATCGCCCGAGGCACCGACGATACGAGCTGCGGTCGATTTAAGGTTGTAGGTCGACTGCAGGCCGACCAGCCCCTCCAGACGCTCAGCGGTCTTTTGAGCCTCGGAGAGCTCAGCAACCTTAGAGGTCAGTTCCTCGTTTTGCTTCTTAAGCTCATCAAGCGTGTCCTGCGACGCCGTAAGGTTAGAGAACACGTTGCCGATCGCATTGAAGGGAGCCGCCACAGCCGAACCCACAAAGCGCACCGGCGAGGTAATCGTCGTCACGCCCGAACGCACGGCATGAATCGGTCCTGCCTCACCCTCACGGATGTAAAACGTGAGCAGCAACACCGAAATCAGGCTGAAAACAATCAACGGGCGCATACCCGTTGATTGTCGCTTGGTATTCAGATTTGTGGAGAAACCCGAAGATCGTGCCAAATGGAATCCACCTTTTGGAAATTAAGCATTGGTCTGGACGAAGCCGCCATCAAACGCATTGGCCTCGAGCACGCGGGCACAGCCGTTAACGACGTTATCGAGCGCCGTGGGGCTGACGTTGACCGAAACGCCGGTCTCATCGCGCAGGCGCACGTCGAGACCGCGCAGCAGCGCGCCGCCACCGGTCAGCAATATGCCATAGTACATAAGGTCCGAGGCAAGATCGGGCGGCGTGGCATCGAGAGCGTCCTTGACGGCCTTAGCCATCTCGTCGAGCGGCTTGTTGAGCGCGCGACGAATCTCCTCGCTCTCGATGCGCACGGTCTTGGGCAGACCGGTAATCACGTCGCGGCCGTTGACCTCGACATCGAGCTCGTCCTTGAGCGGCACGGCGGAGCCGACCTTGATCTTGATGTCCTCTGCCGTACGCTCGCCGATGGCCAGGTTGTAGGCATCACGAACGTGCGTGAGGATAGCCTGATCGAACTCGTCACCGGCAATACGGATGGACTGCGAGACGACGATACCGCCCATGGCGATAACAGCGACCTCGGTGGTACCGCCGCCGATGTCGATGACCATGGAGCCGGTGGGCTCCTCGACGGGCAGATCGGCGCCGATAGCGGCAGCCATGGGCTCCTCGATCAGGTAGGCCTGGCGAGCGCCGGCCTGGATCGTGGCCTCAAAGACAGCACGCTTCTCGACCGACGTGACGCCGGAGGGAACGCAGACGACAACGCGCGGACGCGGGGTCCACGGATAGCGCTTCTCGGACGCCTTGTCGATAAAGTAGCGAAGCATAGCCTCGGTAACATCGAAGTCGGCGATGACGCCGTCCTTCAGGGGACGAACGGCCACGATGTTGCCGGGCGTACGGCCGAGCATGCGCTTTGCCTCGATACCGACCGCCAGGATGCGCTCGTCGTTCTTGTCGATGGCGACGACAGAGGGCTCGCGAATGACGATGCCCTTGCCGCGCACGGAGACAAGCGTATTTGCGGTGCCGAGGTCGATGGCAAGATCGCCCGCATAGCTACCGAAGAACATATCCATCAAAGAAAACAACGCAACTCCTGATGTGTTGGATGATTGCTGGAAAACTACTAGCTCATGATACTAGCGCAAGCCCGGCACCTCACTTGCGGTGAAGCGCCGGGCAAAGCTAAATCCCATAAGGTCACTACTGGTTGTCAGCAGCCGAGAAATCCATATCGAGCGAGGAAACGGCCCAGCCGATATGGTTGTCGGAGCGCACGAATTTGACGGTGTACTCCTGCTCGCCGCCCTTGGACAGCGATGCCTTAACCTTAGCGGTCGTCTCGGTCATGGACTGATCCATGCCCTCGACGGACACGGTGGCGCCCTGCGGAATCGAGGAGATGATCATCGACTTGGCGTCCTCGGACAGGCTCGAGGCCAGGCAAGACTCGGCCTTTGCGGTGTCACCGTCGCCGGCAGCCTGGAACAGATCGGTGATAACCGACTCCTGCGAGGGGAAGCCAAAGCCGCGCGTGTAGGCAAAGCCCAGACCGCCCGCGGCGATCAAAATGAGCAGAAGCAGCACGATGAAGACTTTGAGACCCGTGTGGCGATGGCGACGACGGACCTTGGCCTGCTTACGATCCTGACGGTCCTGCTGGACCATCTCGGACTCGGACAGCGTAAAGAAGCCGGTGTCCGAGGGATCGGGCATAAACTGACCGGTCGCGCCCGTAGGATCGAGCGGATCGACGGCAGGAGCGTCCATCGCGGGCGCCGGAGCCGTGGCCATAGCCGTCTGGGCAGACAGCGCGGCAAGCGAATCGTGCACGCGGGCAAGCTCATCGGCCTGCTCGGAGGTGAGCTGGTAGATGCCATCGGCAGTAGCGGCGTTAAAGGCGTCGAGTGCGTCGGAGGGACGGCCGGCGGCAGAAAGCGCCTGACCCATGCCGGCGTTGAGCGCACGCGTGTCGTCGCGGGGGCCGGCAAAGTCGATAGCCGTGCGGTAGGTCTCCACGGCATCCGCCGGACGGCCGAGCTTGATGAAGCAACGACCGAGCTCGCCGAGCGCGGCGGCAGGAGCCGGATTGGCGCCATCGATGGCAGCCTGACGGAAGGCAGTACCCGCGTTGGCATAGTCGCCCGACTGGAACAGCGCGTTACCCAGGCCCAGATAGGCCTTGAACGGCGTGGCATAAGAAGCGTCCTGCGTAGCAGCAGAGAACGCCTGAGCGGCCGTCGTGTAGTCGCCCACGGCGGCGAGCGCCTTGCCGCGGTTGGTGAGCAGCGCGCCGCGCTTGCCATAGGTGCCGTCGTTGAGGGCGGCGGCGTAGGCCTCGGCGGCCTCGGCATACATGCCCAGGTGCATCAAGGCGTTACCACGAAGGTGATCGGCCTCGCCCATAATCTCATCGGGAGTCTTTGCCGCCCCAAGCATCTGGGCTGCAGCGGAAAAATCACCCGCGCGGTAAGCGGCGCGGCCCTGTTGGATCAGCTGGCTATTCAAGGAAATCCCCTTTACTCGTGAACGATCTCGACATGGACGATCTCGTCGCCGGCACGCAGCTGCGAAATCACATCGAGACCCTCGACCGTGGTACCAAAGACGGTGTAACCGGAATCGAGGTTATGCTGGGCGCCCAGGCAGAAGTAGAACTGCGAACCCGCGGAATCGGGGTCCATGGAGCGTGCCATGGCAAGGGCGCCATCGACATGGCTGTTGCGCGGATTGGTGGCAAACTCGCCCTTGATGCAGTAGCCGGGGCCACCGGTACCGGGCATGCCCTCGGGGCCCTCAAGACCGGCAGCGACGTCGGCGCCGGACATATCGCGGGTATTGGGGTCGCCGCCCTGAATGACGAAGCCGGGAACATAGCGATGGAACTTAAGGCCATCGTAGAAACCCATCGTGGAAAGCTCGCAGAAGTTCGCGACATGAATGGGAGCGCCCTCGCCGTCAAACTTGACCTTGATGGTACCCTTCGCCGTCTCGATTACGGCGCACTCGTCGCCGGCAAGCTGATACTCGGGCGTGTAGAACTCTTTCTTAAAACCAAACATGTGGTTCCTTCCTCGTGCGTTTAAAGCATATTTGTACGAATTGTAGCAATAAGCACGGGCTTACATCAATTGCGCACGTAGGTTATGCCGACTATGGCGAACTAATTTTAGGAACGCTGCTGCGGCTTCCAGGAACCCACATTGGCGTCGTACTGGTTCAGCGCGCTGTTGCCGCCCTGTGCGATGGGCGCCAGGATCTCGCTTTGGTGGGAACTCATCGACTCGCCATCGGGAATGGCCAGCGAGATATCCCAGCTCTGGCAGATCACGTCGACACGCTCGTACATCCACTCGGCAAGCTGCTTTAAGTGGGCGATGTCGTCCGCATAGACCGTATCGTCCTGATACTTAAGGTTGTTAAGCTCATCTTGCGTCTTTTTGATCTGGTCGCGCAGGGCGTAGGCACTCTGCGACAGCTCCTGGCGGGTGGACAGCGGCGTTCGGAGATAGCCGTTGTTAAAGGAATCGATGACCTCGCCGATCTGGTCCTCATCACCGTAGGACACGATGGTCTGATACAGACCGTCGAGCCTGGTATAGAGCTGATCATCGGTCAGCACGGTTTCTTCCTGGACCACCTCGGCAGAATCGTCCTGCTTGGTATCGTCCTCAGTCGTCTCGCCCTTTTGGCGCGTGGGGAAGGTGGTTTGTGCAGCTTGGCCAAACTGGTCATAGAGGCCAGGCATGACACCCATGGGATCGGTCGTCACGAACCAATAGGCACCACCGCACACAAAGGCAAGGATCGCGATGACGATGAGCGGCTTAGGGATATGACGCTTGTGCTTGTGATAAGCGTCCTCGTCGGGATGCACCTTGCGCTTGGGTTTTTGAGCATCGTCGTGCAAGGAAACCGGCGTGGGAATATCGACCTTGGGAATACCGAAATCCTTATCGAAAGCCGGCAGCACGCAGGTCTCGTTAGGATCGGCGGCGTCCGAAAGCACCGCAGCGGCAGAGGCCGGCGCATGCGGCACCTCGGTATCGATCTGCTCTTGCGTTAGGCGCGGAAAACCCGCCGTGCGGCCCGCAGCCAAGTCGGATGCGGCCGCGTCCTCGGAGAGGATACCCGGAGCGGGGCGTCCGCATTTGGGGCACGTACGATCATGCGGAGAAAGACGGGCACCGCAGCCCTCACAGAACACGAACTCGGTGTGCTCGGGGCCATCGCCCGGACCCACATAGGCGTTGCAGTAGGGGCAGAACGAGGCGCCGTCCTCGATAGTCTTAAGGCAATGCGGGCAGATCACGGCATCCTCTTTTCGAAGCAATTCAAACAATCGAGGTTAGAGCATAACATCGCCACGGCCCCACAGGAGCAAGGCACCAATTCAACATCGCCGGGGCGCGTAGCTACTTCTTCTTTTTGCTTGGCATCGAAACTTTGATGCCTTGGGCGGACTTGGTCACGCGAGAGCGCTTGGCTCCGGTACTCTTCTTTTTCTTGGGCTGGGCCTGGGCCACGCCCTCGAGTGCGCGGGCCTCGGCCTCGCGAGCGGTGCGATCTTCGCGGCGCTGCGCCATGTCGGCGGCGACGCGCTTGGCAAAACGCTCGGCCGTCGAACCCGTCGAGCTCACCTTGCCGCCACCACGACCCAGGTGGACGCGCACACCACGGCCAAAACCAGTTGCGGCATGACGACGACGCGGCTTGAGCGAATCCATCATCGTGGCGAGCTTAAAGAACACCGAGCAGGTAAAGACCACGATAACAGCCAAGATAACCATCTGGCCCATCGACAGGTTGGCAATGGACAGCAGCTCCGGGAATCCGATAACGCCCACCAGGATGCCGGCTACTACAAACACAAAAAGCACCACACGTAGGGGCGTGAGAGGCTGCGAGATGCGCCAGATCAGGCTGACGCTCGCCGCGCACGACGTAAGCAGGCACATCGTAGACAGCGTGAGCTGGCTAAAGCCAAACACGCGCGCCACAAAGATATCGAGCGCCGCAGCCAAAATGACCGCAATCGACGCCGGCAGTGCACGCTTGAGTACGTTCGTCAAAAACGCACCCTTCACGCGAGCATTGTTGGGCTCAAGGCCCAACACAAAGCCCGGCGCGCCGATGCAGAAAAAGTTGATGAGTGTCATCTGGATTGGCTCGAAGGGGTACGGCGGCAGCGCGATGCACAGCGCCGCCAGGCCCATCGAGAACAGCGTCTTGGTCAGGAACAGCGAGGCCGAACGCTGCAGGTTGTTGATGGAGCGACGGCCCTCGGCCACCACGGCGGGCATCGAGGCAAAGTCGTTGTCGACGAGTACGATCTCGGCCACGTTACGTGCGGCATCGGAGCCGGCCGCCATGGCCACGGAGCAGTCGGCCTCCTTGAGCGCCAGCACGTCGTTGACGCCGTCGCCAGTCATGGCCACGGTGTGCTCGCGGCGCTTGAGCGCCTGCACGAGCTCGCGCTTCTGCTGCGGGGTCACACGACCAAAGACATGGTAGCGGTCCACTGCGGCATCGAGCTTGGCCGGCGTATCGAGCGTCGTGGCGTCCACATAAGCGTCCGCCCCCGGCACGCCCACCACGCGCGCGATCGACGACACCGTGCGGGGGTCGTCGCCGCTGATCACGTTGAGGGTCACGCCCTGCTCGTTAAAGTAGCCAATAGTCTCGGCCGCCGAGGTACGAATCTCGTCGCGGATGGTCACAAAGCCCACGGGCTCGGCCTCGCCCACCATATCGCCATCGGGTGTAAAGCCGTCCACGCGCGCCACCACGAGCACGCGGCAGGTATCGGCAAGCTCGGCGACACGGTTCTCGACCTGGACGAACGCACGATCAGAGAGCACAAACTGCGCCGCACCCATCACATAGGAGCCCTGCGCAAACGACGCGCCGCTCCACTTTTTGGAGGACGAGAACGGAATGACCGACAGCGGCTCAGACACCTCGACCGGGCGATCGGCGTAATAGTTGAGCAGCGCCTGGCAGGTCTCGTTGGCATCGGCCGAAGTCGCACGCGCGACGTTAGCCAGCGCAAAATCGAGCACCGTGGTATCGACGGGAACGGCCGCCTCGTCCGAGCCGGCGTCTAGGCTCACGCCCTCAACCGGCAGCGGATACGTGCCCTCGACCTCCATACGGCCCGACGTGATGGTGCCCGTCTTGTCCAGGCACAGCACGTCGACGCGAGCGAGCGTCTCGATGCAGTAGAGCTGCTGTGCCAGCACCTTGCGGCGGGCCAGGCGCACCGTGGCGATGGCGAGCACCGACGAGGTCAGCAGCACCAGGCCTTGCGGGATCATGCCCAGCAGGGCACCCACCGTGGACAGCAGCGCCGACGAAGGCACATGACCAGCCAACAGCTCGGAGAAGCACCACGAAAGCGCGCTATCGCCCGGGGTTCCCGCGGCATCCCACAGCTCGCTCACACTCGAGGCAAACAACGCCAAACCGAGCGGGATCATGATGATGCTCGCAAAGCGCACGATGGCGTTAAGCGCGTTCATGATCTCGGAATTGACCTTTTTGACGTATTTGGCCTCGTTATTGATCTTAGCCACGTAGTTGTCGGCGCCGACATGGATCACGCGAGCGCGCAGCAGGCCCGAGTCGATAAAGCTGCCGCTCATGAGCTCGGAACCGGGCTGTTTCTTGATAAGGTCGCTCTCGCCCGTCAGCAGGCTCTCGTTCACGAGCGCTTCGCCGGAAACCACCACGGCGTCAGCGGGAATCTGGTCGCCGCGCCCCAGGCGGATGATGTCGTCGAGCACGATCTGGTCCAAGTCGAGCTCCACCTCGGCACCGTCGCGCACCGCGATGGCCTTCTTATAGGTCAGCAGCGTGAGCTTATCGACCATCTTCTTGGACCGCATGGATTGAATGACGCCAATAGCGGTATTGAGGAACACCACAAACAGGAACGTCAGGTTCTTAAACGAACCGGTCAAAATGACCAGGAACGCCAAGATCACGTTGATCAAACTGAACAGCGTGCAGAGGTTCTCGATGATGAGCTCTTTGACCGACTTGGTCTTGAGCTCCATGTTGCGGTTGATCTTACCGGCGGCGATGCGCTCCTCGACCTCGGCGGTCGAGAGTCCGCGCTCGATATCCGTTGCTGCCATACCACGTCCCATCACGTCGCGTCGGTATAAGAAAAACCGCCCGGACCATGCGAGGTTCGGACGGTCTTACGTTCGATGGTGCCCCATGTTGGATTCGAACCAACGGCCTTCTGCTCCGGAGGCAGACGCTCTAATCCCCTGAGCTAATAGGGCCAACGTTTGGCATTATACCCAAGTGCACCACGGGCTATCAAAATAAAAGAAAAAGCTTTGCAATTCCGAGGAAGACGCGGCGCAACGGCCCACTTTAGAAGGCAAAAGCGAGTCAGATAGTATAAACTCTCATGCACCATATATACACGGCTCGCGATGCGGGCCGTTTTTGCAAAAGTTATCCATCGAGGTGAGAGGCACACCATGATTGCAATTTTAAAGCAGAGCGCCAGCGACGAGGCCGTCAGCCATATCGTCAGCTGGATTGAGAAAAAGGGCCTGAAGACCGATGTCTCGCGCGGCGAGAATGAGACGATTATCGGCCTGGTGGGCGATACGACCAAGATCGACCCGTTCCTGCTCGAGTCCATGGATGTCGTCGAGCGCGTGCAGCGCGTCTCCGAGCCGTTCAAGCGCGCCAACCGCAAGTTCCACCCCGAGGACTCCGTCATCGACTGCGGCCACGGCGTCAAGATCGGCGGCGATCAGTTCCAGGTCATCGCCGGCCCGTGCTCCGTCGAGGGCGAGAACCTCGTCCGCATCGCCCGCCGCGTGAAGGCCGCCGGTGCCACGATGCTGCGCGGCGGTGCCTACAAGCCCCGCACCTCCCCCTACGCCTACCAGGGCATGGGCCCCGCCGGCCTCGACCTGCTGTGCGAGGCGTCTGCCGAGCTCGACATGCCGATCGTCACCGAGATCATGGACCCACGCGACGTGCAGGTCTTCTTGGACAAGAAGATCGACGTCATGCAGATCGGCGCCCGCAACGCCCAGAACTTCCCCCTGCTCAAGGAGGTCGGCAAGACCAAGACTCCGGTCCTGCTCAAGCGCGGCATGTCCGGCACGATCGACGAGCTGCTCATGGCCGCCGAGTACATCATGAGCGAGGGCAACGACAACGTCATCCTGTGCGAGCGCGGCATCCGCACCTTCGAGACCCGTACCCGCAATACCTTCGACCTCAACGCCGTGCCGGTGCTGCACCACCTGTCGCACCTGCCCGTCGTCGCCGACCCCAGCCACGCCACCGGCTACACCCGCTACGTTGAGCCCATGGCGCTCGCCGCGACCGCCTGCGGCGCCAACGGTCTGGAGATCGAGGTCCACGACGAACCGAGCCGCGCCTGGTCCGACGGCGCCCAGGCCCTCACCCCCGATCAGTTCGACGACACCATGCGCCGCATCCGAGCCATCCGCGAGGTTGTCTGCCAAGAGACCATGGAGTAGCCCATGGGTACGGTGAGAAACGCACGCGTTAACCAGGGCGGCCCCAAATGCGCGGGCATCGTGGGCCTGGGCCTCATCGGCGGCAGCTTTGCCCGCGGCTATGCGCAGGCGGGCGTCCGCGTGCTGGCCTGGGACCCCGATGACGATGTCATGACGGCCGCCAGCATGGGCACTGTCGCCGGAGAGCTCAACGACAAGACACTCGGCGAGTGCGACATCATCGTCCTGGCCTGCTACCCCGAGGCCTGCATCGAGTGGCTCGAGGCGCATGCACAGGCACTCGCCGATGCCACCGACACCGACGCCATCATGGGTCCCGTGGTGATCGACACGGTGGGCGTCAAGGGCATCGTGTGCGAGCGCGCCTTTGAGCTTGCCCGCGAGCACGGCTTTTACTTTGTGGGCGCGCACCCCATGGCGGGCACGCAGTACTCGGGCTATGCGCACTCCCGCGCCGACCTGTTCCAGGGCGCGCCGCTCGTGCTCGTGCCGCCCGCGGTGGACGACGCGCTCAAGCTGGAGCTTTTGGGCCAGGTGCGCGAGATGGTGCGCCCCTTGGGCTTTGGCAAGTTCAGCGTGACCAGCGCCGCCGAGCACGACCGCGTCATCGCCTTCACGAGCCAGCTTGCGCACGTGGTATCCAACGCCTACGTCAAGAGCCCCACTGCCCAGGTCCACCACGGCTTTTCGGCCGGTAGCTACCGCGATCTCACCCGCGTGGCGCACCTCAATCCTCAGATGTGGTCCGAGCTTATGATCGACGACGCCGATGCGCTCGCCTTCGAGATCGACCATCTGATCGAGTCGCTCGGCGCCTACAGCCGTGCGCTCAAGGACCGCGACCAGCGCTATCTGGAGAATCTCCTTGCCGAGGGCGACCGCATTAAGCGCGCGCTCGACGACGAGGCCTCCCACTAGACCACCTATCACGCCAGGTCGAAAGGACCGAAGCTTATGGCGATTACCATCGATATCGACACCGCACGCCCCTACCAGGTGCATGTTGGCACGTTTTTGCTGGAGCAGGCGGGACCGCTCGTGCGCGCCACTGCCGGCGGCACCAAGGCCGTCATCGTGACGGACACCAACGTGGGTCCGCTCTACCAGATGCCCGTCAAGCAGAGTCTGGAGGCATCAGGCTACGAGGTGAGCATCTGCACCTTCGAGGCCGGCGAGGCCCATAAGCGCGCCGAGACCTATGTTGCCATTTTGGAGTTTGTGGCCGAGCACGAGCTTTCGCGCTCCGACGTGATCGTGGCACTCGGCGGCGGCGTCGTGGGCGACGTGGCGGGCTTTGTGGCCGCCACCTACATGCGCGGCTGCAAGTTTGTGCAGATCCCCACGAGTCTGCTCGCAATGGTGGATTCGTCGGTGGGCGGCAAGACCGCCATCGACCTGGCTGCCGGCAAGAACTTGGCCGGCGCCTTTTGGCAGCCGAGCGTGGTTATCGCCGACGTGGGGTGCCTGGCCACCCTCACGCCCGAGCAGTTCGCCGACGGCTGCGGCGAGGTCGTCAAGCACGCCATGATCGCCGACCCGGAGCTTTTCGCCGAGCTGGAGAAGACCCCGCTCACGCTGGAGCTGCTCAACCGCGATGTGGCCCGCGTAGCGCTCATCATCGCCCGCAATATCGACATCAAGCGCGCCGTGGTCGTCGCCGACGAGCGCGAAACCAACCAGCGCAAGCTCCTCAACTTTGGACACAGCGCCGGACATGCCGTCGAGGCCTGCGAGCGCTTTGAGCTCGGACACGGCAACTGCGTGTCGATCGGCATGGGCATCATCACGCGCGCCGCGGCCCTGCACGGCGTCTGCGATGCCGCACTGCCCGGTCGTATTGAGGAGCTCTGCGCCCGCCATGGCCTCAAGACCCGCTGCGACCTCGATGTCGATGCCGTCTTTGCCGAGGCGCTCCACGACAAGAAGCGCGCGGGCGACACCATCGACCTGGTGATTCCGCACGGCATTGGCCGCTGCAGCATCGACCGCACGCCGCTTTCCACTTTCCACGAACTCATTGCCGAAGGCCTCGGCCAGAAGGGAGACGCATCCGCATGCTAGCCCGCATCACCCCGTCCCCGCTTAAGGGCACCGTTCCCGCCATCGCGTCCAAGTCGATGGCGCACCGCCTGATCATCTGCGCCGCGCTTGCCAACGGCGAGACACACGTCACCTGCAACACCACCTGCGCCGACATCGAGGCTACGGTGCGTTGCCTTACGGCCCTGGGCGCCCGCATCGAGACCGTCGAGGACGGCTTCCAGGTCCATCCCACCATGAAGAGTGTTGAGTTTGGCCTGCTCAAGGCCCTTGCCGGCGGCACGCTTGACTGCGGCGAAAGCGGCTCCACACTGCGCTTTATGCTGCCTGTCGCCTGCGCGTTGGGTGCGGATGCCACCTTCGTGGGCCAGGGCCGCCTTGGCACCCGCCCGCTCTCCCCGCTCTCGGACGAGATCATCGCCGCCGGCTGCGACCTACAGGGTCTGGGCGGTTTTCCGCTCAAGACGAGCGGACGCATGCGCCCGGGCACCTTTGTGCTGCCGGGCAACGTAAGCTCGCAGTATATCTCCGGCCTGCTGTTGGCAGCCCCGTTGCTCGCCCAGCCCTCCTGCGTGCAGGTGACCGGCCTCATTGAGAGCCGCCCCTACATCAACCTGACGATCCAGGCCATGAAGGCCTTTGGCGTCGAGGTTAACGTCGAGCGTATTCCCGCCAGGGACGGCCAGCCCGAAGTCACAAACTTCCGCGTGAGCAGTGGCTCGTATCGCACGCCCGGCAGCGTAGCCGTCGAGGGCGACTGGTCCAACGCCGCCTTTTGGCTGTGCGCCGGTGCCATCGGCACCGACCCAATCACCGTCGAGGGCGTGTCGCTGAGCTCTGCACAGGGCGACCGCAACGTGCTCGCCGCGCTTTCGCGCTTTGGGGCCCGCATCGTGCGCTCAACCAACGCCGCCACCGTGCAGTCCGACAAACTCGCCGGCTTTGAGATGAGCGCCCACGACATTCCCGACCTCGTGCCCGTTATCTCGGCCGTGGCCTCACTGGCACAGGGCCGCACCTTTATCCGCGATTGCGCCCGTCTGCGCATCAAGGAATCCGACCGTCTGGCCACCACCACCCGCGAGCTCACCGCGCTGGGCGCGCAGGTGCGCATTGCCGGCGATGACCTCATCATCAAGGGCGTCGATGCCTTCACCGGCGGCGAGGTCGATTCGCACAACGACCACCGCATCGCCATGATGGCCGCCATCGCCGCGAGCCGCGCCACCGGCGAGATCGTGATCCACGGCGCCGAGGCCGTCAACAAGTCCTATCCCGATTTCTTCGACCACTACCGCCTGCTGGGCGGCAAGGTCACACTCGAGGAGGAATAGCATGTCCTCGACCTTTGGCAACGTTTTGCATCTGAGCATTTTCGGCCAGTCGCACTCCCCTGCTATCGGCTGCTCACTCGACGGCATCCCGGCGGGCATCGCCGTGGACCAGGAGAAGCTGCAGGCCTTCCTCGACCGTCGCGCCCCCGGTCGCGACGAAACCGCAACCAAGCGCCGCGAGGCCGACGCCGCCCACATCATCGCCGGTGTTGTCGATGGACATACCACCGGCGCGCCCATCGCCGCGATTATCGAGAACACCAACACGCGCTCCAAGGATTACTCCGAGCTGCGCCGCAAGCCCCGTCCCGGACATGCGGACTTCCCTGCGCGCGTGAAGTATCACAACATGCACGATGTCGCTGGTGGCGGGCATTTTTCCGGCCGCCTAACGGCCCCCTTATGCATCGCCGGCGGCATTGCGCTGCAGGCACTCGAAGCCCGCGGCATTCAGGTCATGGCGCACGTCGCGCAGATCGGCGGCATCTCCGACCTGCCCATGGACGATATGGTCTATCGCGAGGCCGACCGCAAGGCGATCCTTACGAACGATCTGCCGTGCATTGACGCCGCCGCAGCCGGCCGCATGCGCGAGGAGATCCTATCCGCGCGCGACGAACTCGACAGCATCGGCGGCATTGTGGAGTGCGGCATTTACGGGCTTCCCGCGGGCATCGGCGACCCCATGTTCGACGGCATCGAGAACCGCATCGCGCAAATCGCGTTTGGCATTCCCGCCGTAAAGGGCGTGGAGTTTGGCATGGGCTTTGCCGTGGCCGCCATGCGCGGCAGCGAGAACAACGACCCGTATCGCATCGACGCCGAGACCGACGAGATCGAGGTCGAGTCCAACAACGCCGGCGGCATTCTGGGCGGCATCTCCACCGGCGCGCCCGTCATGTGGCGCATGGCCGTAAAGCCGACGCCCTCAATTGGCCGCGAGCAGCAGACCGTAGACATGGACGCCATGGAAAATGCCGAGCTCTCGGTCCACGGCCGTCACGATCCCTGCATCGTCCCGCGCGCCGTCCCCGTTGCCGAAGCAGCAGCTGCCCTCGCGATCTGGGACGCCCTTCTAGAGGACGCCGGACAGCTTTAGTCCACCCACCCCAAGGGTAGTTAATTTGGGACGGGGCTATTTTAGCTGCCCCCATATGCCAGTTGATATTTGCCCTGGCACTCATCGATTCGTCGACAGTCAAAGGGTAGCTAAAAAGCCCCGTCCCAAATTAACTACCCCAGGCAACCATTCACGAAAGGGACCTCCATGGACCTTGCCGATATTCGCCAGGCCATCGATGGCATTGACACCACCCTGCTCAACAGCTTTGTCGAGCGCATGGACATTGCCACCGAGGTCGCCAAGTCAAAAATCGAGATGGGCAAGGCCGTCTTCGACCCCGCCCGCGAGCGCTCCAAACTCAACAACCTCGCCGGCCGCGCGCCTGAGCGCTACGAGGCACAGACCATCGCCCTGTTTCGTCTCCTCATGAGCATGAGCAAGGCCGAGCAGCAGCGCTACATCAACGAGCTCAAGGGCATCACCGTCTCGCAAAAGGCCCACGCCACGGCCGTAGCCTTCGACACGCCCTTCCCCCAGACTGCCAGCGTCGCCTGCCAGGGCGTGGAAGGTGCCTATAGCCAGATCGCCGCGTGCAAACTCTTCGACGTGCCCGACATCGCGTTTTTCGAGACCTTCGAAGGCGTTATGCGCGCTGTGCGCGACGGCTTCTGCGAGTTTGGCGTGCTGCCCATCGAAAACTCCACCGCCGGTTCGGTCAACGCCGTCTACGACCTGCTCGCACAGTTCGACTTCCACATCGTGCGCTCGCTGCGCCTCAAGATCGACCACAACCTGCTCGTCAAACCCGGCACCAAGCTCGCCGACGTGCGCGAAGTCTACAGCCACGGCCAGGCTATCGCCCAGTGTGCCGGCTTTATCGAGCGCCACGGCCTGCACGCCACCAAGTACCCAAACACGGCCATGTCGGCCGAGATGGTCGCCAGCTCCGAACGCGCTGACGTCGCCGCCATCGCCTCGCGCAGCTGTGCGGCACTCTACGGCCTGGAGGTGCTGGAGCCCAATATCCAAGACTCGGACAACAACTACACGCGCTTTGTCGTCATCAGCCGCGAGCCGCGCGTCTACCCCGGCGCCAACCGCACCTCGCTCATGATCACCACGGCCAACGAGCCGGGCGCCCTCTACCGCGTGCTCGAGCGCTTCTATGCGCTCAACATCAACCTCATCAAGCTCGAGAGCCGTCCCATCCCCGGGCACGACTTTGAGTTTATGTTCTACTTTGACCTGGACTGTCCCTTTGGCAGCAAGGCCCTCGACGACCTGCTCGATTCCATCGACGACGTGTGCGAGAGCTTCACCTACTTTGGCAGCTACACGGAGGTGCTCTAGATGACCGATACCGCCGCAACCCGCCCCTACGGCGTGCTGGGCCGCGTGCTGGGCCACAGCTACACCCCAACCATCTACAAGGAGCTGGCGGGGCTTGAGTACGTGCGTTTTGAGCGCGAGCCCGAGGACCTCGCGGCCTTTATGACGAGCGACGAGTGGGAGGGCACCAACGTGACTATCCCTTACAAGCGCGCCGTCATGGAGTACCTGGACGAGCTGAGT
Organism: uncultured Collinsella sp.; assembly: GCA_900542125.1. Lineage (GTDB taxonomy): Bacteria > Actinomycetota > Coriobacteriia > Coriobacteriales > Coriobacteriaceae > Collinsella. Next base: position 10,719 of record UQMO01000012.1, on the reverse strand, counting down.
CCACTCGCCAAGCGCATGGGAAACGTCAACACCATCACACGCCTACCTGACGGTCGCCTGCGCGGCGACAACACCGACTACTTTGGTTTTCGGTGCCTGGTCGAGGAGCTGGGTGTAGAGGTTGCCGGCAAGAAGGTCCTCGTACTTGGCGCCACCGGCGGCGCCGGCACCACGGCAAGTATGGTGCTGGGAGACCTGGGCGCCATCGTTGTGCCCGTGGGTCGCACGAGCGAGGTCAACTACGGCAACATCGCGCAGCAGTCCGACGCCGCCTTACTCGTCAACTGCACGCCTGCCGGTATGTTCCCCCACTGCCCCGACGCGCCTTGCACGCTCGAAGGGCTCGATGCACTCGAAGGCGTCATCGACATTGTCTACAACCCCGCTCGCACGGGACTCATGCTCGAGGCCGAGCGCCGCGGGATCCCCTGCATCGGTGGCCTGCTTATGCTTGTGGCACAGGCGGCACAGGCTGTTGAGCGCTACACCGGCCAAGACACCCCGCGCGAGCGCATCCTGGATGTGACGGAGCGTCTGTCCCGCCGCGAGCAAAACATCGCCCTGATTGGCATGCCGGGCTCGGGCAAAACCCGAGTGGGCGAGCAGATCGCCCAGCTCACGGGACGCGAGCACATCGACTTGGACGCCGCGCTTGAGGAGCGCCTGGGGATGCCCTGCGCCGACTTTATCGTCGAGCGCGGCGAGGCAGCCTTCCGCGAGCAGGAGACGGCGGAGCTGGCCGACATCTCCAAGCGCAGCGGCCTGGTGCTTTCCACGGGCGGCGGCGTGGTCACACGCGACGAGAACCACCCGCTGCTGCACCAGAACAGCCAGATCGTGATGCTCAACCGCAAGCTCGACGAACTCGCCCATAAGGGTCGCCCCATCACCGCCCGCGATGGCATCGATAAGCTCGCCGAGCAGCGCATGCCGCGCTACCGCGCCTGGGCCGACTACATCATCGACTCACGCGACTGCGCCGCCAACACCGCCCGCGCCGTCCTCGACACCCTCCCACCCGCTCTCTAACAAAAATCACCACAAAAGGGACAGGCGCCTTTGTGGTTGTTTTTCATTCCGCCTCGCCAAATCGACCAACTGCAAAGGAAGCAACCATGAAAGCACTCGTCATCAACGGCCCCAACCTCAACATGCTCGGCATTCGCGAGCCGGGCATCTATGGCAGCGACAACTACGACCGCCTGGTCCAGATCTGCCAGGAGGCAGGTGCCGCGCAGGGCTTCGACGAGGTCGAGGTCTTCCAGTCCAACCACGAGGGCAGCATCGTCGACAAGATCCAGGAGGCCTACGGCAAGGTCGACGGCATCGTCATCAACCCGGCGGCCTACACGCACACGAGCGTGGCGATCCTCGACGCCCTCAAGGCCGTTGCCATCCCTGCCGTCGAGGTACACATCAGTGCCGTAGAGACGCGCGAGGACTTCCGCCAGGTGAGCTATGCACGCCTAGCCTGCTTCGCCACCATCACTGGCGAAGGCCTCCAAGGCTACGCCCATGCCCTGGAGCTGCTGAGGGAGCGTCACGAAAAGTAAGCAAACGGTGACAATTCACGAACGCTGATTCGCGTGACTACAACGCCAGTGCCGGCAGCAGCAATCTCGCTGCTGCCGGCATTTTATTACTGGCATATAATCGTTGCAGTCACACAATGTCTGGAGACCCGCATGCTGAGCATTCATCTGGGAGATTACCCCGGCTCCATCTACGATACCAAGACCTACTTTAGGAACTCGTACTTGGATTCATGGTTCGAAGACCCCATGGCTGCGCAAATTATTAAAGGCGTTGACGGATCGGAGCTCATCGGCTCTCACAACATCATAAGCAAGCAGCTGGGCTCGATCAGCCCGCTCGAGTTATCCGGCGGAGTAAAGACGCTCCTACTTGTCCGCAATCTCCCCAACATGGTCTTTAATGCTTCCACCTGCGGCGATAACTGCGCCCGTTGGCTGCTCAAAATTGGCAAAGAACAGGATGTGCTGGTAACCCTTTACCACATCATGAAGTTCCCCTGGAAGCGTTTAGAGATTCGCATCGATAACGATGGCCGCATCGTCAGGAACATGCAGGAGTTTGTTGGCGCCACGAATGATTTTCTGGATGTTGAAGATGCGACTAGAATGCCGCACTAAGTTCTATTGCCGTAATCGCTGAATGCGGTTGCGAAAGACTTATCGGAGTGTTCGAGGGCAGAGCAGTAAGCCACGCAAAACGTTTAAAACCAAGGCTACGCCCATGCGTTGGAGTCGCTGAAAGGCCAATCCACATCAGCAAGATGAAAAAAGCCCAGACCACCAAGCGGTCCGGGCTTAATAAACGATGGTGCTCCATGGCGGATTCGAACCGTCGACCTTGGGATTAGAAGTCCCCTGCTCTATCCAACTGAGCTAATGGAGCAAATAACCGCACGCCCAAGCAAGCACAAGCCTGTCAGGCACAAGTAATTATAACCTAGTTGAACTGCTCGCGGTACGCCTTGCAGACCTCATTGACCGGGCCGTCCATGCGAAGGTCACCCTTCTCAATCCAAACTGCACGCTGGCAGATGCGCTCAACCTGCTCCATGGAGTGCGAAACGAACAGAACTGTCACGTCGCCGCTCTGGATAAAGTGTTGAATGCGCGCCTCGCACTTTTGCTGGAAGAACACGTCACCGACGGACAGTGTCTCGTCAACGATCAGAATATCGGGCTCGGTAATCGTCGCGATTGCAAAGGCGATACGCGCCACCATGCCCGAGGAGAAGTTCTTAAGCGGCATATCGACAAAGTTCTGCAACTCAGCGAACTCAATAATGCCGTCAAAGTTGGCGTCGATGAACTCCTTGGTGTAGCCGAGCAGGGCACCGTTCAGATAGATGTTCTCGCGGGCGGTCAGCTCGGGGTCAAAGCCGGCACCAAGCTCAATCAGCGGCGCGATGTTACCGTGCACCTTAACGCTGCCCTCACTGGGCTCAAGCACGCCAGCGATGATCTTGAGCATCGTAGACTTGCCGGAACCATTGGTGCCGACCAGACCCACAACTTCGCCGCGATGAATATCGAACGAGATGTGCTTAAGCGCCCGAAACTCCTCAAAGAACAGCTCGTGCTTGGCAAGCTTAATGAAGTACTCCTTGAGGTTGGTCAGCGACTCAGACGCCATGTTAAAGATCATGGTGACGTCGTCGACCTCGACAGCCAGAGGCTGCTCGCTGTAATCAACAACAGATTCAGTCATCACAGCACTCCTTAGATGTAGAGGATGAACTTGCGCTCGGACTTATGGAACACGGTGTAGCCAATAACAAGCGCAAGAACCGCCCAAGCAACGCACATACCAAACGTCATAAGCGAGGGCGTAGTCTGGAACAGGAAGATATCGCGCATAAACTGCAGGTAGTTATACATGGGGTTCGCATAGACCAGAATGCGCACGAGATGCGGCATTTGCGCAACGAAGTCGGTCGTCCAGAAAATAGGCGTGATGTAAGTCCACGCCGTAATGACGACGCTCCACAGATGCATGACATCGCGGAAGAAGACCGTGAGGGCGGAGAGCATCATGCCCAGGCCCATGCAGAAGCACATAAGCAGCAGTAGGCAGACCGGCAGCAGAATCAGGTGCCAAGAAGGCATAACGTGGAACCACAGCATAACGATGGCAACGGCGACCAGCGAGAAGGCAAAGTTGACCAACGAGAAGAGCACCTTCTGCACCGGGAAGACCCAGCGGTGCACTTTAACCTTCTTGAGCAGCGGAGCCGCGCCCACGATCGACGTCAGGGCCTGGTTCGTAGACTCGGACATGACGGCAAAGGTGACGTTACCCACGATCAAGTACAGCGGGTACATCTCGGGCGTAATTGAGCCATTGCGGCCCTGGGCGAAAATCGTCGAGAACACGATGGCCATGACGATCATCATCAGCAGCGGGTTGAGCACCGACCATGCGACGCCCAGAACGCTACGGCGATACTTGATCTTAAAATCCTTGGTAACCAGCTGACGAAGGATAAACGCATCCTTCTCAAATTCGTTCTTAGCAAACGTCGCAGGCAGACTGCGAGTTTCTTGTTGCTTTGTCTGATCCGACACGGATGCAACTCCTTTACTCGTAATCGTTGACAAACGAACAGTATAGACCCGACGACCATGCAAACGATTCACGCAACAAAACTGGAGAACTAACCCACATCTTAGGATGCCATGACCAAACGGCTATACTTTCAAGGATTGAATGTATAAGGAGCATTGAGTGAATTCTGAATCCATCGCCGTCATCATCCCCTGCTACAACGAAGCGCTCACGATCGGCAAAGTCATCGACGACTTTCACCGCGAGCTTCCGCAAGCGACGGTCTATGTCTATGACAACAACTCGTCGGACGATACCTCACGCATCGCCACCGAGCACGGCGCCACGGTCCGCTTTGAGCCCCGTCAGGGAAAGGGCAACGTGTGCCGCCAGATGTTTCGCGACATCGACGCCGATTGCTACCTGATGGTCGACGGCGACGACACCTACCCCGCCGAGGCGGCCAAAGCCCTCTGCGAGCCTATCCTCAGCGGCACGGCCGACATGACCGTAGGCGATCGCCTTTCCAACGGCACCTATGCCGAGGAGAACAAGCGTGCCTTCCACGGCTTTGGCAACAATCTGGTCCGTGCCATGATCAAGTGGATCTATGGCTACAGCTTCGATGATGTCATGACCGGCTACCGTGCCATGAGCCGCCCGTTCGTTAAAACCTTCCCTGTGCTTTCCGAGGGCTTCCAGATCGAAACCGAGCTCTCGATCCACGCCGTCGACCACCGCTGGCGCATCAAGGATGTGCCCATCGAGTACCGCGACCGTCCGGAAGGTTCCGAGTCCAAGCTCAATACCGTAAGCGACGGCATTAAAGTCGTTGCGATGATTGGCACGCTGTTCAAGGACTACCGCCCTCTGAAGTTCTTCAGCCTCGTCGCGCTTCTGTTTGCGGTGATCGGCCTCGCCTTGGGCACGCCCATCGTTGTCGAGTATTTCCAGACCGGCCTCGTTCCGCGCTTCCCCACCGCCATGCTCGCCGCGTCGTTTATGTTCCTGTGCGGTCTGAGCCTTGCGACCGGCTTCATCCTCGATTCCGTGGCAAAGGTCGAAAAAAAGCAGTGGGAGGTCAACGTGTACAGCAAATACGCCTACGATGACCAGCCCGGCAGGTCCGCTACCACGCCAAGCGAGTGAAAGATCTTCCGCAAAATACTATTGGCACCACTGCGCAGATAGCCATCAACAAGAAAAGCCGCCGTTAAAGAACGGCGGCTTTTACTCTCGAAAAGTTGATAGCGGCTAGAGCGTCTTGAGGTACTCCCCAAGCTCTTCCTCCCAGTCGGGCATGTGGAACCCGACCGACTCGAGCCTGGAAAGGTCGAGCGCGGAGTGGACCGGGCGCGGGGCGACGGGTCCCTCGGCGCCGCCGTAGTAGTCGGCGGTGCTGACCGGCACGACCTTGTCCCCGTTGCCGTTGGCGGCCTCGAAGACGGCGCGGGCGATGTCGGCCCAGGACTTCACGGCGCCGGAGCCGGTGCAGTCGTAGGTGCCGTAGGGGGCGTGCGTCCCCAGCACATGGAAGATGGCCCGCGCCATGTCGCGCGTGAAGGTCAGGCGGCCCAGCTGGTCGTCCACGACGGTGACCTGGTCCAGCTTGTCGTCCGGGTCGGCGACGCGGTCGGAGAGCGCCTTCATCGTCTTGACGAAGTTGTGCCCCTCGCCGATGACCCAGGAGCTGCGCATGATGTAGTGGCGGGGGCAGCCGGCCACGGCAATGTCGCCCGCGGCCTTGGTCTGGCCGTAGACGGACAGCGGGCTGAGGGGCTCGTCCTCGGTATGGACCTCGGCCGTGCCGTCGAAGACGTAGTCGGAGGACACGTGCACGAGGGTGATCCCGTGCCCGGCGCAGGTGCGGGCGAGCAGGGCCGGGCCGGTGGCGTTGGCCTTCCAGGCGGTCACGCGGCCCTCGGGGGCCTCCGCTTTATCGACCGCCGTGTAGGCACCGCAGTTGATCACGGTGCCGTAGAGCGACCAGTCGTACTGCGCGTAGGCGTCCGGGTCGGACATGTCGAAGGTGTCGATGTCGCAGAAGTCGAAGTCCTTGGCGACGCCGCGCTCCTCGGCGAGCGCGCGCACCGCATGGCCCAGCTGGCCGTTGCAGCCGGTGACGAGGGTGCGCTTCGGCGCCATGGGGACGACGTCCCTCAGCATCGGGTGGTTGAGGTCCGCCTCGGAGACGGTGGCCTGGTCGAGCGGGATCGGCCACTCGATGGCGAGCTCGGGGTCGGCGAGGTTCACGAAGGTGTAGGTCCTCTTCAGCTCGAGCGACCAGTGGGCGTCCACCAGGTAGGTGTAGGCGGTGCCGTCCTCCAGGGCCTGGAAGGAGTTGCCCACGCCGCGCGGGACGTAGATGGCCTTGCTGGGATCCAAAACGGTCGTGAACACCTTGCCGAAGGTCTCGCTGCCCTCGCGCAGGTCCACCCAGGCGCCGAAGACGGAACCGCGGGCCACGGAGATGAACTTGTCCCAGGGCTCCGCGTGGATGCCGCGGGTGACGCCGCGGCTGTCGTTGTAGGAGACGTTGTTCTGGACGACCCTGAGGTCCGGGATGCCCAGCGCGGTCATCTTGGCGCGCTGCCAGTTCTCCTTGAACCAGCCGCGCGAGTCGCCGTGGACGGCGAGGTCGACGACCTTGAGGCCCACGATGCCGGTCTCGGCGACGGCGAGGTCCTTCTCGAATGCGATGTCTGCCATGTCTCTCTCCCCTCCTACTGGCCCTGTGCGCGGTAACGGGCCTCGGTGGCCTCCTTGGCCGGGCGCCACCAAGACTCGTTGGCCACGTACCAGTCGATGGTGGCCTTCAGGCCCTCGGCGAAGTCGGTGTGGGCCGGCCTCCAGCCCAGCTCGCGCTGGAGCTTGGTCGAGTCGATGGCGTAGCGGCGGTCGTGGCCGGGGCGGTCGGCGACCCAGTCGAAGTCCTCGGGGCCGCGGCCCATCGCCTCGAGGATCATGCGCAGGACCGTGATGTTGTTCTTCTCCCCATTGGCGCCGATGAGGTAGGTCTCCCCCATGCGGCCCTTGGTGAGGATGTCCCACACCGCGGAGCTGTGGTCCTCGGTGTGGATCCAGTCGCGGACGTTCTCGCCCTTCCCGTAGAGCTTGGGGCGGACGCCGTCGACGATGTTCGTGATCTGCCTGGGGATGAACTTCTCCACGTGCTGGTAGGGGCCGTAGTTGTTGGAGCAGTTGGAGATCGTGGTGTGCAGGCCGTAGGTGCGGGTCCATGCGCGCACGAGCATGTCGGAACTCGCCTTGGTGGAGCTATAGGGGCTCGAGGGCTTATACGGCGTCTCCTCGGTGAACTTGGCGGGGTCGTCGAGCGCCAGGTCGCCGTAGACCTCGTCGGTGGAGACGTGGTGGTAGCGGACGCCATATTTGCGGACGGCCTCCAGCAGGCGGAAGGTGCCCTCCACGTTGGTGCGCAAGAACGGCTCCGGGTCGGCGATGGAGTTGTCGTTGTGGCTCTCTGCGGCGTAGTGCACGATCGCGTCGTGGCCGGGGACGATCCTATCGAGCAGCTCCGCGTCGCAGATGTCACCGACGACGAGCTCGACCCTGTCCTCGGGCAGCCCCGCGATGTTCTCGGGGTTGCCGGCGTAGGTCAGCTTGTCCAGGACGGTCACGTGGACGCCCGGGTGGTTCTTCACCACGTAGTGCACGAAGTTGCTGCCGATGAAGCCGCAACCGCCCGTGACGATGATGTTCTTAGGTTCAAAAATCTCAGACATGAAAATCCAATCTGAAGCAAGTACAGCTTCTTTAGTATGCCGCAGGAAGTGACGCCGCGACACTATTCAACAAAACTATCGGACATTTCGGCATGCGATAAGAGCCATGACCTTCGCAGAATTACTTCCCCTACAAAACGCCTCCGGAATGCAGTCTTTGTCGTACCGGAAGACCGAATTCCCAGTTTTATCGCGTAAGTACTTATAGAAGAAGTCTTCCCAGCTTTTAAACTTCTCACTGTTTACAAAGGCTTCTGGGGTTTCCAAAACCGCCTTAACATCTAACCCTGAAATTACGCCAGAGCTCAGCAGAAGCCACTCGAATGACTCGGGAAGACAAACCGTAACAGTATCGCGATGAATGTCTTGCAGCTTAAGGACGCGGTCCGCATAGCACCCAAATGCCGCTCCGTCCGCGACAACAAACACGCGATCGTCGAAATGCTGATCCAACCAGCCCAAAATCGCGCTGTTCGTCATGGCCGAAGCACAGGTAAGCTCACTATCAGCGAAATGCCGTTCAAAGAACTGGAAACCAGACTTACTGTCCTCGCATAGAAGGATAGAAAAGTCCTGTTTTGGCGCCGATCGGGAAATAGCATAACGATGATTTCCGCGATCTTGATAAACAGGGACGAAGGAATGGTATTTTCCGCTCGTCTTAATCTTGTAAATCTCATCCACGCTATACGGAAGATTGGGGAAATCAGCCCTTGAGATCAGCACGAAATAATTCGAGGAATACAGCACATGATGGGCAAACTCATCAGAATGGATCTCTTTTAAGCCCTCATCGACAAATACAATCGAGTCATGAACGGACGAAAGCTGGTTTCGCCAATCATAATCGGTCAGGGCGACACAGGGACAATCGCATTGCAAGGAGACACCCGACTGCTCGCCCGTTCGCATGTAGTCTGCGACCATGTCAAACAGTGTCGTCTTACCCGTGCCACTATCGCCACGCACAATAGTGATGTTCCGCTTGATGGTAAATGTGTACTTAGTTCCCCTGCGGCGGGAAATCTTAACGAGATGCGAACCGTTCATAAGCAGTACCTACAGATACGGAATCGACTCGTGAATCAATTCGGCCATGTTGTGAACGATTCGGCCGCTATTCACGACTTTAATTTTAAAATCCTCGCGACCAAAGTCCATCACATGATAGAGATTCACAACGAGCTTGCGGTCTTTCGCCATGTCAAGAATCCACTTGGCACAGTTGTCACCACAGGTAGAGGCGTTAAAAATATGCTTACGATCAAATCTCATAAGCAGCAGCGTTTTCACGCCACCAGAAAGCTGGAGTGGGGAGATGGATCCAAGCACGGGGCTTTCGATGACGTTTTCGGAGACAACATCCGATCGATCGACATCTTTAATTATCGAGACTGCATAGGGATCCGTAATCCAAGTAGGCCGGTAAGAGTTTTTGAAATATGTCGCTGTGTTGTAAATCGCTTCTGGCATATCGCCAAAGTAGACGCTTAGCACATCCACTCCCAATCATATTATCTTTATGGTCAACGTAATCATAACGAAAGGGGCCACCAGATAAACGGTGACCCCTAAAAGAAAACAAGCTGGCGCTAGTACTCGCGCGGGCTGTTGACGATCTCGCCGGCGGCGACCTTCTTCAGGTGCTGCCCGTAGACCGACTTGCCGTAGGCCTTGGCGGCTTCCTCCAGCTCGGCGGTCGTGATCCAGCCGTTCTCCCAGGCGATCTCCTCGGGCACGGACACGGGCAGGTCCTGGGAGTGCTCCACGGCGCGGACGAACTCCGCCGCCTCGTGCAGGCTCTCCATGGTGCCGGTGTCCAGCCACGCGTAGCCGCGGCCGAGGGTGACCACGGACAGCGTCCCCTCCTCCAGGTACATCTGGTTGAGCGTGGTGATCTCGAGCTCGCCGCGGGCCGACGGCTCCACCCTATGCGCCTTGGCGGCCACGTCGCCCGGGTAGAAGTACAGGCCGGTGACGGCGTAGGAGCTCTTGGGGCGCTCGGGCTTCTCCTCGATGGAGACGGCCCTCCCCTCGCGGTCGAACTCCACGACGCCGAAGCGCTCGGGGTCGTCCACGTGGTAGCCGAAGACCGTGGCGCGGCCCGACTCGGCGTTCTGGACGGCGCGCGTCAGGTGGCGGGACAGGCCGTTGCCGTAGAAGATGTTGTCGCCCAGCACCAGGGCGCACGGCTCTCCGCCGATGAAGTCCTCGCCGATGGTGAAGGCCTGCGCCAGGCCGTCCGGCGAGGGCTGCTCCGCGTAGGAGAGGTTCACGCCGTAGCGCGAGCCGTCCCCGAGCAGGCGCTCGAAGTTGGGCAGGTCGGTCGGGGTGGAGATGACCAAGATGTCCCGGATGCCCGCCAGCATGAGGGTGGACAGCGGGTAGTAGATCATGGGCTTGTCGTAGACCGGCAGCAGCTGCTTGGAGGTCACGAGCGTGAGCGGGTACAGGCGCGTGCCGGACCCGCCGGCGAGGATGATGCCTTTCATAACATAACTCCTTAAAAAATAAAGCAGCCAGACATTGCATGCTTGCGGCAACGTTAACTTAAAGGTCTACGTTGCCGCAAGTATGCATCCATCACATTAAAACTATAGTATCAGTCATATAGGCGAACGACTCTATCCGTCAGTTTTGACCAGTCCCTCTCCTCCGCAGTCTTCAATCCCCCGTCATACAGCGTCTTACGAAGACCGTGATCATTAACGATGCGATTAATGCAGCTCACCGCAGCATCAATATCTCCCCGGTCATAAAGCAAGCAATTCAATCCGTCGCGAAGGAACTCTGCATTACCTCCATTGGGAACAGCAACAACAAAGCCGCCGGTCGCCATCATCTCCAGCGGGGGATCTGTCTCTTATACACATCTGACCGCTGCCGACGAAGGCTTAGG